>NZ_JAETGO010000070.1 GCF_016765695.1 Sporosalibacterium faouarense | reverse complement strand
TACTTTTCTAAGTACAACTAGTGTAAACACCTTGTTATATGATGGATGCAGACTCCCCATTGAACTAATCTAAACCCTTTCAGCAACCCATACTAATTAAATTGATTAAAATATGGCTAATTATCAATCTAAAACATAGCAATCTCCTCAAGGTACAGTTTTTTTTATAACTTCTCCAATTACAGCCTTGATTGCTATGTTTATACAACCACTAACCTTTATGGAATCTATATTAGTCTTAGCAAAATCTAGAGCCATTCTTTGTTTAAATAATAAGTCACTTCATTAACTCACTTGAAAAACATAACATTGCGAATCACTACTCCACACCTAGATTTCATAAAAGCTGTATTTTTTATCAAACCTCTCCTGCATCTGTCATATAACGTCCCGTGAGTTAGCGACGTGTACATCCATCCTTGTTCCTGTGCATGTCGCCAACTCGCTGTTATGAGAAGTCATAAGCGTGAGCTCCGAACAAATAGGAACATAAGTCAACTCTATTTAATTTCTTTAATAATATAACTCAGCAATCCGACACTACATTTTATACCTAGCATCGAACTTCCTGACAGTAAGCTTAAAAAGCATATTAGAAAAATCTACAGTTTACGTAACTTCTCTACCTCAACATCCCAATCCATTATTGTATAATTAAAGAAATTGAACAGCTCTTCGTTTTCATTAAAGTAACCTTTTGCACTAGCAATAATCACCTGGCAGAATCTTCTTACATTTAAACGATAATGTCTTACGCATACATCGTTATAGTTAGTTGTAGTAACTCCCGCAGAATCAGAATATACTTCTATAGGCTTCTTTTTTTCAATGACCAAAACAAAATCATCGATTGTTTTACTATCAACATTTGGTGAACCTTCATGAAGCATAGAATTTCTTAAACTATAAACGACTTCACCACTCAAGTATGGCATATTCGTCTCTTTACTTTCATCAAATGGGCTTCTTTCATATGTTCCAACATATTCATCATACCACTTCCTATATCTAGATCCAGTTCCTTTATTTGGATACTTGGCTTTACCACATATATCAGGAATTGTTAGTGCTAAGGTCATTGCTGCTAAATAGGCTTCACTATCTAAGGCTCGGTTTATGTCTTCAATTATCTTATCAATCATATACTCATCTCACTTTCATATCAAAAATTCATACATAGTAGAAAGTAACTAATCTCCAAATTTTAATTTATAACGTAGCTTATGATTTCGCATAACGTCTTCGTGTTTGCAACACCTTTGAACTGGACCCTAAAGGAATACCTGAAAGTGGAGCTTTGCTCCCAGTGAAAAGGTGTGGTGCACAATTCTCTAAAGATTATCCATAGTGCACCTCTACGCAAAATTTTTATTATGCGAAGTCTTATTTTAACATTTATAATTCTAGACTGTTGTTATATGTCCTTTATAATTGGGGAACTCCGACATAAACTCGCTTAGATACTTAACAGGTAAAATAATTCTATAAATATCATCTAACTCAAACTCTACCTTTATTAGCGATCTCCATTCGCGTTCCATATAATAGTTATTTTCATCATCATCTTCTTTAGAACTATCAAAAAATTTTAAGTAACTCATAATATATTGATCGATAAAAAATCTCATATTCATTATTTCTTTTAATTCTTCTGGTTTTCTCCCTTTTCTCATGTATTCATCATTAAAAAATTTATTTATCTTTTTCGAATAATTATCAAACATATCCATCCAAGATTCTCTTGGCATCGTAGAGTTTTTATCAATATAATGAACAGGGGTTGCTCCTTTGCCAGCAATAAATTTCTTTTTAAACGAAATACCAAATGGACTATACTTCTTCATATGTATATTCATCTCTGATATTGGTATGTCACAAAAACAAACCATATAAACTATATATAATTCATTATCAGATATTTTTTTGCTCATATCCATATCCTGTGATGAAATTATATTGTCTGGCCACTCTTTTTTCTTCAACACTCCACTATTTAGTATCTTAACCAATAAGTTAAATTGTTGACTCTCACCCAAACCTCTACCCACAAAATGTGTTAGTTCATTTGATACATAGTTTTGCCTTTCTGCCAATTAACTCTCTCCTTTCATAATGCTAATAAGATTTTGCATAACGTCTCGCAGATTCGCGGCGTCCCCTTCAATGCTCCTAATCTCAGGTAAACTCTAAGCCTTACGTAAGTCAGCACCAGCCCTCTTTCATACACATCAACTGAGATGTCGTTAATCTGCTGTTAGACGACGTCAGCACATATTAAAACTATCCTACAAATCAAAAAATTATTTAATTAAACAAGCTTAAAATAAAATATTATATTTTGCTATAAATCTCTATATCATTGCCTTCACTATCTTTAAATTCTAAAACCCAATTCTTATTAATCTTAGTTAAAGGAAATACTATCTCTACTTCTAATTTATCAAGTTTTTCTTTTACTTTATCCATATTACTTACTTCAAAACTAGGCAAACAATTATCTCCCCAAGTAACTTCTTCATTAACTTCACTATTATTAAATAAACAAAATCTAAAACCTTTAATATCAAAAATACTAAATACCTCATCTCTCTGATTAACTTTCTGCTCAAAAAACTTTTCATAAAAATTAATAGCTCTATCCATATCTTTAACACAGATATATAATGAATTTAAATTAATTTCATAGTTCATTCTATTACCCCCTTAAAGCTATAAATAACTCACTAATGTCTTATAAAAATTATTCTCTCTTTTTAAAAGAATCCCAATAGTTTTTGCAAATACCTAAAAATTGTTCTTTACTCACAACAGTATCATTTTCATCAAAAATTTTAATTTCCTCAGTCTTTATTCTTAAAATTCCACCTACACTTGAAGAAATGAAACAATTAATCTTTATATAATCACTATTTATTATTTCTCCACTCAAAATTTCTGGTTCTAATTTCTCTATTTCTTTTATATCCTCCATTAATACACCTGTATTATCCCAATCTTCAAAATCAAATTTAGTACAATTTATTAATATTACTTTAAAATAACTATATTTAGAATTTATTAATTCTGCTAATTATTGAATCTCAATAGTTAATAATATATCACCATTATTTTTAATTATTTGCTCAATGATTCCATCATGGAAACTATCTATAATCGTAAGTTGTTCAAATAATTTCATCATTATTTCTCCTTTTTAAAAAATACCCCCAAGTGCTTATGTTGTCTAACGTTTCGTGTTTGCTATTCCTTCGAACTGGACCCTAAAGGAATACCCTTAAGTGGAGCTTTGCTCTCAGTGAGAAGGTGTGGTGCACATCGCCTCAAAGTCTATCCCTTGTGCAAACATTTTGTTATCGGATGTCACTCTTAAATTAAAAACATTTTATCATAACAGCGTATTAATTTTATCATAATAATGATATAATATAAGTAATAAACCTAAAAGGAGTGTTGAACATGCCATTTATTAGACCCATTTCAGATTTACGTAATAATTTTAATAAGATTTCAGAAATCTGCCACCAAGAAGCTGAGCCTGTTTTCATTACTAAAAACGGTCAGGGCAACATGGTTGTAATGAGTATGGCGCTTTATGAAAAACAACAAGCTTTATTAGAACTTTATCAAAAGCTTAGCGTGGCTGAATCTCAAAGTCAATTAAATGAACCTAAAATATCTCACAAGGAGTTGATATCAAAGTTAAGGAGCAATTTAAATGAGTAAAAAATATGAGACTAAATACCTACCAATAGCTGAAAGAGATCTAACTGAAATTATCGAATACATTCAGTTAGATGACCCTATTGCAGCTATCAAATTCCTTGATAAGATTGATAGTTCAATATCTAAGCTAGAAGAAATTCCTTTCATAGGGAAAATTCCAAAAGATAGTCGGCTTGAATATCTGAGCTATAGAATTCTTATAATAGGTAACTACCTTGTATTCTATGTCGTTCAAGAAAATACTGTGGAAATCAGACGTATTTTGCATGGAAAAAGAAAATATGACTTTCTTTTTTAATAACTACTTCAAATCAATGATGTCCGATAACGTTCTCGTATTTGCGACGTCCCTGAACCAGACCTCAGAGATAGATCCCCTTAGTGGAGCTCTTCTCCCGGTGAAGGGATGTGGTGCACAACGCCCTAGGCTTGTACCTCGTGCACCTTTACGTAAATATAATGTTAGGCGATGGAATCAATGGAAATTACCATTAGACATTAAACAAAACCGTTATCATATAGCACTCGATCAGCTACTAGCCGCTGTCAATGCAAACCCGCTACCTATGATATTTAGTTGAACATAATAACTTCAAAATATAATGAGAATCTCATTTTTAGTATAATCTAGAATATTGCATATCCTTTATCTTACTTAAGGTCTAACTTTCGTTTTTGAGGAGATAGGACTACTCTTTTTATCAAATGCTTTGTCAATATATTTATTAGGGTCTTCTTTAAAATCATCCCATTTCACCAATACACAATACCTATCTTCTTCACTCCAACAGCAACCACTATCTTTTGGAATGTAATAATTATAACTAAATTCCTTTACCACAGTCTCGTTATTTATGCTCACATAATTATGAGTCCCTCCACATGAGCTACAGGTGTATTCACCTTTATATATATTTCCATACATGGACGGCAAAGCAACTCCTAGTATACCATTCTTAGTATTATTTTCTCCGTTGTAAAGTGAAGCTTGCAACTCTCGTTTTATATAGATTTGATTTTGAAGCCAACTATTTTCAGCACTATAACTACCAATTAAATGAATAGTTACAGTTGAATCCGAAAGATAGTCTTCTCTTATCTTTCTCATGATATAATCTTCATCATCTGAATCAATAGCCTCATTTAATGATTTATCAATCATATCAATATCCAAATCATCTTGTATCTCTTCTTTATAAGAGATATCTTCTGTCTTAAATGAAATAAAACATTTGTGGGCCATAATTTAAAACCTCCTCTTTTTTATATTAAGTTCTTAAGCTCGTCTATTGTATCTATATATGTTTGCTTTTCCCAATCAGCGCTACAACTCTTATAAAATTCATCCTGATATTTCTTATAGTTCTCATCATCCCCTAGGCAAAAATAACAAACAGAAAGAGTAGCGTACATCCAAAAATTAACCTCTTCAGCTTTTAGATTGCTTTTAATAATTCTGATAATTTCTTTTCGTACATTCTTGCTTTCAAATTTTAAATAAATAGTTTCTTCGTTCGACAAATTATTCTGTTTTGTCTTTAATAATAAACAATTGGCGTAGTTTTCTCCATTATAGTAATCTTTTTGAATAATATATCCTTTTTTATAAAAATAAATAGCTTCATCTAAATAATCAAAATTCTGATTCAATCTATACAACCGTTTATAAATTGCTCCTGTAATTCCTATCGTCTCTATATCAAGAGAATTTTTAGGGGTTAATCTTTTGATAATATCAAGTGCTCTATCCAAAGCAAAAGTTTCGTTAGGAACTTTCGCTTTATATGTACAAAGAGCCAATTGTTGCACTATGTAACAATTATTTGGCAGTAAATCAACAAGCCTCTCCCATATAGGTATAGCACATTCAAACTGGTTTTGATTTTTTAAGTTTTCAGCCTGTTCGACCAAACTTGAAATATTTTCACTTTTTCCTTTAGCTTCATCTACTATTTTACTGTATTCGTCATCGGTAATATCTGGCGGAGAAATGTGTGGTAAATATGTGTATAATGGACTATCAGTCTCCTTCTTCTCACTAGCTGTAACAAACTCTTTAAGTTTTTTTCTTATCACCTGAGCTTCTTTATCATCTAAGTTTTCCCCTATCTCTTTATATACAAGAAGTCTAGAGTGACTTAAGTCAAAAGGAATTCTACATTGTTCTTCTACCATAATGATAGTAGAATAGGGTTTTAGAGCATGTCTCACTCCTAGTTCGTATATTGCATTGGGATTTAATGTTGTAATATCCGCAATAACTAAATCTGATTTCATTAACAAAGTATACATGCTGACATCAATTATAGAAGAGCCTGCTATTTCATCTGCTCTTATCAACTCATAATCTGTCAATTCTTTTTCAAATAACCCTTTAATTACCTTTTTATAAATCTTATCCAAGTCTACTTCTTTCGAGTTTTCATAATCCATCTTTTTTCCAAAACCCATTACTACAAAGCAAATCTTCTTACTCATATTAATCCTCCTTGTCTCATCAAAATATAAATAATAAACTTCCCATTATTGCATAATATAGCTTTATTCAATAATAGATACATCATGTAAATAAAACACTAATTGATTCTGTCGCCTAACGTCTCCGTGTTTGCGACACCTTCGATCTCTAAAAAGAGTTGCTTATGGCTGTGAGCCTGCGAACGCCTAATGCAACGACTGACTCGGTTAGCGAGAAGGTGTGGTGCACAAATCCACATAGTTTTTCTCTAGTGCACTCTAGCGCAAACATTATGTTAAGTGAAGTTGGTCGCAACTCTTGCTAAAGCTCTTACAAAGACCTCTGCTAAAAAACTATCCCAATTTTATGCTATGAGTTTTTACTATTATTCTTCGTTTAACATCTTCAATTCATCCTTTATTGATAATCGTTGAGAATAAAGCTTTGTATAAGCACTTCCAATTGCACCATAAAATAATTTCATTTTTAGATTATTATCTCCAAACTTTAGAATGTGGTCTTTTGATATGCCTGGATATGGATCTATATAGTAAATCTCTTTTATCCCAAGTTGGTATGCTTTTTTTGAACATAATTCACATGGACTGGCAGTTGTAAATAAAGCACCTTCTTTTATTCCAATTCCTCCATACTTAACAATTTGCAAAAAAGCATTTTCTTCGGCATGTAATGACCGAGTATGAACTTGATTTTTTTTATCATGAATATCTTTAAAACAATATGGATATAGTCTACCTTTAAGTCGCGAATAATTTATTTTAGACCTAAGATTGTGTATTTTATCACTAAATTCATTGTTTTCTATTTCAAATTTACTATGCGAATTATAATCTCTATTTACACATAATGAATTGACATCTCTTAAGTTACAGGACACCTGACCTGAAGGTACATCATTCCAACCTATTGCTTTAATGCTAAAGTTATTGTCTGTTATTACTGCACCGACCTGTCGTGATAAACATCCAGAATTTAGTTTAGCATTATATGCAATTTGCATACATCGTTCAATATGTGAGGGAGTTACTAGTCCTGGGTGCTTCATTAACATTACATACATTATGAGTTGCTTTGTTAAGTAATAATTTTCTTTTATAGATGTTTTAGGATTGTAAATATGAATGTCAGCTATCTCCAGACAAGCGGCTATATTTTGCTGATTAAAAGTTTTTTCATCTGTGAGCTTGTTAGGGTATTCCATTGCATCTAAACTTAATATTTGATTTTTGTTCATTCCAGCTAAACGACGTCCTCGTTCTTCATCTTCTGTATCAATTGCTATCAGGTAAAAGGCTGAATATCTATCTTGAAAATATGTAGCTTCGTAAGGATTCCTAAGTGCATCAATACATATTAGTGTTGATTCCTTCTTTAATCGTTGAACTTCACGAATAGCTTTTATGAAATCATTTGCACGTTGAGCTAAGTCAAACATGTTCTTACCACTAAATGAACTATTGAAAGGATTACCACTAGATCTGACATTATTTCCAAACTGTTGGAAGAAATATGTGTATGCTTGAGCTATGCATTCTTGGTTATCGCCTTTTATATTTATCTGTTGTGTTAGTGTATACTTTTTCAAAACTTCCTTAAATCTAATTGTTTCTTTACTTATCTGCGATAATAATTTAAGTTCAGCAATCTTAATTTCAGCTGAATTCTTTTTTAAACGTCCATTTTCGCCAATATAGTTTTTAAAATCTTCCGAAATCTTATTAATAGATGGAGACAATGTCTCAAGTTCTGATAAAAGTTTGTCTTTTCTATGAATCTCTATATTTTTTTGTTCGTTTATAAACTTCTTGATAGGGCTATAACCTTCTTGAAAAACAAATGAAGCTAGAACTGTTGACATTTCAATAACTCTAAATGGTGTCCAATTACATTTTGCATAATTATATACAAGTCTATATTTGCGTTGTTCATTCTCAGTAAAGTCACAATCTTTTGGTGTTTTTAGAGCAAGCTTGTTAAAATTATTTTGAGATAGAATCTTTGAAACAGTTGTACAACCAGAACCAGTTCTTCCAGTTAGACCGATTACAATAAAATCACTACGTTCCTCAAAAATCGTATTTACCGCATCGCTAGAACATGACATAATTTACTCCCCCTTTTTTTCTAACTATATAATTAACAATAACACCTATTTTAGGTTTTACTATTATTCATAATACTAGTGGTTAACATCAATTAATCCCAAAAGTTCAACTTGTACAAACTGAATGACTAAGATAAGTAATTGCGACTAATTTCATTTAACGTCTCCATGTTTGCGACACCTTTGAACTGGACCTCAAAGGAATCCCCCTTGGCGGAGCTTGTCTCCCAGTGAAAAGGTGTGGTGCACAAGACCCCAAAACTTGTCCTAAGTGCACCTTTACGCAAAAACTTTGTTAGAGGATGTGCTTTAGTTACCGTATTTATTTTAATCTTCTCCATTTAGCACTCCTCCCTTTATTTATTGGTTCAATTTTTTTCGTGTCTTTTAATTCTTTAAAAACTCTATTAAGAGTAGACTCTGATACATCGGGACATGCATTCCTTATATCTTCTTTTGAAAAAGTACCTAATACATTCATTATTGCTTCTTCAACTCTATGACTCTTGTTTCCTTTTTTATTTTTAATTAATCCTACTCTACTTTCAAACTCCTTATATGCTGCTAATATTGTACCTAAAAAATATTCTAGCCATATAAAGATATTATGATTTCCTTCGTTCCATCCAATAGAAGATTTATATAATGTGTCATAATAACTTGCTTTGCTCTCTTCAATAATTCTTTCTAAACTTATATATTTCCCCACTTCATATCCATATTTATATAGCATAAGTAGGGAGAGCAATCTAGCCATTCTACCATTTCCATCATTAAAAGGGTGAATGCATAAAAAGTCTAAAACAAAAGTACCTATTAATATCAGTGGATCAACAGTTTCAGATCTCATAATTTCATTTAAATTATTACATAAATCTTCCATTGCATGCGGTGTTTCAAAAGCGGTTGTTGGTTTGAATCTAATATACCTCTTTCCATTTGGTAAAATCTCTTCTATCACATTATCTTGATTTTTCCATACTCCACCATTTGCAGATACATACTTATATAAATTCCTGTGGAATTGTAGCACTATACCTGTACTAACAGGAATTGCTTCATAGGACGTATGAATTGCTGTAAGTACATCTCTATATCCAGCAATCTCACCTTCTGAACGGTCAACTGGAATAGACTTTTCTTTCATAATTTTTTTTAATCTCTTGTCTGTTATAATTATTCCCTCAATACTATTTGATGCTTTAGTACTCTGGATAATCGCTACCTCTTGAAGGGTTTCTAATATCTGAGGAGATTGATTAATATAGAGGTTTTGCTTTCCTTTATACTCATTGATTTTAGATATTAAAGTTACTATATTCATTGGTATACTAAAATTGCTTAGATTATCACTCTTATAAATTCTCATATTTATACTCATCCTTTCTAAATATATTCATATCATTATGTTTGAATACAATTATTATATCATGATTATGTTCTAATAGACATAATCATATTCATATATTTTTTAATGAGTATTTTTATGCAATTTGAATATCATAGTGAGCATGTCTTATAACGTCTTCGTGTTTGCGACACCTTTGAACTGGACCTATAAGGAATACCTTAAAGTGGAG
>NZ_JAETGO010000090.1 GCF_016765695.1 Sporosalibacterium faouarense | reverse complement strand
ACAAGATAATTTATTGGATATTCTCCTAGATTTGTGTTATCTACTGTTCCTACTTTTTCTATATTATCTGATATATCTCCATCATAGTTATCTATTGCTAACGCTCCTTCTTCTGTATATGTATCTCCTATAGTCAGTTCTACATCCTCTTCACCATTTAGTGCTAGCATTGGAGATGTTGTATCTACTACATGTATAACTCTTGTTTCCTCTGCTGTATTCCCATCCATATCAGAAACTTCATAATAAATTGTATAGTCTCCTAAAACAGATGTATCTATATCCCCAGAAATTACTATATCTTCTGAGAGATCTCCATCTACATCATCTAATGCTATTGCTCCTTCTTCTGCATAACTTGTCCCCACTTCCAATGTTATTTCATTATTACCATTAAGTGTTATCATTGGCGTCTTAGAGGCACTTGCCATAATTGACTGCACTGGTATTGAAATCATGATAATTGCACAAACTAATAGTAATGATAAAAATTTGAAATTCAACTTATAATGCTTCACCTTAAAACCTCCTTACAATCTCTTTACATAATAGAATATAATAAAATACTACCATGTGCTAAAGGTAGAAATTTGTCAAAATTAGTAATCAGAAACGGTTAATATTAGATAAAAAAGTAAATTTTACTTTTTTTGCCCCTTCACGCCTCATAATTTAGTGTTGATATTGCACTATTTACTTTTCTTGCATCAAAAATTTTTTGGTTTCTTTTGTACTTTAAAGTCGATTTAGATACAAAAAAAGCATTGTTTGTTTACTAACAATGCTTTTTTATCCATTTTTCATCTATTCACAACCCCATCAACCCACCTATAGCACGCTTCCAGTTCATCGTCAGAAATGAGATCAGAACGGTGTTCAAATAGTATTTTTATATCTTTATTTATTCTTGTTATATCTCTTAAATACTCTCTTGCATCAGCCCATCCATCCTCATTATTTAAATGAGATAGAGCTGGGTAATGATTATTGGTTAAATTAGAATCTATTTTGACATTTGATAAATGAACTAAGTAAGTGTATGGAGCCATCTGATTAACAAATTTCTTTCTATCAAAATCTTTATCTATACTCTCTAAGAGATGTAATCGTGCTATATCTAGACATATTTTCAAATTATTGTATTGGTCTAATAATTCAGTAAGTAATTCTGTCTTATACAAATACTTACTAATGGCATCATGCTCTAAAACAATTCTTACACCATAATTCTTTGAAAGTTCAGAAAGCCTATAAAACATATATTCAATATTTTTCTTAAAGAGATTATAAGGATATTCGTCTTCATATATATACTCATCTTTATGTCCAAATCTCCAATTATCCCAATTAATATCCTTATCTAGTAATACTGGTTTAGGAAAATGAACTAGAATATAGTCAGCTCCTATTTCACTGGCGTATTTCAACTCACTTTTAAAGGCCTTATAGGATTTTTCAACTTCATTACTATCTAAAGACAAGAATAAAGGATCTCTCAGCCTATAGCTTCCTTGAAATAATGAAAAGTGAATTCCCATCTTGAATTTATGCTTTTTAGCTTCTTCAACTAAAACACCTACTTCCTTCTCATTCGGAAACATACACGCTTCTATTCCAAAAAAACCTTCTTTAAAATCTCTATTGAACTTTTCATAATCAAATCCACCGTGCATTCCAATTAAAAAATTATGCATTACGTACTCCCCCTATATTTTATAGCTCTTTTATCATTCCCAGACATAAATCATCATCTGCTATAGTTTTTTCCATATAATCAAGATATTTATTATCATAAGAAATTCCCATGTTATCAAATTTATAACCTCTATTTATGTACATATTTTGAGCTGGACCATAGTCCTTAAGCAGACCTACTCTTAAACCACATATATTTGATTTTGCTTTTACGATTTTCTCTGCCTCATTCATTAACTCAGCACCTATACCTTTTCCCCTAAATTTTATAAGTACATTTAGGTCCATTATTTCTGAAATACTTCTATCATTAAATAACGGATAGTCTGATTTCCAAACTATAGTTAGATATCCTACAAATTGTCCATCATAATTAGCAACTAAAATTACCTTTTCCCCATAGCACTGTTGTAAATAATACTTCTTATATTGTTCAACAGGTTTATTCCAGCCTTGGTCCTTAAATCCTTTGGATATGATTTGACAATCTGTTTCCTTTAGCTTTTCTATAACTACATTAGTATTTCCCATTTTTATCACCCTTTCAAACTCATCAAAATATTCTAATTCTAGTAATTCCACACAAATAAGAAAAAGACCTCTTCCATTAGAATATTTTAACCTATCTATCCTAACTATCAGAGGTCTTTCTGTATTAAAATCATATTCACTAAATTTTAGAAATTGCATACTTAAAACTTAAATACGATCTTATATAGAATTTAAATAAGCAAATTTCTTATTTATCTACATAGCTTTATCATTTCTGTAAATCTATGGCTTAATTATTCCTGTTGAATAGAATAATATAACTAATATACCTATTGGAACTATAAATCTAGTTACAAAACCATAAGCTCCAGACAATAAAAATCTAATCTTACCTTCGTTAGTCGCCTCTCTTATGGCATTTCTAGTACCCCATACCCATCCTACAAATAAGGATATTAATAATCCTCCTATTGGCAACAAAATATTTGATGCAGTAAAGTCAGCTAGATCAAAGAAGTTTTTTCCAAATATGGTCATGTCCTTCATAACACCATATGATAAAGTACTTGGTACACCAATAATAAATATTATTACTGCAATTAAAACTGTAACCTTTTTCCTTGATAAATTAAACTCTTCAGTAAAGAATGCTACAGGTACCTCTAATAAGGATATTGTAGAAGTTATTGCTGCTATACCAATTAAAATGAAAAATAATATTTCAAAGAATCCTCCAAATGGCATAGAATGAAATACCGTTGGTAATGTTATAAAAATTAAATTAGGACCACTATCTGGGCTAAGTCCATATGCAAACACTGCTGGAAAAATAACTATACCTGCTAAAAGTGCAATAAAAGTGTCTGCCAATGTAATCTGTAAAGTTAATGAAGGTAGTTTCTCATTCTTCTTCACATAACTACCATAGGTTAAAAGAGTACACATACCTAAACTTAGTGAGAAGAAAGCATGACCTAATGCCTCCAATACGCCTTTTGCTGATAAAGAAGAAAAATCTGGTTTAAATAAGAATTCAAGTCCAGCATATGCTCCTTCAAGGGTTACTGAACGTATTGCTAATACTATCAATAATAATAATAATACTGGCATAAGAATCTTACTATACTTTTCTACTCCTTTTTTAATACCAGAAATAACTATAAAAGCGGTTATAAAAATCACTATAAATTGCCATAATACCGGTTCAAAACTTCCGCTTATTAGATTTCCAAAGAATCCTTCTAGCTCTCCTGGGTTAATTGTAGTTAATTTTCCAGTAATAGCTCTACTTATATAAGCAAATATCCATCCAGCTATAGTTGAATAAAAAGATAAAATTATAAATGCTGTCCCTACTCCTAAAACCCCTGTAAATTTCCAAGGACTGTTTGGTTTTACCTTTTCAAAAGAACCAACTGCATTTGATTGTCCTTTTCTTCCTATTACTAGCTCTGAAAGCATAACTGGCATTCCTATTAGAAAAATACAGATTAAATAAACCAGTATAAATGCTGCTCCTCCATTTTCACCTGCTATATATGGAAATTTCCATATATTACCTAATCCAATTGCAGATCCTGCTGCTGCCGCCAATATACCTAATCTAGAACCAAATCCATCTCTATTCATATTCCTTCCCCCTTCTAATTTTTATACAACACTTATGATTTAATCAAATCCTTTACCTCCTTCGGGTCTCTAATTATAAATATTAATTTATTGTAATATTTACACCTTATCATTATTCAACTTCTCAGTCAATGGTTAAAATTGCAAATTTATTTATAAAAAAATAAGATGTTTCTAGTAATTCTAGAAATCATCTTATTTAACAAAATTAATCAATATGTGATTTTTAAGGATGTATTGTGATAACCTCCATTTTTTCAATAGCCTCATTAACTAATTTATCAACATCTAAAACAGATTCTGATCTCTCGATATCTTCTAGCTTAGGTCTAGTCACTGGATGCTTAGGTAGAAATACAGTACAACAATCTTCATATGGTAGTATTGAAGTTTCAAACGTTTCAATTTCTGTAGCTATATCAGTTATCTCTGTCTTATCCATTCCTATTAAAGGTCTAAAGATTGGTACGTCTACAGCTGAATTAGTAACATTTAAACTCTTAATCGTCTGACTAGCCACCTGTCCCATACTTTCACCTGTAATTAATGCATCTATTTCTTCCTTAACAGCTATTTTCTCTGCGATTTTCATCATAAACCTTCTTGATAATAATGTCATTTCCTTCTCTGGACAATTTTCATTTATTGCCTTTTGAATATCCAGGAGATTAACACTATAAAATCTAAAGCTACCACAGTAAACCGACAATATTTCAGCAAGCTTCTTAACCTTTTCTTCAGCTCTCTCACTAGTAAAGGGATAACTATGATAGTGTACAGCACTAATCTGTAATCCTCTTTTTGCCATCATAAATCCTGCAACTGGACTATCAATACCACCCGATAATAGAAGTAATCCTTTACCATTAGTTCCTACAGGTAGTCCTCCATATGCACTAATCTTTTCAGTGAAGATATAAGCATTTGTTCTAATATCAACATAGACATATAGGTCAGGCTTATGAACATCTACACTAAGTCCATCTACCTCTTTCAATATTTCATGTCCCAATTTTCTAGCAACTTCCATTGAATTCATTGGAAATTGTTTGTCTGCCCTCTTACATTGAACTTTAAAAGTTTTTATATCCCTTTTAGACATCGCTTCTTTTACTGCTTCAATAGAATACTTAGTTATTTCATCTAAATCTTTTTCAATTCTATAGCATGGGCTAACTAAAACTATTCCAAATACTTTCTTTACAGTATTAACAATTTCATCTATATTAAATTCCTCTGCCTCTATGTAAAGCTTTCCTTGTTCTTTATATACCTTTGGTTCTCCAAAGTCTCTAACCACTCTTCTAACATGCTTTACTAGCTTATTCTCAAAATAGCTTCTATTAAGCCCTTTAAGAGCCAGTTCTCCAAAGCTTACACTTACAACCTTATCCAACATTATCACCTCATAGTAATTTTTCTTATTTCATCTACGCTGTTCTTTAAACACTTAACAGTGTAATCTATTTCTTCTTTAGTATTATTATAGGAAAAGCTAAACCTTATTGCTCCTTCTACCTCATTATCTGATAATCCAATTGCATCCAATACTCTACTTTTTGTTTTTGATTTATTATTAGAAGAACATGCTGAGCCAGTTGAAACAAATATTCCTTTTTCCTCTAGATAATGAAGTAACACTTCTCCCCTAATATTTAAAAATGATATATTTAATATATGAGGTGCACACTTATCCTCATCTACTATGCTATTTACTTTAATATCTTCCACTTCATCTCTTACTCTATCCAGAAAATATTTCTTTAAGTTAGCTATATATGATTTTTCCTTTTGAAAGTTTTCCATATCAATTTCAACGGCCTTGCCTAATCCTACAATTCCAGGAACATTTTCAGTTCCAGACCTAATTCCAGATTCTTGATTTCCACCATATATAATTGGAGATAGATTCAATCCTTTCTTTATATATAACCCTGCTATGCCCTTTGGTCCGTGTATCTTATGGCCACTAAATGCAAATGTATCAAAGGCAAACTTTTTAACATTCACAGGTATCTTACCTAATGCTTGAACGCCGTCGATATGTAGCTTAGTATCTTTGTTCTTTTTATTTATAATAGTTTTTATATCTCGAATAGGCTGAATAGTACCTATCTCATTATTAACAAGCATAACTGCTACAAGTATTGTTTCATCTGTTATATTCTCTTCTAGTTGCTTTAAGTCAACAATTCCCCTATCATCAACATCAACGTATGTAACCTTGAATCCTTTTGACTCATAATGCTTGAAAATATTAATTACAGAAGAGTGTTCAATCTTTGTTGTTATTAGATGATTCCCTCGCTTTTTAAATCTATTAACTATTCCCTGAATTGCAATATTATTGCTTTCCGTGCCACTGGCTGTGAAATACACCTCTTCTTCTCTACATCCTAAACAATTAGAAATTGTCTTTCTAGAATCAGTTATTCTTTTTTCTGCCTCAAAACCCATTCTATGAAGTGAAGATGGATTTCCGTATGCATTCTTCAACATATAGTTAATCTCGTCTATAACTTCTTTCCGTGGCTTAGTAGTAGCACTATTATCTAAATATACTTCCATTCTCTCACCTCTAATCAGCTTATCTGTTGTGCTATATAATTTCTATTCAATAGAAATTGACTATACTTTCATTAGTATCCTAATTTATCATTTATTAGATAAATACTTATATTCCCTTGCATAGGATTTTTTTCAATTGTTACAGTCACTCTACACATTCTATCAGATGAATCACACTCATTACATTTGCCAGTATATCTACATGGTGTTTTTAAGTCTAATCTTTCTGCATTCTTAGGACAGGCTTCTTCTTTTATTCTCTTTATTGCCTCTTCAGAATTCTTTGCTATTTTATTAACTCCAGCAATAATAAAAGTCCTATCGTGACCATAAAACATAGAAGCAACTCTATTACCTAGACCATCTATATTAATTAACTTACCATCTTCAGTAATACTATTAGTGCTTGACAAATATACTGAAGCATTTTGAGCCTTATTTCTTTCTTCATTCCTATTTTCAGGGTTTACAAGCCAATGCCAAAATACATTATTTCCTCTATTAATCAAATCCTTGTGTAAATTCATATTATAAATAGTCATAGATCCACCAATACCAATATCTTCATTAATTTCAATTTCTTTAAGAATTTTCTCCTTAGCAATATATACATCATCAAAGAACTCAACCTTAAAACCATTATTTTTCAAATTTTCTATAGTATTAGATATAGTCTTATCCATTATTTTGCCCCCTTTTTAAATTCATTATTATATATGATTATATACGAAAACACTGAACTATAAAAGTATGTATAAAATAAATACTTCATAACCTATATCTTTAATATTATAAGGATTCAAAATAATGTGCTAGAAATTCATAGTCAATTTTATCAAACCATATTTTATATGTTCTGTCTTTGTTTTCAACTAGCCTATTTATAACTTTACCATCTTTCTCTTCATATCTTGCAGACATATTAACATGAAGGTTTCTTTTATTAATAGTATAGATAATCAAGTGTTCATCTGTTTCTGTGTTACTAAAAATAATTCTATAATTAACATCTACATAAGATCCTCCGTTTTTTTGCATAATAAGCTTAAAATCTCTGAACTCAGATGATATCTCATTCAATTGTCCTTTGCTTGCATTTCTCAGTTCTTTAGTAATATCACCTTTTATTGATTCTTTAGTCATAGTAATTTTATTAAACCCATTTTCAAAGTTCGAAAAAATTAGTTCTTCAAAAGTCCCCCGTTCATAAAAGAATCCTATATTATCTTCTAAAAAGTTAAGAGATATGTATACACAAATTATTATAATAATTATAATTAATGCTCTTTTGTTTAATCTGCTAACCATTTTATCCCCCCAGATTTATCGCCCCTTATCCCATACATTATATCCATTTTATTACATCTATTCAAGTTTCAGATATTCCTTTTATGGTGTATAGTGCCATCTAAGTTATATTTCTATTTTTTATTTCTTCTCCTTTTTTTGTACTTCTCTTTGAGTTTTAGTTTTACATGAGTCGTATATACCACCAATCTTATCATATTCCTCTTCTATATTTGGTTTTTTCAATAGTTTGGATATAACATCATCTATTATTTTAAAACTCATAACATCATCCTCCAAATAAATTAATATCCTAATTAAATGTAACAATATATATGGTGTACTTATTTTATATTTATGTTAAAATGATAATTGGAATAAACAGAAATGTTCGTAACATCGATGGGAGGTCTTTTAATGAAAAATAAAGTTGCTGTAATATTTACAGGAGGAACAATTTCCATGAAGATTGATCCTCGAATAAATGCTGCAATTCCAGCTTTGTCCAGCGAAGAGATAATGGCTATGGTTACTAATATAGAAAAATTTACTGATGTAGAAATTTATAGTTATGGAAAATTGCCCGGACCACATATGACACCAGATCGAATGATGGAATTATCTAAAATAGTTAAAGAAACGATTGCTCGTGAAGACATTACTGGTGTAGTAGTAACTCATGGCACTGATACCCTAGAGGAAACCGCTTACCTACTTGATTTGACAATAAAATCAGAAAAACCAGTAGTTGTTGTTGGTGCAATGCGCAATGGATCAGAACTTGGCTATGACGGCCCAAGTAATCTTTCAGCTGCCATATCAACTGCTATCTCAGAACAAGCAAAAAATAAAGGTGTGCTAGTAGTTATGAATAATGAGGTTAATGCCGCATCGGAGGTTACTAAAACCAATACTCTTTCATTAGACACTTTTAAATCCATGTATTTTGGTCCACTAGGTATTGTTGACAATGATGAGGTTATTTTTTATAGAGACATAACTACTCATCATCATATATTGACTGAAAGTCTTGAATCAAAGGTAGCTTTAATCAAATGTGGTGCAGGTATGGGTTCAGACTTGATTAACTTCTGTATTGAATCTGATTATAAAGGTATTGTTATTGAAGCCTTTGGTAGAGGAAATGTTCCCCCAGAAATGGTAGATGGCATTAAAAAAGCTATATCAAAACAGATCCCGGTAGTTTTAGTTTCTAGATGTCCAATGGGTAGAGTGCTTGATACCTATGGTTATCCAGGAGCTGGTAAAACTTTAAGAGACTCCGGTGTGATTTTCGGAAGTGATTTGCCAGGTCAAAAAGCACGTATTAAACTGATGCTTATATTAGGAAAAACCTCAGATATGAACGAAATAAGAGGTACATTTGAAAAAGGGATATATAAGAAAAAATAGCTCTAACATATGTAATAGCGGTCATTTAGACCGCTATTTTTATCTTCCAAATAATCCTCTTCTTCTTCTATTTAAAAAATCTTCTATTTGTTGAACGCGCTTATCTACCTTGTTTAATTCCTCGTGAATACCAATTTCATCTCCTTCTACGTTCCTTTCCACTTCTTTGTATAACTCTTTATATAATTCTTTTAATTTTTTTATTGAATCATTTATATCTTTTACATCCTTCTGAAGTCTTCTAATATCTTCCTTTAATTCATCAATCATATCATCATCCCTTTTATTCTTTTCTTTATGCTCTATATACGGTTTTATATTATTTTTAGGCCATTTATTAATATATGATAGACTCTCTTGTTTTAAATTTACAATATCTTCATTACTTTCTTTTTTTTCTTCCTCCTTGTTTCCATCCTGCTCTAATTCTTGAATACTATTCTCTGGATCAAATTTTTGTTCTATATCCATTTTAATATCGTTTTTTTTATACTTTAAAGGAACTTCTACTGCTTTATCTAGTTTACCAAATCCCATGAAGGATATATTTGGGTATTGCTTTCCAAAAGAATAGTTTAATGTATACGTATTACTAATACTTCTTTCATTAGAATCAAATCTATATCTTGTAAACACTTCTTGTTTTGATTCAGACCATAAGTATGGTTCGTTCCAATTATCTCCCATATCTTCTGAATATACACTCATCAAGTTTTCTAACTCTGTCCATATAATCCACAATCTACTTTGAAAAACAACAAATGTAGGATATGAACAGTTTGATGGATTAGATACTATTTCTTCATTCACTTTTTTCATTTGCTGATTAACATTAATCTCATATTTCTCATACTTTACAACATAATTACCCATAAAATTTTCACAATAGGTTATATGAATAAAGCCATTAAGAATAATAAAATCAAGATACAGTTTTTTAGTTTGATTAGAGGTTATTTGAATTTCATCTATCCATCTATTATTTTGAATATCAAATTGCTGAATATATAGCTGCTCCATATCTTTAACTAAATCAAAATAGCCCCAAAATAAACTATTACTATATTCTTGAATTTCAAAAGTATTTAAGATGTCTAATCTTGATATTGCTCCTACATCTTTAGTTTCCCATGTATCTGTTAATTTAAATGCATGATATCTATTGTATACTTTATTATTATCATTCTTAGGTACACAATAAAAGATATGAATTTTGTTATTTAACCTTCCTATTTTCAAATTGAAAGCTTTCTTATTTAATTGATGAACTACTTCTTCCCTTTTCCAAATACCATTACTACATATTCTGTTTTCAATATTCCCATCTTTCTTCTGATAAATTAAATGTATTTTATCTTTAGAATCAACTATTACATCAAAGTCTTCATGACAATCTTCAACTAAAATCTTTTTTTCTGTATTTACGATTATCTTATCTAAAAAAACTAGTTCGATCCCTTTTTGTGTCCATAAGAAAAAGTACAAATTGCCTTTACTATCAGTAACTATTGAACTGCTTTGATTAGAAAAAGCCATAATTTCATCTCCATTTCTTTCACATTTTCATCAGATTCCCATATAATGCTAATGAGAAAAAAAATCTGCTTCATAACATTATATTTTCAAAATCAATAATTTATTACAAAGAAGTATTAAAAAGTAGCAATATCCCTTAAGAAGAATATATTAATAGTAGGAAAGGTTATTTCCAATCAATTTAAAGGAGGATTGCAAATGAAGTGTAATTTTAATTCAGACGAATTAGGTTTAACACTACCAGAAGGATGTTGTACTGGTAATACAGGTTGTGAATTTGACGGTTCTATGAGAAATGTTAGATCTGAGCCTATATATGTTCAAAAGGTTTATGATGCAGCTTTATTCAATCTACAAGGATTAAGAACTGTAGCTGGTCAGCCTCTAAGCCCTGCACTAGGAAGAGGTGCAAGAATTATTAGAGTTTTAGATATTAGATGTAGAAAGTTTTTTAATCCAAATGATTTAGCTGATGATAGAAATCTAACAGCTTTCCCTGAAACTGAAATATCTGGCGGCCAATTCGTAAAATGCAATGGTAAAGAAGTAGAGGTTGTAGGTCCAGATGGAACTAGAAGTGAAAGATTGATTTACGCCGACACAAGTGAATGTGACGATGAAGGCAGAGGAACACCTATCTTTGGTACACAAAATATAACTATAACAGGTAATGTAGTATTAGAAATCGATGTGCTATTTACTGATGATTGTGATAAAAAGTGTGAAGCTACTCTATATGCTAATGTACCTGTAGCTCCACCAAAGGATCCACTATTTTTAACTAATTTCTTTGAACTCTGTGTTCCATCAGTATTAAACACTGCATTCTTACCTCGTTTTACTGAGTTCTGCAATATCGCTTGTCAACCAAGATTAGCTACAAATAATATTAGAAGAGATTTAATTGTAGATTCAGAGACAGGAGAAGTATTTGCAAACTTAATCATATCATTATGTACTACATGTGAAAAGAAAATAATAGTTCCAGTTCAGCTTTGTGTTCTATCAACTGGGTTCCCAGTTCTAGCGGCAGATACTTCACCAGTTTGTTCTACATTCCCACCATTATTCCCAGATCAAATTGACGAAGCAAGTATTAATGATCCTTGTCCTAGACCTAGACCTAGATCAGTATCACAAGCTATTGAAGAAAACGAAGAATAAATATAATAATTTATAAAATTAATTAAAGCTCAAGTCTGAATGACTTGAGCTTTAATTTTTAAATTTTCTTTGTTACTAAGTGGTAAAAAAACGGGGTAACTTTTTATTAGTTTATAACCTCTTCTATTTCAATATTCTTTTCTATTAGTAGATCCACAAAACCCTCTCCCACTTTTATTACAGGTCGTGTAGGTTCATTTTTATGAATTAAAATTATTTCACCTATATCTCCGGTGTTAAGTTTTACCACATTTCCTACATAAAATTTAGATATATTATCTAAAAAGACTCTAGCAATACGTGGATTTAACTTATTAAAACTGCACCTTGCAATATATTCAGCTGCCTTAAATGGAGATTGCTTAGACTTATACACCTTGTCTGTGGTCATTGCATTAAAAATATCACATATAGCAATTATTTGTGCAAATTCATGTATTTTCTCTGACTTAAATCCTAATGGATATCCACTTCCATCTTCTCGCTCATGATGCTGTAATGCAGATAGAGCAACACTTTTACTTACTCCAATTGTATCCTGTAAAATATTGTATCCATAAACAGTATGCTTTTTCATTATTTCAAATTCTCTAGAATTAAGCTTGCCAGCTTTATTAAGAATATCGTGGGATATTTTTAACTTCCCGATATCGTGAAAGACTCCTGCATACCCAATTAGCTTTAGATCTTTATTGCTGTAATTTAACCATTTCGCAAGCATTGTTGCAAGCATAGAAACTTTAATTGAATGTTCAAATAAGTAATCGCTTTCCTTCTGTAGCTGTCTTAGCTTACCCAAAACATTATTACTTTTTGTTACTTGATTGATTAAATCATCCATTACATCACTTATTTCTGTGATAACTGGCTTCTTACCTAATTGTATACTATGAAGTAGTTTTTTTGTCTTATCAGCAAACTCCTTATGTGTCTCTTGAAGTTCATATTCTTCTTCGACTATTAGTAACTCCTTATCTTCTTCTATCTTCTGAAATATATGAACATACTTTATTCCAATACTAGATATACGTTCGATAATTCTGCTATTTAAAACTGTTCCAGAAGTTATAAGGGTTATACCATTCTCTTCGTTCTCGATATTCTTACTTAGTACCATCCCTGGCATAGCTTCTTTAATATCAATAATTGGCACTAAACCACCTTCTTTTCTAAGCTTTTTTTAAAGAAACAATAGCCCCCATCATGTTTGGTATTTCCTACAAACTATTTTAATTATAATTCGTTAGTATATTTTTTCTACATTTATGTAGAATTTCCTTCTAATTTCGAACAAAATAGACAGAATTATCAAATTTAGGTCTCTATTCCTAATTTTTTAAAATAATATAAAAATAAGGAACTAAAGAGTTCCTTTGCTACTTTTTAAGTATTTATCTATATGCTTTGATACTATGACTGTAAGTATAATTGCTAATGGAATTCTTATGCCTAAAAGCAACCATCCATTTGCTCCTATGGCAATAAAAATTAAGGTATCCTCTATTACTGAATGACATGTTACAAGAAATATCATTAGTAAATATAAGTCTTTCTTTGATAAATCTCCTTCTTTAGCACTTTTTATAATAACACCTGCTCCATATGCCAGTCCTAAAGTCAATCCCACCATAAGTGGAAAAGATGAATTTTTAGATATTCCTAAAAATTTAGTTCCTGGTCTTAGTATATCTGATAACTTATCCAATACTTTTAAATCCTTCAAAATTTCCATAATAAACATTAACGGTATTACAACCTTTGCAATAGTAAAAACCGACTCTAAGCTTCCTTTTAATGCCTCTCCTAATATTGAAATGAATTCCATCCTTATCCCTCCTTACAAAACTAAGTTCAGTACTATACCTGATAAAATTGCTAATGACAATCTAATTATTATAACTACCGTAGCACTGATACCAGTCTTTTTCGCAACAGCCGTTTCCATAAATAAGCTGTGAGAAAATGAAAGCATAATAGCAATTATAGTGATTTGCTTTCCTGTAAGTGCTAAAGAAGCAACCGCTCCAAGAGCTGCATATAGATTAATAATGTTTCCAAGAACTAGCACTATTGCTGCTTCCCCAGGTAATCCTACTATTTTCATTATAGGAGCGAATAAACTAGATATCCAATCTAAAACCGGAGTATATTTTAGTAAAGTTACAAAGAAATAAACTGGAACTATAATCTTTGTTAGAAGCCAAGTAGTTTTCAATCCACTTAAAATTCCATTTTTTAATGTTGTTTTGAAGCTTTTATTTTCATCTCCTGTTACATTGTTTTCTCTTTTTTCTTCGGCAGTGCTTTGCCCCATAGCTTTCATCCCTTCATTGTAAACTAATGATATTATAACATAGGGACTCGAAATATTCATCCTATTTGTTCATACGAATATATGTGAGTACATTCATTCTTCTTACATAGGACTATTATTATCTTAACTATTCTATAATTTATTTTATGGATATACATAAGGACTTTCGGGTTCACTAACACGTTCTATACTACTGATCTTTAATAAAGGTAATGAAATTTCTTGATTAAATTTTGGATCAAGATATACGGTTGTATTTACTGTTCCAGTTATTCTTACCCATTCACTATCATTAAAATTATTTGCTTCTTCCGATTCACATAATAATCCAATCACTTGGGTATCTGCTACACAACAGCTTAATAGCATTCTTGCAATAACAAACTGATTTTCTTTGAAATCTTCCTGTCTATATATGAAACCTATTACACTTACTTCTTGATTCAAAAACTCTTCTGTATTATTTGAGACATTATTTATAGTGTCTAAAAACACTTGTGACTCTTGAGTATTTGCAAAGGAAATATAATCGGTATTTATTTCCATTTGATTATCAGTTATCGATTGTGCTTCCGAACTTTCAGTAGCTTTATCTACTTGTACTCCACTATTTTCTATTTCTTCTTTATTATCAATATCTTTATCCTGAATATTTCCTATATTTGAGTTTCTAATTTCACCCAAATTGACTCCCTTTTTAGCAATAATCTGAGCGTTTAATCCCTTAGGATTAACTATAAAAACTAATAATAGTGGAAGGACAAATAAAATATATCCCTTTCTTATTTTGGTTCCATGGCCTTTGCTAAATACACGTGTAATTTGAACGATTGAAAGAATTACTAAAACATAGAATGTAATCTTAACATACTGTGTGAGCCTTGGATGGATAAATAATTTCAGTTTATCAGTGGATGTTAAATCATAAAGCAAAAATGTAAAGCCAAGCAGAATTATAAACCATATAAATTCATTTATATTAAATTTTCTCATTATATCCCTCCTATAGCCCTATAAAGTTAACTAACATTGACATACCAAAGCAAACTAAAGCGATTATAGATATAAGCTTTATAACAAATTTTATCTTGAAGCTACTTGCTAGCATTATTGTATTTTTTATATCTATCATTGGCCCAAATAATAAGAAACCTACAATTGACCCAGTGGTAAATTGACCTAGAAAAGTTCTAGCAATAAATGCATCAGATTCAGAACAAATTGAAAGTACAAATGCTAAAATCATCATCATTAAAATAGAAGAGATCGAACCATCTCCTATAGATAATAAGGTATCTCTTGGAATAAGAGTTTGCATCATTGTAGATAAAAAGGCTCCTAAAATTAAAAATTTACCTACATCGTAGAACTCAATACTTGTATGCCTAAGGGTATCTAAAATTTTTCCCATTATATTAAACCTACTTACTGCACTATGATCTCCACAACATTCCTCATGATGGTTATGGTGATGACTATGATTATTATCATTATTATCACAGCTTTTACTATCATGATCATGTCCACAACTACAACTAGTTGTATTTGATAATATATTGGATCTAAGAGGACTCCTTCTTCCCTGTAATATTCCAACTACATGTCCAATTAATATGGCACTAGTAAAGCCTAAAAATCCCCTTAAATAAACCATATAGTTTGCTCCGACAAATGCATATTTTGTAGATGCCAATACAATTGGATTTACTATAGGAACAGCCATCATAAATGTTATAGCAATATGTATCGGAACTCCTTTTTTTACTAATCTTCTTGTAATTGGAACAATAGCGCATTCACATACAGGAAATATTAATCCAATTAAAGAAGCAAAAAACAATCCTAGAAATCTATTTTTAGGAATAATCCTAACTATAGTCTGTTCAGTAACAAACATCTGGATTAATGAAGAAATGAAAGAGCCTAAAATTATAAAGGGTAAGGCTTCTAATATAATGCTTACAAAGATTAAGGTAAATCCCTCTAGAAAATCTTGAACTGGTTTTGCTACGATATCTTTATCAAATATTTGAATTAAATGAAACATAAAAAAAGCAAAGATAAAAATTAGAATAGTACTTTCAATCCAGTTTTTTTTATATATCTCCTTTAACATATGCTATAACATCTCCTCTTTAAAACAATCTATATGGTAATATATTATTGAACTTATTCTGATATTAGTACAAAGTTCTAGTTCCTTTCAATAATACTTACAAAAAAAATCCTACCCTATTTCTAGATGTAGGATTTTAGTTCGTAATTATTGTAATATATTGTTAAATTTTTCAGCTATTTTCTTCATGTTATCAATATAGTCAAATGCTAAAGGGTTTACTTGAATTACTTCTCCATTAATCTCATCAGCTATAGTTCTTGCCTGCTGACTATCAAATTCTGCTTGATAAAATACAAATTTAATATTATTTTCTTTGGCATAATCAATTACATATTGAAGCCTTTTCATTGTAGCTTCCTTTCCTGATTCCTCTATGCTAACCATATTTAAGCCATAGTCATCGGCAAAATATCCAAATGATGGATGATAAATTATAAAAGATTGTTGATCAACCCCACTAAGTATATCTTTAATTTCTTGATCTACTGAATCAAGCTCTTGAATATAGTTCTCAGCATTTTCTTCATAAATTTCTTTGTTTGATGGATCTAAAGCTGTAAGCTCATCTCTGATTACATTAATCATAACCCTAACTCTTTTCGGTGATAGCCAAATATGGGGATCTCTCCCTTCATGATGATGATCTTCTTCATGGTCTATATCATCATGATCATCCTCTTCGTCATGTTCATCGTGTTCATCATGCTCATGAGCTTCATCTTCACTAAAAAAACGATGCGGGTATACTTCACCTACTTTGTCAGCTAATGATACTACCTTTATATCATTATTTAGATCCTTTGCTTTAGGTAAAATATTGGCTTCCTCTGTAGGCACACCAATAGAAAAGTAAATGGATGAATTACTAAAATCCTCTAATTCCTTTGGTGTTGGTTGATAATTGGCAGGACTATTTCCTGGTGGTATCATAGTTACCACATTAACTAAATCACCAGCTACTGCTTTAACGAACGCTTCCTGAGGAATAACGGAAACAGCAACAGTTAAATCATTTGCATCTTCGTTATTGTTCTGTGGATTATTCTTTTCTGCCTTAAGACTGTTACTGCATCCAACAGAAACCATTGCTATAATCATTAGGCCAATCAAAAATAGAGTTACTTTTCTTCTCAAATCTAAAACCTCCTTGTTGCAAATCATTTGCATTTACATTTAACTTAATTGTAACACATATTCCAAGTCTGTCAAGATAGAAAATAAAAAATCAAACTAAATAATAAAGGTACCTAACGGTACCTTCTAAGCTAATTTCTCATCATTTGTATTTATAGAGTCAGTCCATTTTCCACATTTATCTCCATATCTAGCAATAACTTTATCATCTGAAGTAATCTCTACAACTTCACACATATTTGCACAGTCATTACATTCAAATCCCCTTACTTTATACTCAATATCAGTTATATCAATCCCCTTAAAGTTTGTCTTTCCTTTACTTTTTACCTCTTCTTTAGCTAATATACCAGCACCTATTGCTCCCATCACATCATGATGCTTAGGTACATATATTTCTGTGTTCAAGGCTTGTTTAAAGGATTGCTTAATACCTTCATTTGCTGCAACTCCACCTTGGAATACAATAGGACCTTGTATATCTTTTCCTTTACCTATATTATTAAGATAATTTCTTACCAATGCTTGACATAACCCTAAAATAATATCTTCTTGATTATGTCCAAGTTGTTGTTTATGTATCATGTCAGATTCTGCAAAAACAGCACATCTTCCAGCAATCCTTACTGGATTCTTAGACTTAAGAGCAAGCTTACCAAAATCGTTTATTTCGACTCCTAGTCTCGCTGCTTGCCTATCTAAAAAAGATCCAGTTCCAGCAGCGCAAACTGTGTTCATTGCAAAGTCTGTAACAATTCCATCCTTTAGTATAATTATTTTTGAATCTTGCCCTCCTATTTCTAATACTGTTTTTACATTAGGAACATAGTTTAAAGCTGCAATAGCATGGGAAGTGATTTCATTTTTTACAATATCGGCACCGAGTATTATACTTGCTAAATGTCTGCCACTACCTGTGGTGCCTACTCCCTTAACTTTAAAGTCTCCTATTTCATTTTTTATCTCTCGTAGGCCATTTTGTAGTATTACTAGTGGTTTTCCTTGAGTTCTTAAATATTTCTTTATTATCACATTTTCTTCTTCATCTAGCAATACAATATTTGTGCTAACAGACCCTACATCAACTCCCAGATAATAGTTCTTCATGATTATCTTCCTCCCATCTTTTCCATAGAAGATCTACAAAAGCTTCTAGTCTAGTTTGATACCCAGCTTCACCGGTCATTTCATCTACTATTAAAGTCATTATAGGTATATTGTAATCCTTTTGAATCGTTGGTAAAATACTTTCAGCAACAATTTCTGGCATACATGTCAAGGGCAAAATTTGAATTATTCCATCATAGTTTTCCTTAGCATATATAATTGAACTTCCTATAGTTTCTCTACCATGTCCTCCAACTAAAGTGCTCAAATAAGGTGCTGCTTCCTTCCATTTTCTTTTTTCCTCTCCCGAGCCAAAAGGACCTGGTAAAAGATGATGTTTTACCCAACTAGATGGCTTTAATGCTTTATCTACTTCAACCCCTAAATGTCCAAGCTTTCTTTCAACATAGAGATTAGCAAAGGGTTCTATAATGGTATATATCTCTCCAACAATACCTACCTTTAAAGTCTTTTTGTTTTGGTCAATTTTTACATTGTCTAGCTTTGTCCTTGTTTCTTTAATTAACTTACTCGTTTCTTCCATACCATGTACATTTCTTACTTCTTCATAGAAGTTATCAATTATAGTATCAACCTTAAAGCTATTGAAAGCTTTAGCACGAATTTTATTTGAATATTCGATTAGATTGTCAACCTTTTCAAGTATCTTTCCCCCTCTTACTATACTTCTTAAAATCCTATATACATTTTTTGTATCTGCTGCCTTCATAATTCTTCTTAATAGCTCCATCGGTCTACCATCAGGTGGATCAAATACAATAATATCAACATCGTAACCTAAATCTTTAAGAATCTCTTTTTCCATTAAAGAATAGAATCCAAATCTACATGGTCCACAACTACCAGTTATAAGTATTGTGTCCGCACCTTTTTCAATACTCTCCACATAATTGCCAATATTTATCTTCAAAGGAAGGCATATCGTTTCTGGAGAATGTTTTGTCCCTATTTCCAAGGTCTTTTTACTGCATTTAGGAGGAAGTATAACTTCATTTCCCAGATCCTCCATTAGGACCTTAGCTCCAATAAATGTATTACCCATGTGTGGAAATGTTACTTTCATCTTTTCCCCTCCATCTAATCATATCTATAAAAGCCTCTACCCTAGTATTAACCCCGGCTTCCCCAGTATGTTCATCTAGTGTTAATAAAGTAAAAGGAATGCTATTTTCCCTTGCTTTTCTTTCTACCAAATCTATTAATATGGAATCAATACCACATCCAAAAGAAGAAACATAAATAATCCCATGTATACTCTTTTCTTCTATTGCTGAAAAAGCAGAACCAATTATTTTTCTACCAAAGCTCCAAAACATCCTTTTAGGTAATCTTGAAGAATGTTGATTAATTTGATCAGTATCTATCATTTCTGGAGTTAATACATTAATGTCCTGACTTTGAAGCTTCTTGATTAAATTCATACTGATATGCTCATCATATAGATTATAGGAATGTCCTAAAATCATAATATTTAAGTTGTTTTGATTAAAACTCTTATTTCTTTTTAATGACAAATTATACATTTTAACTGCTTCAATTGGCACTATTCCTTGATTTATTAAGTCTAAATATCGTTCATAATGCTTTAATGCTTTATTATATGCCATAGCTATTTTAGATAGATTTGAAGTGAAATACTGACCAGTTTTGATAACTGCTTTAAGAAGGTTAAGATTCGATTTTCTTAGATTAATTTCAATATCAATTATAGGTGGCAAATCTTCGATCGTATTTTTTACCATCTCAGGTAAGCCTAAAAATTTTGGACAAATGAATTCCTTCTTGTATATGCTAACAAACTTAGGTATAAATAAATAGTCTACCTTATCCTTTAAATCACAAACATGGCCGTGAAATACTTTCACTGGCAAACATGCTTCATCTACACAGTTAGATACACCTTGGTCTAGTATTGTCTTGTTTGTTTTTTTAGACAAAATAACTTCTGTCCCAAGCTCATTTAAAAATTCTTTCCACAAAGGATAATAATCATAGAAAAGCAATCCCTGTGGTATTCCAACTTTATATGTCATTTTACCCCCTCCAATCTCACTTATGTATTATGTACAATAAGTCTATCCAATATAACAAAAAAGAAAAAAAGAGTACATCAAAATAATTTGATATACTCTTAAAAAATATTATTTTATTTACTGGTTCTATATTTAGCTATGACCTCAGCCACTAAATTTATGTTTGCTATTAAATCCTCCTTAGAACTACTCTCAATAGAGTTACGTAGATAGTTAAAGAATTCATCAGGTTGCTTAAAGGGAAACTCTATTAAACAAAGTAGTCTTCTCATTCTAGTCTTTCTAAGTATATTTGGCATACCTTTAATATTTCTATCTACAAATTCAATAAAATTATCAACGGCTTGATCCAAGTAATTATCATCCACTACTTCTATTTGATTTTGGAATAAAAGCTCTTCTTTTTCCAGGCTCATATCATTCATATAAGATAATACTCTTTGAGTCTTAAGTAGCTGATTATTAGACTCTTCGTCCATCTGACTTTCTCTTTTATAAAACTCAGTTATTATTTCTTGTAATTTTAGATTATCTTCACCAAAATCTTCTTCAATACTCTTGATTCTGTCTTTACATTTATCAAATATTTCTTCTTCTAACTTGTTGTTTTCTTCATCACAACTATCCCACAGCTTAAGAATATCAAGAATATCTTCATCTAATTTAGTGAGTCTTTTCTTTAATAGATTTATAACTATATATCTATTTAGTATTAATCCAATTTTTCTAATAACATCAACTATTCTATCAATTTCAGTCAATATTTCTGTAGTATCATTATGAAGCTCTAATAAATTATCTAAAGAACTATCTTTAAAATCAAATTTCTTCAATTCATGGGTCTTTCTAAAATAATAGTCAAATCTCTGTCCGTAATCTTCCTCCATAGTACCATTAAAAATTGTTTTATATCTATCTAACAGAATTGAAACCTCTTCCTTGCTACTACTTCTCAAACCTTTTATAATTGCAGTTTTAATAATATCATAATATTTATTTCTAGAGATCCTCATAGGGATAACTGATACAACTTCCATTGCTCTATAGGATAAAGAATCCATATCCTCTGTAAGAAATTTATATACATTCTGATAGAATTTATCCATATCTATATTTTCTACGACATCCACATATCCCCTCTTTATATCGTCTTTATGTAATGTTTCACTTGCAATTTCGTTCAAATAGGATATTTCTGTAACGTATCCTGATATACTTGAAAGTAAATCTTGACATCCAGCTCTTAAATTTTTAAAGTAACCGTAACCCAGTTCCTTTGACATTTCGTTTGAATTAATAACTAAACTTATATCTAGATCCTTGTTTCTTATTTTTTTATAAAGCTTTACTATCTTTTCTCCATCTTCACCTTGGTTATTTATCAAATCTATATTTTTGTTATAAATTTTCTTTAAATCTATTTCCATCATTATGCTCTCTAAAATAGCCATTTGACCAATATTATTTAATTGATTTTCATTAATTTCTAAAATTAGTTTCTTTAATTCGCTTGTGTCTATTTCCGTATTATTTGTTAAATCGAATTTGTTTTTTGTAGTCATTAGTATCTCCCTTCATTATATTAATCCCACTTCATTATATAAGTTTACTACTAGTATTATATTTTTTCAAATATTTTAACAAAATAAAAAATACTTCCAAGTAGATAGTCTATTTTAATTAATTAGACTGTCTACTCTAGAAGTATCATGAAGGTCCATTTTTTTATATTTAAAAGTCAGTTATAATATCCTCTAATTTAATTTTCTATAAATCATAATATAATTCAAATTCTTTTGGATGAGGAATACAATTAATTTTTTTTGCATCTTCTCTTATCCTTCTTATTTGATCTTTTATAATACCTTCAGTAAACACTCCTTCTGCCAGTAGAAAATCATAATCCTTTTCCAATGCATCAGCAGCTTCATCTAAAGATTTTGGTAAAGCTTTAATCTTATCTCTTTCTTCTACTGGAAGGTCGAATATGTTCACGTCATAGGGCCCAAAGCCTGCTTCTGTAGGATCAATTTCATTAATGATTCCATCTAACCCTGCCATTAATAATGCTGAGTAAGCAAGATATGGATTAGCAGTTGCATCGGAAGGTCTAAACTCAAACCTCTTATCTTTAGGTGTTTTTGCATAACCAGGTATCCTGATAACAGCACTTCTATTAGCTGTTGCAAAACAAACACTTACTGGTGCTTCAAAACCTGGTACAAGTCTTTTGTATGAGTTTGTGCTAGGATTAGTAAAGGCCAACAATGCAGGGGAATGCTTTAATATACCACCAATATAATATAAAGCAGTTTGACTCAGTTGTGAATATCCATCCTTATCATAAAAGACTGGTTTACCATCTTTAAAAAGCCACATATGCACGTGCATTCCATTTCCGGCTTCTCCAAAAATCGGTTTTGGCATGAATGTAATCGTTTTCCCCTCGTGTAAACCTAGATTCTTGACTATGTACTTAAGCATTAAAGTTTTATCTGCCATTTCCATTAACTCTCCGGGTTCGACCTCTATTTCTACTTGTCCAACACCTCCAACTTCATGATGGTGATATTTAACTTTTATACCTAGCTCCTCAAGCTGTAAAGTTATTTTTGATCTTAAGTCATTTGAAGTATCCCTTGGTAAATCTACATGATATCCTTTTTGATGTGGAACTTGAAATCCAAAGTTTTGAAAGTCGTTTTTTCCTGTATTCCAATGAGCTTGTATTGAATCAATAGTAACCTCTTGATGATTACCAGCAGTTTCATAAGATACATGGTCAAATACATTGAATTCAAATTCTGGTCCTATAATATTTTCATCAGCAATACCTGTTTCCTTTAAATATTTAACTGCCTTTTCAGTAATATATCTAGGATCACCCTCAAATCTTTCAGTTTCATCTCCAATTTTATAAATATTAGCTATCATGCTTACGGTAGGTACTTCACAATAAGGGTCAACAAAAGCTGTACTAATATCAGGCTTAAAAATCATGTCCGATTTTTCAACTGTTAAAAAACCATAACTTGATCCATCGAAACCAATTCCATTTTCTACAGTTTTGGCATTAAATCTTTCTGCAGGAATAGATAAATGATGCCATCTCCCAGACATATCAATAATTTTAAAATCTATAATTTTAATCTCTTCTTTCTCACAAAAACTTTTAACCTCATTTATTGATTTAAACATATTCTACCTCCTCGCTTTTTTTTCGAGCCAATTTTATATTATTGCAAAATTTGACATTTGTCAACATGATTAAAATAAGGTTAATATGCTTAATCACTTAAATAAATATATAATTAAATACAACCCTGATGATCAAAGAATCATCAGGGTTGTGACTAATAACTTCCACATGTATATATTTGTTCAATCTTGTATTACAAAATCTTATTATTTTCATGAGTACTTCATAAGTACCCTTTTCTAATATATTTTCTTATACTATCATCAACATAATATATTTTTTCATATTCATCAATATTATTGATATCTACCCAAAGAAAATCAGTATTTTCCTTATTAAGTATTACTCTTCCATTTTCATACTTCGTAAGATAAACAATAGTAATATATTGTTTGTTCTTTTCATAGTTTATTCCTGAATTAATATCTAATATCTCTTGTATTTTTATGTTAAGAGATGTTTCCTCATTTATTTCTCTTTTTAAGCTTTCTTCAGGTCTTTCTCCAAATTCTAATTTTCCTCCAGGTATATCCCAAAGGCCACCACCAAAAGAGCTATTTTCACTCCTCTTTAGTAATAAAATCTTTCTATCCTTTACTACTAAGGCCTTAGTTAAAACCTCAGACATAATCCTCTTCCCTTCGTTATTCTTTAGTAATGTATTGAATCAATCTAATCTTCGTCGTTATTCATATTACTATCTCTTTTAATTGTAGGTAAGTTTGCATTGCTATTATAATTTGACTGGAGAATTATTACTTCCTTTAATGCTCCTATAAAATCTTCGTCAAATTCATCTGTCTTCATTTCTTCCCAGCAGTCTCTTAAAGCTTTTTCAGCTTCATTGTATTTATTAACTTTAGTAAATACAAAAGCTTTATTCATTATATATACTTTTTTTATTTCATCATTAATTTTTGATATAGGGTTTACATTTTCTATGTTACTTTTTTCTTCCTCTAATTGTCCTTCTTCTTTTGATTGATTTATATCTATAGAAGCATTTTCTTCATCATAAAATTTATTTTTATCTTTTATACTTTCTTTATTAGAAGCAAAAATCTCTTCATAAACATTTATGGCTTTTTGAAATTCTTTATTCTCTAGATACACTTTTGATTTGATGAATAACGCATTAAATTTCCCTTCTTCAGTAGAAGAATTCTTCATCCACTTATCAAGAGCAGCTATAGTATTCTTTGTACTTTTAAGCTTATTGATATCTATATCAAAAATCAACAGCGTTTCTTCATCCCTTATATCTGTCCTATTAATATAATTTTCAAGTAGCTCATCATATAACACATCAATATTTCCATTATTATTTCCTTCGGTGATTAAATAGTAGTTAACACCTAGAGTATTCCAATAGCCTGAATTTCTTAGATCCTTCAACGTCTGTATTGGATTTGAATCATATAAGTGCTTTTCCTCATATGGTATATAATGTATTATAGATATATATTCTAGAGTTGATATTGCTCTTCTATATAGCTTATCTTCAATTGAAAGTTGTTTACCGCCATAATCCCCAAATAACATATACTTCCTATATTTTGGCATATTTAGCAATTCTATATTTTGTAGGTATTTACCTTTTAAATATTCCATGTCAAGATAAAGCTTCTTAAGAATTACAGCTGTTTCTGCCCTTGTGATATTATTCCTTGGTCTAAAGCTATTATCATCATATCCTTCGATAATCCTATTACTTACTAATTTATTAAGTTGATCATAGTATTTATAACTTGATCTTATATCCTTAAATATAACTTTATCTTCTCTTATTGAAGGTGACGTAAAATAACTTGAAAGTATGATTGCTTCTTCTCTAGTTAGTTTTTTATTTGGTTGTAGCTTATTTCCAGGGAAGATATCTTGAAATTTCAATTTACTATCTTGCATATTAATGTATTTAACAACTGCCATTATCTTGTCATAAGCCCAATAATTTTCTGTCACATCACTATATAATGGAGTAGAGTTCGAATTTACATCATCTATAAGTCCTTGTAGCTTAGCTGCTCTATACAGCAAAGTAATATATTCCGACCTGCTAACGTTATTATCTGGCTTAAAAGTACCATCTTCATATCCATTAAAAAGTTTCACTTCATTAGATACCCACATTATTGTATCGAAAGCCCAATGGTCAAAAGTATCCATATAAAATATTATGTCATCTGCTGCAGTAAAGTTAATACTACTTATCAAGATAAATACAACTACTAGTAAAGTTACTATTTTCTTCTTCCTCATATTCTTCCTCCCATTATAAAAAGCACTATCTATAATAATATCAATATATTATCCCTATATCAAACTATACCTACTATTTCATTATAACATAATTATTTATAGTTAGACTTTAAATTAATAATAACTAATTAAAATATAAATCTATTGATATGTATATTAAGTAATAAATAATTTTATTCATATAAAATCCCGCCTAATTATTAGGCGGGATCTCAATTTCAAATTATTTTGCATTCATCAATAATTCCAACTGACAATACCTTCATTGCAAATGATCTTAAATTCTCTAAGAAAATTTTTTTGAATTGCTTATCATCTTTGATTTGAGGATGATATATTATTTCCATTCTATCTAAAATATCATTTGTATGTCTACTTAAATATAATGTGAAATATCTTAATACGATATCATTTAATATCTCCATAACATTAGTTGTCTTTATAGAGTTCGATACCAATTCAACCGAATTACCATATTCACTTATATCTAAACCTTGAATAATCTTTTTTTCTTTCTGTATTCTTTTTCCCTTTTTATACATACTCCATGCTATTCCTAAATACATAGTGCAGCAGATTTTTATTAGTTTATTGTCAAACAGAACACCTTTTCCCTCAATTTCTTTAATATCTTTTTTAATTAATGTAGTAATGTAGTTCATAGATTCGTTGGTAAAATTGTTAAAAATCAACATGATATCATTTTCAAATTTATCCATACAAATCTTTTCAACAATATTTAATTTATAATCGGCTAATTCTACTACTCCCAAAATATCCTCTCCTCTAGGATACATGAATATTTTATTTCTTTTTTATTATCTTATTTTTAATAATACTTATTTGTTCATCATTTAAACTATATAAATCATAGAAAAAAGCATTTATTTCTGATTGCTTTTCTTCTATCTTCATTTTATTTATCTCTTCCAATTCCTTACTATGTTTTTTTTCTGTTAACTTTAATAGTTCCTTTACTCTTTCTTCAATATACTTAGTATCTTCAGCCACTTTTATTCTCAAATTCATTACTTTGTTAGGATAATAATCATAAAGATCATCATTTATTTTTTTTGCAATAGTTTTAAAATAAAATTCACAAACGGATGAATTTAAGAATCCTAACAAGTATTCTAATGATATCTCACTATATTCCTCTTTAATACTCATCAAATAAACGTCTGCACTACATAACAGTTCATCATATAATATAGTAAATCTATTATTAGGAGCTTTAAAAGGAAACAATATATTTTTATTTCTGAATACTTCAATGTCTCTTCCCCATTGTAATTGATACCATTCCCTTAATCCTTTTTGACATTCTCTTCTTTTCTTTAGTTTCTCTCTATAAGGAAATATATGATTATATATATTAGGATATGATTCTATACTATCAATCATATCTGCATATATTATAAATTTCTCTATTTCACTTATACCGTATTTTCTTATGCCGCTATTTTTAATCCAAGGTTTTATTACGGACTTTTCTAAACCTTTTTGTTCTATAGTTTTACTATTAACTATAAAGGCTTTATCACATCCTGTAATTATTCCTTGATTACATCTGCAAATCTCACTTAAGGAATACCTCCCCAAATCATTAATGTAATCATATAGCCTCTTCTCTTCCTCGTTAATCAATAACCAACCATCAGAATTAAGATTGGATTTTCTTACTTTAATGCTGTCAAACCCTTTTAGATATCTACCATTACTAATATTAAAATTTTTATCTATCAGTCTGAAAACCTTCACTTGATTACTGATATTTCCATTATTATTACATTTTATTATGGCAGGGCTTATACCTATTCCTTTAAAAACTTTTCTGCCATAGAAATCTATAATTTTATCAATAGTAAGATTGTTATTTATGTATTCTCTTACGCCTTTAGCTGAAGGGGATTCTATAAAATATCTAGAAGTTATAAAAAGTAAGGTTCCGCCAGATTTAAGTAATTCATGACCTCTTTGAAAAAAGCAATAGGATATATCTGCTTTATCTGAATACACCTCTGAATAGTAAAATTGTAACTGTTTTCTATAACTTTTATCTATTTTCTTATGTCCAATATATGGTGGATTACCTATTACTAAATCGAATCTGATATCACCTATTTGTGATTTTTCTTTGCATGCAAGTAAGTCTTCTATATTATTTTTTTCATTTAAAAGAATATCTTCTAGATATATATTTATATTATCGCTATCAATTTTTTCATTTTTAATAGCAAATGTAAATTTACTCATAAATACAGAGAATTCATCAATATCTGTTCCCCATATATTATTTCTAATTATAAATTTATCAATTCCTTCCTCTAATTCATCTTTAATTTCTGGAGTTATGGAAATAATCTTTTTATAATTCCTTTCAAATATGGAATATAACCTATCATAAATTTCAATTAGAAAATATCCTGCTCCACAAGCTGGATCTATCGCCTTAAAGTATGGATTGTTTATTAATCTTTCTTCAGTTATTCCTTCTCGAACCATACTTTTAACTATCTCTTTAGGGGTATACACCTGCCCTAATTCTTTCTTTTCTTTACTACTGATAGATGATTGATACAATTCACCAATTGAAAATCCCTTCAGCACTTCTATATTAATGTTTAAAATACTATCTAATATTATTTCTTTCTCTCCTTTAGACATTACTTTATCCATATCGTATTTTTCCACTAATTCAGAAAAAAACTTAGGTAGCCTCTCTATGTGATTTGTATAGTTAATTAATTGGTATTCCTTCTCCGTAATTATATCTTGCTTTAAATATATTGACGATATAACAGCTTTTGCAGTAAAATATAAAATTCTTTTTATATAATCAATTGATTCTTCTATACTATCTTCTTTATTTTGTCTTATTAGTTTTTTCAATACCTTGTATAGTTTATCTAGTTTTACTCTATCTGTATTCATAGATACTCCTTTATTTAAAATATTTTATTTCATTCTATCACAGAAAATTCTCAAAAACAATTAATGAGGAAGTACACTTCCCCATTAATTGCTATCTATACTATTCGTTTTTAGCTTCTTTAACTCTTTCCCTATACTCTCTAACATCTCTAATGGCACCTCTATCTAAATCATGTTTAAGTTTTCTTTTTTCATAAGGAAAAAATATAATATCTAAATCATATCCAGATGGGTATAAATCATCTTTTGATAAATGTAATCTCAATCTTTTTTTGTGGATTTTTTCAAATTGTTCTTTTCTAAAAACAATATAGTATCCATTGTCATCTTCTGTTTTATAAACTATTCCCTTATTATCTGAATTTCCTATATAAACACTATCTCCCTGCACAAATTCTATGGTTTGAGAATTCTTAAGACTTTCTCTTTTATCATTCTCTTTCTTCTGAGGTAACTTAATATCTACTTTATCAATTTTATATTTTATTTTATCCTGTCCTATACTATTTCTAGTATTAATATAATCCCTCGCTTTATCGAGAACTCTATTACTCATTCCTAACCTTTCAGCTATCCATAAAGCATTACTTTTACCTGCCCTTCCCATTAATAATCGGTATAGTGGCTTGAGTGTAGTAGCGTCAAACTCCATACAGCCATTTTCAAATCCATTATGCTGTTCTGCAAAGTCTTTTATTTCTCCATAGTGAGTTGTAGCTACAGTAATCCCTCCTCTTCGATATAATTCTTCTAAAATAGATGCAGCCAAGCCAGCTCCTTCCGATGGATCTGTTCCTGTTCCTACTTCATCTAAAAGTATCAATGTTGAATACTTTGTTTTATTTATTATCTCAATTATATTTTTTATATGACCTGAGAAAGTACTCAAGGATTGTTCAATACTCTGTTGATCCCCAATATCAACAAGAATTTTTTCAAATATAGATATTTCAGTTCCTTTTTTTGCAGGTATGTGAAGTCCAGATTGAGTCATAAGAGTTAGTAGACCTATAGTTTTTAAGGCAACTGTCTTTCCACCTGTATTAGGTCCAGTTATAACCAGAGTTCTATAATCCTTTCCAATTTTAAAGTCTAGTGGTGTTGCATCCTCTTCTAATAATGGATGTCTACCCTTTATTATTTTAATAAAATCCTTATTATTTACAACTGCTTCAACACCATTTATCGAATTACTATACTTACCCTTAGCAAAAATAAAATCGTATTCTGCCATCACTTCTAGATTTAACTTTATTTCCTTTAAATGAAGACCTATATATCCACTTATTGTTGCTAAAATTTGATACTCTTCTGACTCTTCTTGAGCTTTTAATAAACTTAATTCATTAGTCATCTTTGTAATAGATGACGGCTCTATAAAAACAGTTGAGCCAGTAGCAGAACTATCAATTACTGATCCATCAATTTGATTTTTATAAGATACTTTTACAGGTATTACATATCTTCCATTTCTTTTACTCACAAAAAAATCTTGAATATATTTTTTATAATTTGATGAATTCAGAATCGCTTGTAATTTCTGTTCAATTTTGACTTCAGTTAAATCTATCTTCTTACGAATCCGTGACAATTGACTACTTGCCTTACTACTCACCCTACTTCCTTCTATTGACGATTCTATTTCTGCTTCGATATCCTGAAATTCAGTAATTGAATATCTATAGCTACTTAGAGTAGGTCCTGTATAGTCTTGATTTATCATAAACTTTTTCATCTTACTACATCCTCTAAGGAATGAAGATACTTTTGCTAAATCATCGGGATATAATATTCCTCCCTTTTCAATCTTTCTAATTTGGTCCTCAATATCATGTAGACCTAATAAAGGTATATGAGGTGATTTTCCTAGAATGCTTCTAGCCTCAGTAGTAAGGTTTAATAAATTTTTAATCCCATTTAAATCAGTTATTGGACTAAGATCATCTACTAATTTTTTCCCTAAATCACTGGCAGTGTACTCCTTAATTTTGTCTTTAATTTTCTTAAACTCTAAAGTCCCAAAGGTTTTCTTATTCATTTTAATTCCTCCTATATTTAAATATTTGTTAAGGTTTTAAGTTGCTTTTAATAAATGTGAGTAATCTGTTTCTGAAATTTTAAAATATCAACTAATTTAATTACTTGAAGAAATTACATATTTACAAATTCAATTTTTTTTGCAAGATTTCATTTGATTTACGGTTTATTCAGTCACTTTTTTCTTAAATCAAATAATAAAGTGACTGAATACCGGAGTCAAAAGGATATAATCTTGCATAAAATTTTAATATGCAATTCCCTCACTTATCTTTTGACATTCTTAAAAGTATATTTATACAAATCGAGTAGGAGGTAGATAATTATTTTATCTACCGACCTCTCACACCACCGTACGTACCG
>NZ_JAETGO010000044.1 GCF_016765695.1 Sporosalibacterium faouarense | reverse complement strand
AGGTACCAGCAGCTAATAAAATGGACATATTAGAAGATGGAGAGATAGTAGGATTGTTCTAATTATATGATATTATTTTTTTATTACTTTCAAATTGGTAAGTGTATTAGGAGGTATTAAGGTGGGAATAAAATTAGATGGAAAACCTGTAGTAGAGCATCTGAGAGATGATATCAATAAAAGGGTAACTAAGCTTAAAGAAAAAGGAAATATCCCAAAGCTTCTAATCATTAGAGTAGGTAATAGAGAAGATGATATTTCCTATGAAAAAAGTATAGTTAAAAATTGTAAGATTTTAGGCATTGCAAGTAAATTGAAAACCTTACCAATAGATGTATCACAAGAAAAACTAATTGAAATAATAAAGTCTGCAAATATCGATAAAGAAATTCATGGAATTATGCTATTTCGTCCTTTACCGTCTCACTTAGACTTAGAAACTATTAATAAAGTGATCAGTCCTATTAAAGATATAGATTGTATGAATCCAGAAAATCTACAAAAGGTACTAGATACAAATCCTAAAGGTATTATACCATGTACCCCAAAAGCAGTTGTGGAACTACTAAAATATTATGAAATTCCTCTGAAAGGTGCTAGTATTGCAATGGTAGGAAAAAGCTTAGTAGTAGGTAAACCATTAGGATTACTATTGATGGAAGAAAGCGCAACAGTTACATTTTGTCATAAAGAAACTAAGGATGTTGCATCTATTACCTCGAGGTCGGACATTGTAATTGCCGCTATAGGAAAGGCAAAGCATTTTAAAGATAATTATTTTAATGAAAATGCAATTGTCATAGATGTTGGGATTAATGCTTCAGAGGATGGAAAAATATGTGGTGATGTGGATTATGACTTAGTTTTTGATAAAGTAAAAGCGATAACACCTACTTTAGGTGGTATAGGGATTATCACAACCACTATATTATTAAGCCATGTTGTACAAGCTTGTGAAGATTTGAATATATAAAAAATTAGGGATTCAGTTATATTTAAGAGAAAAAGTATCAAATATTTAAAAGGAAGGTAGATCTTAACCTACCTTCCTTTTAATGATATGATTAACCAATTTGAAAGAATACTTAAATATAAATTTGGAGGTAGATTATGTTAGAAAAGAGCATTAGCACTTTTGTTGATGAATTATCATCAAAGTCACCAATTCCTGGAGGTGGTGGAGCATCAGCTTATGTAGGAGCCCTTGGTATAGCTCTTGGATCAATGGTTGGAAATTTAACCATAGGTAAAAAAAAATACAAACATTTTGAAGAAGATATTCTAGAATTGATAGGAAAATCTGAGATTATAATCGAGCATTTTAAACAACTAGTTAAAAAGGATGCTGAGGCTTTTTATCCACTTTCAAAGGCCTATGGATTACCACAAAATTCAGATGAGGAAAAACATAAAAAAGAGGCAGCTCTACAGGAAGCACTTGTTGAAGCAGCAATGGTACCCCTTGAGATAGCAGAAACGTGTCTGCAAGCTATAAATATATTAGAAGAATATGCACAAAAAGGAACAAGAATTGCGATAAGTGATGTAGGGGTGGGTGTAGCTTTTTGTAAAGCAGCTTTACAAAGCTCTAAGTTTAATGTAATGATAAATACAAAAATGATGAATGATAAGAAATTAAAGAACAGTATAGAAAATAAATTGAGGGAGATCGAAATTATAGGAATGAAGAAATCAGATGAGTTACTTAAATACGTTGAAAATCAATTGATTAAATAATGTGATTTAAAATTTATAATTCTATTTCTATAAGAAATTCTTCTCACTCAATTATTAGAGTATATTAGTGAGGTGAGTTACATGAATATAATTAATATTTTAAAACCGAATGAAATAGCTAATGAAACGGTAGAAATAGGTATTAAAAAGACCAATAGACCAGCTATCAAAATGTTTCTACTTGGTATTTTAGCAGGGGCTTTTATTGCTTTCGCATCAGAAGGCTCAAATATGGCAGCATTCAATCTATTTGCAAAAGCTGAAACTTATGGGTTAGGAAAGGTTTTATCAGGAGCTATTTTTGGAACTGGCTTAATGCTTGTCATACTTGCAGGTGGTGAGCTTTTTACAGGTAATACATTAATTATGACTGGAGTATTAGAAAAGAAGATTAAGGTATCAGCAATGTTAAAGAATTGGTTCTTTGTTTATCTTGGGAATTTTGTTGGAGCAGTATTTATTGCATTTTTAATTAATCAATCTGGACTCTTAAATAGTGGCGCCAATCAATTAGGGGCTATGACGATAAAGATTGCTAGTTATAAAGTAGGACTTTCTTTTGGACAGGCATTTATTCTTGGAGTTATGTGTAATTGGCTTGTATGCTTAGCAGTGTGGATGGCTTATGGAGCTAAAGACATGACAGGTAAAATTTTTGCAATGTTTTTTCCAATTTGGCTTTTCGTAACATCAGGATTTGAACATAGTATAGCTAATATGTATTATATTCCAGCAGGTATTATGGCTAAAGGTAATAGTGCACTAATAAATGCTGCTAATCTATTAGGGTTAACACCTGAGAAGCTTAATGCATTGACTTGGAAAGCATTTTTCACAAAGAATCTTCTTCCAGTTACACTTGGTAATATAATTGGTGGTGGAGTATTTGTAGCTGTTATATATTGGTATGTTTATATAAGGGATGAAAAAAAATCCAAAAATAAAGAAGATGAAATGTATTCAAAAGCATAAAAGAGAATCAATTCATAATTTTATGAGACTGTGTTTAATAAACATAGTCTTATTTTTTTAGTGTATAAGAGAGTAAGAATTTTTTTGATAATATTTAAGAGTAAATATTTAATGATCATAGAGAAGAATTCCTAGAGCTATATGGATATAAAATTAGAAAAGTAATCTTTAAAGAAATTGAAAAGAAGATGAAAGGAGTCTCTTAAAGTAATGGGTAGTAGAATATAAATTTTTAAACAGTAGAGAATCCAAGAAGACAGCTTTTGATTGTAAAAGTATATATAGAATAAAGCGCTGAAATTATTTCAAAAAAGCGGCGATTTTTTCGCCGCCTTTTTAATACCTTTATTAATACACTATTCCATATTTAAATATGCTCCACCATCGGCTATTATTGTAGACCCATACATATAATCACTTATATTTGTTGCCATCATATATACAACTCTAGCAACCATATCTGGGTCTTCTGCAGGAACTGATTTCATATTTTTTCTGATTTCTTTTACTTTTTCTGTTACAGGAGTGTTTACAGCGCCTGGAGTTATCATTCCTCCAGGTATAACACAATTTAAATTTATGTCTATAGGTTTTAAAGCTCTAGACATAGACTTTGTTACTGCTATTAAACCCGATTTAGAAGCTACATAATCAAACATTACAGGAGCTGGTTCTTCCGAGAGTCCCGCAACTGATGCTATATTTATGATTTTCCCACCTTTACCCTGATTTTCCATTACCTTTGCAACTTCTTTTATAAAAAATACAGCTCCTTTTAAATTAACATTTAAAGTTTCTTCCCATGATTCTTCGGTTAATTCTGATAACGTCTTATGACTCCATACAGAAGCATTATTAACTAATATGTCTATAGTTCCAAACTCATTTAATGTAAAGTTAACTGCATTTTTTATCTGGTTGACATATCTGACATCTGTTTTTACAAATTTAACATTATAATTCTTTGATATGCAAAACTCTAAAAGTTTCTCTGCATATTCTTCTGCTACATCAGCAATCACAATATTTGCTCCTGCTTCTGCAAGTCTATTAATTACACAGGATCCAAGACCCATTGCTCCACCAGTAACGATTGCTGTTTTACCTGTTAAATCCATAATATCTTTCATAGGAACTGAATTTGCAATTCCTTTTGTTTTATCTCCTAAGCCATTTATATCTGTTCCTAATAATCTTTGATATCCTTCATGATAATTATACATAACATCCTCCCTAATATATGTTTAACAAACCCCCAAGAGCAACTTTATGTTAAAAATTTTGCTCTTGGGGGTTATAATTACTTAATTATTGATTAAGTCTTTTTAGTATTTTTGTTCTAATAAATTCTTAAATTTGTCTAATTCTCTCTCATCCATATGGAATCCATGCTTATCTTCTGGATATGCACCAGTTCGGACATCTTTGGCCCAGCTACCGTATGCTGTAGCTGCCCATTTAAAGAAGTCTGCATAAACTTTTGCATGAGAAGCAACAGAAGGCATCATATTAAAAGTATCAAAGTCTACCATTTCGGAACCATTTGCAGCTCCGCCAGCACAAATAGCTACCACAGGTACTCTTAGTTTTTTTGCAATTGCATTTGTAACTTCTATAGGTGTTAACTCTATAGTCATTCCCATCATTCCGTTCTCTTGGTATTCATAAGCTTGACGGAAAATCTTCATTGCATCTTCAGCAGTCTTACCTAGTCTTTTATATCCACCATATTTGCTTGTCTGCCATCCAGATAAAGCACCAACATGACCAAATACAACTAGATGGTTATCAGCCATGTACTTTAAGGTTTCATTACTAACTCCCATAGGAAGCAATGAATCAGCACCTTCAGCCATATACAATGATCCATACCTCAAAGCATCTTCCTTAGAAGAATAAGTAGGTGTCTGCATGTAAAAATTAATGTGGATATATTGAGCTGCATCACGAATAGTTCTAATCCACCAAGGGGCATTATCAATTTTCATTTTCGTATTCTCACCAGGAACTGTCAAACGGCATATATCAACACCTGCCATTTCAGCAGCCATAGTGAAGTACTTATCTCTATCAGCTGGACACATTTGTACAATTTTCTCACCATTATCTTTCATTTTTTGAAGGTGTGCAATTGTTTTTCTGCCTCTTTTCATTTTTGATGCTTTTACATTCTTTTTCTCTTCCTTATTGACTTCAACTTCATTATTTTTTTCTTTTTCATTTGACATACAATATTCCCCCTTTTTTAAAATTATGCCACATACTCAAATACATGCAATACTATTCTCTTTAACTTGATAGTACTATTTTGAAATCTAAACATAGGTTTGTACATGAGAAAGGCAAACGTTTACAATACTTATTAATTTAACTTTATCAAATAAGCAATTCTACTACAATTAGTCTATTTATGAATTAAATATTATTAATATTATTAATTGTATTAAAATGGAGAAATGATACAATATAATATTAGAGTTTTTTAAAAAAGATTTAGCTTTATGCTTACTTATTCTAAATCAGACTAATGAGTTTGGAGAATTATATATATCAAATTGAAAATATGGTGTGATAGAAAGTCAAGAATCCAAAGATGTGCAATGTAAAAAGTGTGAAATATGAGTATCGTCGATTTGAATTACTTTAGCCTAGCAATCTGACTAGAAGTTCCTGTAAAGTGGAAACATGCATTTTTTCATAGATATTAGAGATATGTTTATATGTTGTAGATTGTGAGATATAGAGCAATTTACTGATGACCGATGGCGAAATACCTTGGCACAGTAGATTGGCAATTTCTATCTCCCTAGGAGTCAGACTGGTGGTATCCCAAGAAATTTGTTCAACACCTTGACTGCTTTTCTGTTGGTAGAAAAAATTCTTATGTAGGTTATTTAATATCGGAACTATTAGGTATAGGGTCATGAACTCATCATCTGTAAAACTTTCATTTTTTGTCTTATCTAGAGAAAATATAGTCCTAGGCATACCATTTAAATCATATAGAGCAAAGCCAAGGGAGTACTTAAGACCACGAGAGCGAATATAATCAGTAATAAACTCGGTCGAAGGTTCTTTTTCCCATGCCTTTATATTAATCGTAGGTTTATCAGGATCTTCTCGAAAATTTCTTTCGAGACTATAACAGCAATTTTTAGTTTTTGAGTAATATTCAAGATACATAGTACTCCATCGCTTGTCAATGTTCATAAGATATTGATTGTATACCTTGCCGTTTCCATCTAGAAAATAAATTAGTGACTGGTCAAAATTGCATAACTCATCGAGACTAGACAAAATCTTAGTAGAAAAAGCTTTTGGTTCATGCACCCTTCCACATGAAAGAGTAAAGTCATGAATTTTTTTCCAAAGGATATCTAAGTTAGTATTCATCTTAATTCCCCCAAAAAAGTTATTTAATAAATCTTATACCAAATATCACGCTAAGATATTATATAAATTGTATTGAAGTTTTATAAAAATGTCAATATGACAACAACAAGAGGAAGCAAAATGGAGATATTTTGCAATTCAAATGAGACGTTTTTTACAATTATAGTTATCAAATATTTTATTTAATATTTTTCAAACACTTTATAAGTAATTTTGAAACAATCCGTCGGTAGAATAAAAATATCGAAAAGATAAGGAGGGATTAAAAAATAAAATCAATGAAAGGAGGATAAAACATGGGAGCTGTTATACCAGTTGTAGCTATCGTCGCTGTTGTTGGCGCTGGAGTAGTAATTTATAAAAAGAAAAGTAAATAAATTCCAAAGAAAACTTATAATAAGGAAAGTTTTATAGTACTTATTTTAATAAGTCGAAGAAGATGGATGGAAGAAATACTGATTGGATTAATTTTTTCTCTAAAATGTCTATGGCATCTAATGCTATAATAGCGATTATAAAATTCCTAATCAGTGTTTATTCCTTCTTTTTTTTGTATGAATATGTAAGAATCCCTTAGTTAATGCCAAAGTATTTCTTAGAATTGAATAGATGTGGTTAATAAGTTGCGGGTATTATATGGCTTTAAATTTTACATTAACAAAATAGAAACAATTCATAAACAAAACGCAAATATATTTTGTTTAAACTAACTATAATGAATTGACAGAAAAGGGGAATCTTCGTTATGAAAATACAAAATCAAGATAAAAAGAAATCTAAAAAAGTAACAAAAAGTATTAGGAACCAAATTATTGCTACAGGTCTATGTCCATTGGTTGTAATGTCAACAGCGACATCTATTCTATCTTTAAAGGGATATAGTGAGATGACAATTGCCAATACGATTGCTGTGATACTACTAATTGGTACTATTCAGTTACTTTATGTTGCCCATAGTATTGTGAAACCAATACGTAAGGCTGAAGAGTGCATCATAAAGATGGCAGAAGGAGATCTAGATATTTCTATTAGTGAAAAAATGATAAAAAGAAAAGATGAAATCGGTTCTATGGCTGAGTCTTTAATAAATTTAAGAAATAAACTGAAAGAGGCTATATCTGATATTCAGGAAGTATCAGAACAACTGTTGAATTCAGAAGATATTCTGGAAAGAATGGTTGGAGAAACAAGTTTAGCCACTGGACAAATTGAGTCAGCAGTTAAGATTATTTCAGATGATGCTAAGAAACAGTATGGTGACATGAATGAGGCTTCTAAGCATATTGAGGAGATAGGCAATCAAATAAGCAACATCGTAGTCAGTGTGGAACATTTAGAAGAAACATCAGGTAGAATGAAGGATGATGGAAGTCAGTCAATAGATAATATGAATAACCTTGATAAATATAACGAACGAACAAATAATGCAGTTGAGAGAATTAATAAACAAGTAAATTCTACATATGAGGCATCTATCAGAATTAACAATGTAATTCAAATGATTACATCTATTGCAGATCAAACAGTATTACTTGCATTAAATGCTAGCATTGAAGCAGCGAGGGCTGGAGAACATGGCAAGGGATTTTCTGTGGTTGCAGACGAAATAAGTAAGTTGGCAAATCAGTCAAGTGAATCTGTAAAAGAAATAGATGAAATTATTGGAGACTTGTCAAAAGAGTCTGGAAAAATGTTAGATATTATGAACGAAGTTCTAGGAGATGTTGGAAAGCAAAGAAAAAAGCTAGTTGAAACTCAAGGGCATTTTGAAAAAGTTAATGATGGCATTGGAGCTTCATTAAGAGAAATATTAGAAATAAGAGCACAGACTAAACCATGCGATTCTGCAAGAGAAAAGATTACAGAAGCCATAGAAGAATTAAGAGTTATATCAGAGAAAAGTGTTTACTCTACTGATGGTACGCGAGAGTCTGTAGCAGGATTGAACCAAAATATCAGAGAGATTGAATCAACCGCAACTTTATTGAAAAATTACTCAGAAAAGTTAAACAACCATGTACAATATTTTTCATTTAATAAAAAATTTATAGCTTAAAGAAATAATATATGAATTAACAATTTACAAATAATAATTAAACATTACATAAATATTTAAAATATATTATTGAATTATCAAATGAAACACAAATAAACCAAATTAAAAGGAGAGATAGATTATGGCAAAGTCAAAGCTTATAAAAGCAAATAGGAAAATTAGTGAAAAAGTTGTAGGAGGATACAAGAAGGTTGAAAATGGAGTAGTTGGTGGATTTAATAAGATGACTGACAAATTTGTAGACAATTACCTTACAAAAGATGGTGAATCAATAGCTGAGGCAAAAGAAAGGTTAGCCGCAGAACAGAAAGCTCGTGAAGAAAAGAGTAGGTTAGATATGGAAGAGAGAAGAAGATATTAATAGGATATCATCAAAGATATAAAAAATAACAAAATTAGCTAGAGTCAAGTAATAAAAGGGAGGAGCAAATAGATATGAAGAAAAGTAGCTTTGTGGCAATGATTTTAGGAACAATAGGAGGTATTTTACTGGCAATTGGGATGTGTATGACCCTTTTACCTGAATGGAATGCATTTAAACCTGGAGTTGTGATGGGATGCATTGGATTGGTAGTACTCCTTATAATGGTGTTTGTATGGAGAAAAATGGAGAATAAAGATCCAATAAAAATTTCACCAAAGACTATAGGTGCAACACTGATTGGAATTTTGGGTGCTTTACTTTTAGGAGTGGGTATGTGCTTAACTATGGTTTGGAGTAAAATGGTAATTGGAATCGTTATAGGTGTTGTAGGGATTGTTGTGTTACTTAGCCTGATTCCTTTTATTAAAGGATTAAAATAGATTGAATGTAGTGTAATCATATAATATTTACAGATATCGTTTGTTGAAAACTACCTTCGATATCTGTTTTTGTATACTGTTTGATTTTTGGCCATTAACAATTCTGAAACAATTCTCTAACAAAGTATAAATAAAATTAATATAGGATAAATTTAATATGATATTATGGTTTTAGTAGATAAGTAGTATTAAAGGACAAGGAGGAAAAATAGTGATTAACATATTAGTAGTAGAAGACGATAAAGAATTAAACAGAATTGTTTGTACTTATTTAAATGATAGCGGTTTTCAGGCAAAGGGCTGTTTGAATGCCAATGATGCATATGATGAAATGTATAATAATATATATGAGATGATAATTTCAGATATAATGATGCCTGAAATAGATGGATTTCAGTTTGCTAGGACAGTACGTCAGTTAAATAAAACAATTCCAATATTGTTTATGTCTGCAAAGGATGATCTTCCTTCTAAACAAAAGGGATTTCAACTTGGAATTGATGACTATATGGTAAAGCCCATTGAGCTAGGAGAGTTATTACTACGTGTAAGAGCACTACTTCGTCGGGCAAATATTGAAATGGAGAGAAAGTTAGTAATTGGGAATCTTATACTTGATGCAGATGCTATGAGTGCAACAATAAAGGATGAAGAGGTGACAGTTACTACTAGAGAATTTAATATCTTATATAAACTGCTTTCCTATCCCAAAAAAACTTTTTCAAGAGCACAACTTATGGATGAATTCTGGGGAATTGACACTGATACAAGTCTTCGTGCAGTGGATGTATATATAACAAAATTGAGAGATAAATTCTCTGAGTGTGATGGATTTAAAATAGTGACAGTTAGAGGGATTGGGTATAAGGCGGTATTGACATGAGAAAGGTAACTAAATCGGAGTTGAATGGGAAGAAAGTTTTCAGTGCATTACTATCATTTGTTATAACATTCCTTTCTTTTAGTGTTATTACTACTGCTCAGTTTTTCATAATAGGAGAGTATATAGACTATACAAGCATAAAGAAAATTCACTTTCTTTTAATTCTATTTTTCTGGGTTTTATGTTCTGGTATTTTTACCTATCTTACGTTATATCAAATCAAACAAAAATATGAAAAACCAATGAGGGATTTCGCAAAAGCAACTAATCAAGTAGCTAATGGTGATTTTTCTGTATATGTTGAACCACTGCATTCTCCTGATAAGATGGATTATTTGGACAATATGTTTCTTGATTTTAATAAGATGGTTGAGGAACTTGGAAGTATTGAAACATTAAAAACGGACTTTGTATCAAATGTATCTCATGAAATAAAGACACCCATTGCAGTTATACAGAATTATGCAGAATATTTACAGAAAGTATCCATTTCAGAAGAACAGAGAATTGAGTATGCTAAAGCAGTTGAGTATGCTTCAAAACGTTTATCAAATCTTATTACAAATATATTAAAGCTGAATAAAATTGAGAATCAAAAAATTCAGCTTGAAGTTTCACAATTTGATATATGCAGGCAGTTAAGTAAATGTGCAATACAATTTGAGGAAGCATGGGATAAGAAAAATATAGAGTTTGAAGCTGACCTTGAAGATAGAGCAATGATATATGGAGATGAAAGCCTTATGGAATTAGTATGGAATAACTTATTATCGAATGCTATCAAGTTTACAGAAAATGAAGGAAAGATCACTTTAAAGCAGACTTCTACAGAAGATAATATCATTGTTTCTGTTTCTGATACAGGATGTGGTATGAGTGAAGATACCTTGAAGCATATCTTTGATAAATTTTATCAAGGTGATACATCTCACTCTATGGAAGGTAACGGGTTAGGGCTTGCTTTGACGTTACGGGTATTACAATTACATGAAGGTAGAATAGATGCGGAAAGTATATTAGGTAAGGGAACCACATTTATGGTTACAATACCAGTTCACATTGTAGATAATATAGAAGATGAGGAGATTTTTTCATGAGTGAAATAAAAAAAGACAGTCAAACATTTGTGGCCTATGACTATAAAGAAGTCATTACAAATTCGGAAAAGATATCTTTTTTAATTGATTCGTATGAAAACTTTGGTTGGGAAGTTGATGAGAATGTAAATCATAAGATGACTACAAATAGAGTAAACCCATATGCAAATATAACTTTAAGATTAAAAAGAAATCGTAAGATTATGAATAAAATGGAGTTAACTAGGTTGCAGAGAAATTTTGAATATTGTATAAAAGAAATAGATAATCTTGAAAAGTCAATAACTTCACAAGGCACTATGTATTCACTTATTGTAGGGATTATTGGAACAGCATTTATGGCCGGTTCAGTATTCGCTGTGACATCAACACCACCTAAGATTTTACTATGTATCATTTTAGGAATACCTGCTTTTGTAGGCTGGATAATACCTTATTTTATATATAGAAATGTTGTAAGGAAAAGGACAGCAAAGGTGACTTCACTGATTGAAGATAAACTAGATGAAGTTTATGAGCTTTGTGAAAAGGGAAGTAAACTATTGTAGAAATAGTTAATGTGTGATAGGCATATTGCCTTAAACCTAATTAATAAAGAATCTCCTTAAAGAGTATGATTTCATCTTAGTTTGTATCTATACTATTAACGATAAGTATTTTCATAATACTTACCGTTAAATATTTCAAATCCTATTTGTTAATTAATATATCTAAAAAAAGTTATTAAGCTAAATGTAGTTTATCTTCCTTGTCCTAAGGGAGATATTTTTTTGACAAAATAATATTTTTATCTTATTAGATTCTAATAATTCTCTTATAGAAATTACAGCATAGGACAAAGTTACATTTTCATAGTATTTATTGAGGTGATAATATGTCCAATGCTATTGATTTGGTAGTAGAAGAAGAATTTAAGAATAGTAATGAACAAGATAGGGTTAGTCAGCTTGAAGAAATATTCTATTCAATTATTAAAAGAACAATAGAAAATAGAATATAAAAATAATAATTATTACTGCTAGTACCCAAAGGAGGAGGTATAACTGCTTTGGAAAAGGTAGCTATTTATTGCAGATTAAGCGATGAAGATAGAAATAAAGCCAATGACTTTGATGAAAGTGAGAGTATTCAAAATCAGAAGACTCTTTTAACTAAATATGCTTTAGAAAAAGGTTGGGCAATATATAAAATATACAGTGATGATGACTACTCTGGTTTAGATAGAGACAGGCCAGAGTTTAATGAAATGATAAACGATGCACGAAACAACAAGTTTAATATAATACTCTGTAAGCATCTCTCAAGATTCTCAAGGGATATGGAGTTAATAGAAAAATATCTTCACAAGGAATTTCAAGAGTGGAAAGTAAGATTTGTTAGTGTTACAGATAACGTAGATACATTAGATAAAGGCAACAAAAAATCAAGACAGATTAGTGGACTGGTAAACGAGTGGTACTGTGAAGATATCAGTGAAGCTATCAAAGCATCATTTAAAGTAAAGAGAGAAGAAGGTGCATTTATTGGGTCCTTCGCTCCCTATGGATATAAGAAGGATCCAAATAATAAAAATAAACTTATAGTGGATGATGAAGCTGCCAATATCATAAAAATGATATATAACTGGTACATAGATGGATACGGAACTCAACATATAAGTCATATGCTCAATGAGCAAAAAATACCTAATCCAACTAGATACAAAAAAGAACAAGGGTTGGACTTTAAGAATTCTTCTCAAACCGATGGTTATGGTCTATGGAATAAAACCACCATACGTAGGATATTAAGAAATAAAGTATATATAGGGTATATGATACAGGGGAAAAGAAAAAAAGTAAGCTTCAAATCAAAAAAAGTTATAGCAACTCCAAAAGATGAGTGGATGCTAATAGAAAATACTCATGAGCCAATAATAGATGAAAGAACTTTTAAGTTAGTTCAAGAGAAAATAAAAAAAAGAACAAGAAGTACTGGGAAGGGGAAGACACATATCTTTGCCAATAAAGTTAGATGTATGGATTGTGGAAGTATTTTAAATAAGGTAAGATCTGGAAAAGCATATGAATATCTCAGATGCAAGCTATATGCAAGAGACCCTAGAAAGAATTTATGTACTAGTCATAGTATTCGTCTAGATAAACTAGAAGATATAGTCTTAGAAAAGGTAAGAAGTCATATTAAGAATGTATCCGATGATAATTTAGTATATAGACTTAAACAGGAAGATGAAATAGCTCAATTAGCAAAAAGGAAGAAAAAAGAGATTTCAAGATTAGCTAAGAGAATAAAAGAAAAAGAAGAGATTATTAAAAATTTATATATAGATAAGTATAAGGGTCATATTAATCAGGAGCAATTTAATGAGTTGAACAATGGTTTTATAAAGGATAAAGAGCAATTGCAGGAAAGACAGAACTTGCTAAAAGAAGAAGTTCAAAGCTTGAAAGAGAGTCTTAGTACTATCGATAAGTGGTATGAGACAGTAAAGAAATACAAGTCATTTGATAAGTTATCAAGTACAATGGTGAATGAACTAATAGATCATATTGAGGTAGGAGAAAAGGATAAAAATAGGAAGAAACAAAAAGTTAAGATAGTTTGGAACTTTTGAGGACCTAAGGGTCCTTTTATTTTTGGAAAGTTTGCAAATAGTTAGTTCAATATTACTATTTTTCTTATAATACTTTATATTTATATATATTATGATAGTAATTATTCTAATGAAGGTATCTTACAGAAAGTCATAAACAGAGATAATTATATTTTAGATATCACGTAAGAATCAGTAATAGTTACGCTATATATTAAAAAGGAAGAAGCATGTCGTAAAATGTACCTTCTGCATAAAATATCACACTTTTTGAGTAGGAGATATTGACGTAAATCCAATAATTACCAAAATTAACTATCAATGGATATATATAGCGGTATTTATGATTTAAATAAAGACATAGCTATAAAAAACTAAACCCTATTATTAGACACTATATTTTAGTCTTGTAATAGGGTTATTTACATATGTTTCTAAAGAAAAATTATTAATAAAACGTAACAAAATATACTTAAAATGAAGGATTTTTAAATTAAACTTGCATTTTCTGCTTGAATATTAAAAACATACATGGTAAAATGAATGATAACAAGAAGCTATGAAAAGAGCGATGACTGGATTATGATGAATTAAAAATAAAGAAAGCTTCTACATTAAATATGCAAGTAAAAATTAATATCTTTCATAATACGTTAGGAGGAACTGTAATGAAATATAACGCTATTGATGTTTTAAAACCAAATTTGTATAAGGATATATTTCCTTATGATGAATTACCTAAAGTGATCTTTAATAATATACAACTACCTGTATCACCACCAGAAAACATATGGATAACCGATACTACATTTAGAGATGGTCAACAATCAATGACATCTATGACTACTGAACAAATGGTAAGAATTTATGATATGCTTCACAAGCTTGATAATGGTTCTGGAATTATAAGACAGACTGAGTTTTTTCTCTATACTGAAAAGGATAGAAAAGCCGTAAAGAAGTGTATGGCAAGGGGCTATGAATTTCCACAGATAACATCTTGGATAAGGGCTAATAAAGAAGATTTCAAATTAGTTAAGGAAATGGGGATAAAAGAAACAGGAATACTAATGAGCTGCTCTGATTATCATATATTTAAAAAATTAAAGAAAACAAGAAAAGAGGCTATGGCCATGTATTTAGGAATAGCTAAGGATGCCTTAGACAATGGTATTACTCCAAGATGTCATTTTGAAGATATTACAAGGGCTGACTTTTTTGGATTCGTAATACCCCTTGCAAGAAATTTAATGGAGTTAAGTAAGGAAGCTAATATTGATGTCAAGATAAGGGCCTGTGATACTTTAGGACTTGGAATTCCTCATAATGGTGTAGAATTACCTAGATCTGTTCCTATGATTATCCACGGACTTAAAACCTATGCAAAGGTTCCATCAGAATCTATTGAGTGGCACGGACACAATGATTATCATTCTGTAGTACCTAATGCAGTGGCTTCTTGGTTATATGGAGGTTCTTCAGTTAATACAACCTTGTTTGGTATAGGTGAAAGGGTTGGTAACTGTCCACTAGAAGCAATGATTATAGAGTATGGTCAGTTAAAGGGGAATACAAAGACTATGAATCTACAGATAATCAATGATTTAGCTGAGTTCTTTGAGAAGGAATTAAATTATCAAATTCCACCTAAGACACCATTTGTAGGTTCTGAGTTTAATGTTACTAAGGCAGGGATACACGCAGATGGTCTGTTAAAGAATGAAGAAATATATAATAGCTTTGATACAAGGAAGATTCTAGGGAGAAGTCCTTTGGTTGCTATTAATAATTACTCAAGTATTTCGAGCATAGCTTATTTTATAAATGGCTATTTTAACAAAAATGGTGAAAATAAGTTTTCAAAAAATGATGGAAGACTAATCCCTATTAAGAAGTGGATTGACAAGGAGTATGAAAATGGAAGAACTACTAATATCTCAACAGAAGAAATGGTAGAACTAGCAAATATATACTTAGTTGATGAATATAGAGAAAGCTTAATTTAGAAAGAGGTGTTTTTATGGGATTAACATTAACAGAGAAAATTTTAAAAAATCACTTGGTTAGTGGTGATTACATTAAAGGTAATGAAATAGGAATAAGAATAGATCAAACTCTAACTCAAGATTCAACAGGTACAATGGCATATTTACAATTTGAAGCTATGAATATAGATAAAGTAAAAACAAAATTATCCGTTGCTTATATTGACCATAATATGCTTCAGTCTGGGCCTGAAAACGCAGATGATCATTTATATATTCAAACTGTAGCTAAAAAACATGGAATACACTTTTCAAAGCCAGGTAATGGTATATGTCATCAGGTGCACTTAGAAAGGTTTGGTGTACCAGGAGATACTCTCCTTGGTTCGGATAGTCATACACCAACCTGTGGTGGACTTTCTATGATTGCAATTGGAGCTGGAGGGTTAGATGTAGCTGTAGCCATGGCAGGAGGAGAGTACTTTATAAAGACTCCTAAGGTTGTTAAAGTGAATTTAAAGGGAAAGCTTAGCTATTACTGTAGTGCTAAGGATATAATTCTAGAGGTTCTTAGAAAATCCACAGTTAGTGGTGGAGTAAACAAGGTATTTGAATACGGTGGTGAAGGGATAAAATGTCTTTCTGTTCCTGAAAGAAGTACAATAACCAATATGGGTGCGGAGCTTGGAGCTACAACTTCAATTTTTCCATCAGATGAAAATACTCTAGCCTTCCTAAAGGCTCAAAACAGAGAAAAGGACTTTACCCAGTTATCTGCTGATGAAGATGCAGTATATGATGAGGTTATAGATATTGATTTAGATAAATTAGAGCCAATGATAGCTTGTCCCCATTCTCCAGATGCAGTGGTTCCAGTTAAGGAATTAAGGGGTAAAAAACTTACTCAGGTGGCAATAGGTAGCTGTACAAATTCATCCTTTATGGATTTAATTAAAGTAGCAAATATATTAGATGGTAAAACTATACATGAAGATGTTTCTCTTGTGGTATCTCCTGGTTCTAGACAGGTATTAATTATGTTATCTCAAAATGGAGACCTAGCGAAGATAATAGCTGCCGGTGGAAGAGTACTAGAAAGTGGTTGCGGTCCTTGTATAGGGATGGGGCAAGCACCAAGTAGTAATGGTATTTCGTTAAGAACCTTTAATAGAAATTTTAAAGGTAGATGTGGAACAGAATCTGCCAATGTTTATCTAGTTAGTCCTGAGATAGCAGCACTATCGGCTATAAAGGGTTACATTGCAGGAGTTGAGGATTTTGATAAAGATGTTGATTTAGATATAAAGCTTCCGGATTCATTTTTAGTTTATGACAATCTAGTTGTTAAACCAGCTGATGGTGGTAAAGAGATTGATATAGTTCGTGGACCTAATATAAAGCCATTTCCCATGAATGATCCATTAAAGGATAAAGTCACAGGAAAAACCTTAATAAAGGTTGGGGATGGAATAACTACAGATCACATTATGCCTTCAAATGCACATTTGCTGCCCTTTAGATCAAATATCCCTTATCTATCAGAATTTTGTTTTAATCAAATAGATAAAGATTTTGCAAAAAATGCTAAGAAATTAAGTGGAGGAATAATTGTTGGAGGATTAAACTATGGTCAAGGGTCTAGTCGTGAGCATGCAGCGTTAGCACCCCTTTATCTAGGAGTAAAAGCTGTTATGGCTAAATCATTTGCAAGAATTCATAAAAATAATCTTATTAATAACGGAATTTTGCCATTAACCTTTAATGATAGGGATGATTATAATTCAATAGATGTTTTTGATGAACTAGAAGTTAAAGATGTTCTCTCTAGCATAGATTCTAATGAAGTTGTAGTTTTCAATCAAACAAAGAACTTAGAATATACTACAGCTTTAGATATAACAAAGAGACAAGCTGATATGCTAAAAAGTGGCGGGCTTTTAAATATGATGAGATCAACGGCTGACTAGATTGTAGGGAGGTGATATTTTGGAAAGAATAATTACTTTGATTCCTGGAGATGGAATAGGAAAAGGTATTATAGATGCAACAACAAAAATAATAGAGGCAACTGGGGCAAAAATTACTTGGGATGTACAAGAAGCGGGACTTTTAGCTAATGAAAAATATGGCAATCCACTACCCGAGGAAACTTTAAAGAGTATTGAAAAGAATAAGATTGCTTTAAAAGGGCCTCTTACTACTCCGGTAGGAGTGGGATTTAGGAGTATAAATGTTGCCCTAAGACAACATTTCAAACTATTTGCCAATGTAAGACCTATTAAATCTTTTGATGGTATAGATTCTTTACATAATGGCGTGGATTTGGTCATTGTAAGGGAGAATACAGAAGACTTATATAAGGGTATAGAGTATATGGTTACTAAAGATGTGGCAGAAAGCATAAAGATAATAACTAAAGAAGCTAGTTTGAAAATATGTAACTTTGCCTTTGACCTTGCAAGACAAGAAAAGAGAAATAAGGTTACACTAGTACACAAAGCAAATATTATGAAGTTTTCTGATGGATTGTTTTTAAAGTCAGGTGCTGAAGTATCGAGTAATTATAAGGATATTGAATTTGAAGATGTAATAGTAGATGCTATGGCAATGAAAATGGTTATGAATCCAAAGGACTATTCTGTTATTGTGGCACCCAATCTTTATGGAGATATTTTATCTGATTTAGGTGCCGGATTAATAGGAGGATTAGGTATTGCCCCTAGTGGGAATATAGGAGAGAACTGTGCTATATTTGAACCTGTTCATGGATCAGCTCCTGATATAGCAGGTAAAAATATTGCAAATCCAACATCAGCCATACTTTCAGGTGTTATGCTGCTAAAATATATAAAAGAATTTGAAGCTGCATCTAAAATTGAAAAAGCCTTAGAAGAGGTACTTAAAGATAAAGAAAAATGCACAATAGATATTGGGGGAAAGTTATCTACTACTGAATTTACAAATGCAGTTATAGGGAAAATAAAGGACCTGTAAGGCTTATTTAAATATAGAAGAAATTATTGGACCTTCCCATAGGATGATTGAAAAATTGGGAGACAAGGTTCAATCAAAATTAGCAGCAAAAAAAGAAGCCAAAAAGGGAAGTAGTTCCAAACTCGTATATATGGTGATACACAGGCTCTATACCAAGGGAACCTAAAATGTATAATTTTAATCATCACGTGGCATGCTAATAGTTTGTGTTTATGAGACACCTTGACATGTTGTCGACCCCAAAAATCCAGGAGCGGTAGATGAGATTATCCACTTAGGAGATTATTGGGATGTGGAGAAGATGGAAGCAAATAAAGAAGTAATCCTTGAGGGTATAGAGAGAAATGGTAAGTTTTATAGAAGAGCTTATAAATATCTAGCTGCTGCTAAGCTAATAAAAGATGATATTGCTTGGAAGGTAGAAGAAGCATTAGAAATTGGTCAAGTAAATGTTGCAATATATAATCTTATTAGTGATATTTTTGAAAATGCTTGGATATCACCAACTACTGGAAAAGACAGACACTTGTTCGGTAGTGCTTACACACCAACAGGATGGCATGAGTATACTGATACTTTGCTAGAAGACCTTAATAAAACATATTACATTACAGGTGAAATTGGAACTGGGAAATCAAAACTTTTAGAGAAAGTTTATAATGAAGCGATTATTAGAGGTATAGATGTAGAAGTATATCATACTCCTTTAGTTCCTGAAAAAATAGAAACTGTAATAATAAAAGAGTTAAATATCGGACTTACTACAAGTAAATTAGCTACTATGTTTAATGCTGAAGAAATCAACTTAGATCAATATATAGATCAAGGTAAATTAGAAGTATACAAAGAAGATATTGAAGAAGATAAAAAGATTTTCCTTGATTTAGTAGCTATAGCATCTAAAGAATTTGCTAAGGCTAAGAAAAACCATGATGGTATAGAAGAAAGCTATGTACCAAATATGGACTTTGAAGCTATAGAAGAGGTAAGAAAAGAAATTATTAGTAGAATGTTAAGTTATGAAAAGTAAGAAATTAAAATCCGAGGGAGGATACCTCGGATTTAGTTTTTAATAATAAAAAAAGTAATTATTTGTATATTAAGCATGATTTCTGAATAATGAAGTCATGTTTTTTTATTTATTAAAAGAACTATGTAGATAATTTTAATTCATAAATATGCAATTTACTCAATAAATAACCAGCTAAATTCAAGGGTTTTATTGGATTTAGTGAAATTAATTTAAGAATAAGGAATAATATTACCACTTTCTATGTAGAAAAAATAGTAATTGATATGGTAAAGCTCTGATGGTAACATTTATATATAAAATATTAGACCAAATATTTTGAAAAATCAGTTAATTTTATAAAAGTACTTTTATAGTCTTCACGTTTGGAAGAAGAGAGGAGATGTCCTATGCTAAGTGATAGATTGACGAATCTGCTAAGCTTGTTATCACAGGACGATTACCAAACGGCAGGAAGTTTGGCGGAAAAATTAGATTTAAGCACAAAAACAGTAAGAAATTTATTAAAGCAACTGCATAGTGATTTGTTAGATAATGGTGCAAGAATAATTACAAAACATGGTTGTGGATCTAAGCTTGAAGTTTATGATCTAAAGAAATTTAATCAACTTTTAACTAAAAATCACTCAAATATTCCAAGTTCTCCTGCAGAACGTGTTCAATTTCTCTTGGAGTTTTTTCTCAATAGTAAAGAGTATGTGAAAAAAGAAGATTTGAGCGATATGTTGTGTGTATGCAAGAAAACGTTAACAAACGATTTGAAAAAAGCAGAAGAAATTCTAAATCAGTACAATATTACAATAGAGAGAAAACCCTATCATGGGATGAGAGCTATAGGGGATGAATTCCAGATTAGGTTATGTATTGCTGAATGTATTGAAAAAAGAAATACAAGAAATTCTCTCTTATTTGATGATGAAGAGAAAAGAAAGATTAGCTTAATTGAAAATTGCATAATGGAATGCTTTGAACATGAAACCTATGCTATCTCAGACATTGCAATAGAGAATTTAATAATTCATATGTATATTGCTATGAAAAGAATACGAGAGGGGAAATATGTGTTTTCCCTACATACAGAGAATGATAGATATGTAGGAGACGAGGAGTATAAATTAGCAAAAAAATGCACAGAGAAAATAGGGGAACAATTCTCTATAGAATTTCCTAAAGAGGAAATAGAGTATTTGGCAATACATTTGGCAGGGAAAAAAATTGCTAAAAGTAAGAATGACGATAGTAGAAATATTGTAATTAATAGTAAAATTAGTGAGCTGGTAAAAGACATGCTAGAAGAAGTCTATCAAGTTTTCCGTATAGATTTTAGAAACGATTTAGAACTAATTATGTCATTAGGACAGCATTTGGTACCACTAACTGTAAGAATAAAATATGGAATGAGAATGAAAAATCCTATCCTTAATGAAATTAGAGAGCGTTATAGCTTGGCATATATAATGGCATCACAAGCATGTGTAGTTATCAAGCAACGACTATGCAAGGAATTAGATGATGACGAGATAGGATATATTGGACTATCATTTGCTTTGGCACTTGAGAGACAAAGGACACAAATTAAGAAGAAAACTATTTTATTAGTATGCTCTTCAGGGGTTGGTAGTGCTAGACTACTTGTATTTAAATTAAAGGAAACCTTTAGAAATTATATTGAAGCAGTGCATACATGTGACTTAAGGTCAGTAGGAAAGGTTGATTATTCGAAATTTGATTATATATTCACTACTGTTCCAATTAATGAGCCTGTTCCTATACCAGTTTATGAAGTGAATTTCTTTATGAATGATGAAGATATATATGAAATGAGACAGTTTTTGAAGTCTAAACAGAAGAGTAAAATAGCACAATATTATCCAGAAAATCTGTTTTTTAGTAATGTGGATTTAAATAGAAAAGAAGAAGTAATTAAATATATGTGTCATAAGATTTCAAAGAGGCGGTCTGTTCCAAAGGAGTTTTACCAAGCAGTTATGAAGAGAGAAAGGTTAGCAAAGACATCCTTTGGAAATAGGATATCAATGCCCCATCCCTATAAAGCATTGACAAAAGATAGCTTTGTTTGTGTATGTGTATTGAAAAAAGATATTTTATGGGATGAAGACCAAAAAGTTAGAGTAGTATTTCTGGTTTCAATTCAAGATAGTGTGTCACAGGATATTAAAGAGTTTTATAAAGTTACATCCAAATTGTTGTTAAGTGAGAATTGTATTAATGAATTGATTAGCAATAGCAGTTATGAAAGCTTGATAGAAATCTTAAGTAGACTAGAAAATCAACTGGGAGGGGAATTAGATGAAAGACAACAATGATGAAAAATATCAGGTAGCTTTCGATATGATTATAAAGGCAGGTGATGCAAAAAATTATGCAATGATGGCAATTGAAGAAGCAAAAGAATTTAAATTTGAACAGGCAAGAAAATACTTGAAACTATCTGAAGAAAAAATGACAGAAGCCCATGACTGCCAAACAAGTATGATAAATCAAGAAGCAAAAGGGAATAAAGTAGATGTTAATATCATTCTAGTCCACGCTCAAGATCATTTTTCTATGGCTGTAACAGCTAGAGATATGGCTGAACAATTTATTAACCTATATGAGCTTGTTTCTAAAAAATTGTAATTCAAAAATGGAAGGAGATTATCGCAATGAAAAAAATAGTTCTATTTTGTTCACAAGGTATGTCAACCAGTTTATTGGTAAATAAGATGGAAAAAGTAGCAGAAAAAGAGGGGTATGATTGCAAAATAGAAGCTCATAACCTTGCATCATTGTCACAGAAGGCACCGGATGCAGATATTATCTTATTGGGACCACAAATACGTTTTAATGAGAAGAAGATAAAAAAGCAATATCCAGAAAAAAAAGTTATGGTAATTGATATGTTAATGTATGGAAGAATGGATGGCAAAGGAGTTTTAGAATCTGCTAAGAAATTATTAGGAGATTAGTAAGGAGCTTTATTATATGCAATTTTATTAAGTAAAATTAAATTTATTAAAGGGGAGAGTTAATAATGAAAGAAAAATTTATGAATGGTATGTTAGCAGTTGCAACTACGATGAATGGACAACGTCATCTCGCTGCAATTAGAAACAGTTTCATGAATTTGCTACCAATAATTATTATTGGATCATTCTGTACGTTATTCACTAATGTTGTTACTAGTACAAAAGAAGGGTTTATGAGTATTGCAAATATTCCTGGCATGGGATTTCTAGAAAATATTCAACCAATGTTTACAGCGGCAAATTATGCGACAATGAACTTTTTAGCCATTGGTATAGTAATTCTCTTAGCCAATGAATTAGGTGAATCCTATGGGATTAAAGATAAGGGACTTCCACTAATTGCATTAGGAGCATATATATCCTTATGTGCAACAACTATAGTAATAACAAGCTCTGGTAGTGGTGAAGCAATTACTGTCTCAAATATATTATCAAGCAGTTATACAAATGCACAAGGATTATTTGTAGGTATGTTTTCTGCTATTGCTGCCACAGAGATATATTGTAGACTGGTTAAAAGTAAGAAGCTCGCAATAAATATGCCCGATAGTGTGCCTGCCAACGTAGCAAGATCATTTGAAATTTTATTTCCAGCTGCAATTACTATATTAGCTATTTCGGGTATTGGTATGGTATTTGAAATGATTGTAGGTATGTCCTTATTTGATGCTATTGCAAAATTTGTTCAAGCACCTCTTAGTAATGTTTTAACTGGATTACCAGGATTTATGTTCTTTGTTTTTATGACCACATTACTATGGATATTTGGTATTCATGGAACTCAGACATTAAAAGCTGTATCTGAGCCAATATTAATAGCAGCATTAGCTCAAAATGAAGCAGCATATGCGGCAGGACAGGCAATTCCTAATATTATTAGCAGACCATTTTTAAACAACTATGCAATAGTAACAGGAGCAGGTGTAACTGGTGGACTACTTATTGCAATATTCTTATTTTCTAAGAGAAAGGATTATAGAACCATTGGAAAGCTAGCAATTCCATGCGGTATCTTTAATATTAATGAACCACTTATATTTGGTCTTCCAATTGTATTAAATCCATTACTTGCGATTCCATTTATGCTTACACCAGTTATAACTTCAGCATTTGCTTATTTTATGACTTCTATTGGTTTTGCTGGTCGTTTAGTTGTTAACGCACCGTGGACAACACCATTAGGTATTCAGGCATTCTTGGCTTCTGGGGGAAGTATTGGAGCAGTTGTTACACAGATTTTAGTTGTTTTAATATCTGCAGCTATATACACACCATTTATTCTTGCAGCTAATAGACAGGCAGAAAATGATGAAGTAGAAGAAGTTGCTTAAGGAGCAAATCAAATATTCAGTATGAATTTATAAAATGGGAGTGATTACAGATAGAATGAATAATCAAGCCATTAGAAATGAAAGTAATAAAAAAGTCAGAAAGACAAAGTATTTCAAATCAATATTTAATAAAGAGAATATGAGTGAGAGAAATAGAATTAAGATGGAAGAACTAGAAAGATTAGATGCAGCAAAAAGAGAGCAAAGCACTATGCAATTTAAGAGGATATTTTCAAAAAAGAGAATTATTACTTACTTATGCTTAATGTTTTTAGCACCATATGGTATATACAGGGTATGGTATAAGGATTCAACTTTTAATAAAGTTGAGAAATATCTGTGGACTTTCATATTTATTATGTTGATTTCTAAACTTGTAAATCTGATACTTTAAAAAAACATACTAAAGGATATATGTTTCAACATATATCCTTTAGTATTAAAAAAAGAAAAATAATATAATTGAACTTATTTAAAAAATGAGACTAAGAATTTGTATTAGGAGGTATGTATATGAGTAAAAGAGAATTTCCTAAAGGTTTTCTATGGGGTGGTGCTACTGCTGCAAATCAATTTGAAGGCGCTTGGAAAGAAGGAGGAAAAGGAATCTCCGTTGCCGACTGTGCTAGATCCCACTTGGACATAGATGTTAAGGATTATAAACGACAAAATGCGGTGACAACAGAGGATGTTTTAAAAGCGTTAGAAACAGAAGATACAGTTTATTACCCTAAAAGAAGAGGTTCAGACTTCTATCATCATTACAAGGAAGATATTGCTCTACTTGCAGAAATGGGCTTTAAGTGTTTCAGAATGTCTATCGCATGGTCACGTATCTTTCCAAATGGAGATGATAGTGAACCAAATGAGGAAGGTCTGCAATTTTATGATAAAGTTTTTGAAGAGCTTGAGAAGTATGGAATAGAACCATTAGTAACTATGTCTCACTATGAGCCTCCTGTTAATTTGGTACTAAATTATGATGGATGGTACTCGAGAGAATTGATTGGTATGTTTACTAAATTTGTAGAGACAATTTGTAGGCGTTATAAGGATAAAGTAAAATACTGGTTAACATTTAATGAGATTGACTCTATAATACGACATCCATATACCACAGGAGGGCTAATCGAAGATAGATTTTCTGGGAAAAACTTTGAAGAAGTAATTTTTCAGGCTATGCACCATCAATTTGTAGCATCGGCACTAGCTACTAAAATATGCCATGAAATAATCCCGGACTCTATGGTTGGATGTATGTTAACTAAGAAAACAATTTATCCATACTCCTGTAGACCAGAAGATGTACTAATAGCTCAGCAGAATATGCGTAGCACTTATTGTTATGGTGACACCCAAGTGTTTGGCGAATATCCATCCTATTTATTAGCTCGATTTAAAAATAGAGGAATTAATATAGTTAAAGAATCTGGAGATGATGAAATTATAAAGAAATATCCAGTTGATTTTGTATCATTTTCCTATTATTCATCTTTGTGTGCTGCAGAACCAAGAGAAGGCTTAAAAGAGGCAGTTGGAAACAATAGTACCGCATATGAAAATCCATACCTTTCTTCATCTGATTGGGGATGGCAAATAGATCCTTTAGGTCTAAGAATTTCTTTAATTGATTTATATGATAGATATCGTAAACCCTTATTTATAGTGGAAAATGGGTTGGGTGCTAAAGATATTGTGAAAGAGGATGGGACGATTGATGATCAGTATCGAATTGATTATTTCGATGCACATTTTAAAGCGATGTTGGATGCAATAGAGTATGATGGAGTAGATTTGTTAGGATATACATCCTGGGGGTGCATAGATTTAGTTTCTGAATCAACAAAGCAGATGAGTAAACGATACGGATTTGTTTATGTTGATTGTGATGATTATGGTAATGGAACCTTTGAGAGGATAAGAAAGAAATCATTTGATTGGTATAAAAAAGTAATCTCAACAAATGGAGCTAGCTTGTTTGAGGAATAGATTGAGAAATCAATTAAGTTAAAGGTTTTAAAAATTATGGCTAAATAGGAAACTGGATCGTATAAAGGAGTGTCAATATGATAGTTATAAATACACCTTTAAAAAAAGAAGTTTTTCGAAAAGTTGCTGAACAAGAAGGATTAGTATATTTAAAAACTAAAGGTATGAAGTTATATTTTAAAAATACTACAGAAGAAGATGAGAAGGATTTTGCTTTAAAGCTTAAAAGGATTTATAAAAAGAATAGAGAATTGGGAGCCATTTACTTTTCTGTGGGGATAGAATAGTAAAGTAAGGGGTTTTAGACGAAGGTGAAAAGGTGTAGAATTATTTTCATCTTCGTTTTTTATAAGAAATTTTTTTTGAAGTGATTTATAGGAATTACTATTTTGTTCATATTAATCATGGATATAAAGTTTTAGAAAGTTGAAAATATATAGTATTTGAGTGTATAATTTAAGAAGAACTAGAAAGGAGAGTTATAATGATAAGTTTAGATGTGACATTAAAAAATAAATCAGGTATACACGCAAGACCAGCAAGTTTATTAGTAAAAGAAGCAGCAAAATTCAAATCGCAAATCAAGTTAATCAAGGGAGAAAAAGAGTATAATGCAAAGAGTATTATGGGAATATTGAGCATGGGTGCACAAAAAGGAGATAATATTACCTTTCAAGCTGAAGGTGAAGATGAAACGCAAGCAATTAAAGCATTAGAGACTTTAGTAGATAATAATTTTGGAGAATAGAAAAGGTATAAGTTAGATAGGAAGTGATGAAATGATTCAATGTATAGCAATAGATATGGATGGCACATTATTAAATGGAAAGCATGAAATATCAACTGAAAATATTCACGCAATAAAGAAAGCACAGTCTATTGGTATAGAGGTTGTGATTGCTACAGGAAGGTCATATCCTGAATCAATATATATATTAGAAAAAGCTGGGATTAAATGTCATTGTATATGTGTTAATGGAGCAGAAGTTAGATCACCCAACGGAGAAATTATTAATATAAATTTCTTTAGTAAAAAGTTAGCTACAGATGTAGTGGATACTTTAATGGAAGAAAAAATGTATTTTGAAGTATTTTCAGATAAAGGGCTATTCACGACAGATATAGAAAAAGGTATAGAAATGTTTGCAGATATAGCAGCAAGTGCAAATGTTAACACTAGTAAGGGTAGACTAGGGAAAGGCATAAGTGAAAGAGCTGAGTTTTTAAAAAAAGTAGATTCTTTTGATAATATTCTTAATGATATGAATATTAAAATATATAAGATTTTAGCATTTTCTTTGAATAAGAAAGCTCTAGCTGATATGAAGATTTTATTAGAAAAAATAAATGGAATAGCTATTAGTTCATCGGCTATACATAATATAGAAATCAATACTCTAGAGGCGCAAAAAGGAGAAGCCCTAGAAGCCTTTGTAAAAGAACGAGGAATTTCTTTAGATAATACCATGGCTATAGGTGATAATTACAATGATCTGTCGATGTTTCAGAAGGTAGGTAGGTCAGTAGCCATGGGAAATGCTAGTGAGAAAATTAAAGAGCAATGTGATTTTGTTACCACTACAAATGAAGAAAATGGTGTGTCAAAAGCCATATTAGATGTATTAAAAATTAAAGAAAATAGTTTTTAAGTCTAGGTATGAAATAAAATCTAAAAAAATAAGTAGCAATCTGTAAGCTAAAAGGCATAATTTTTATTTAAGAAATTATGCCTTTTAATCATCTACTGAGTAATTCTTTAACTTAACTCAAATATCCTATGTTGATTCTATAGTAAAGTGATTTAAAATAATAAAACTAATATTTATATGTTAAACTAGCATTAAAAGATAGAATATGAAATATAATTATGTAAATTATAAATATGAATTGTTATTGGAGGGATTTAGATGGAGAGAAATAAAGAATGTCCAGAGTGTGGTTGTAAGGAGATTAGTAAAGGAAAATTATCAGGCTATGCTTCAATGATGCCTGCTTATAAGACTTTATCAATGGGGTCGGCAATTATAGCGGATATTTGTACAAATTGTGGGCATATTTTAAGTATGAAGGTGACTAGACCTGAAAAGTTTAGATAGTATATCACAATAGAGTTTTCTAGCTTAACTATAGATCATATTTTGTTAAACTCTGAGTAATATGTAAGGAAAAAGCTAGAATCACATATATGATTGGATAACATAAAGCTGAATACCAAAGTTTCCATCCATTGTAGGAAAAATATCCTGCTTGAACTGATAGTCCTTCAAATGCTAGGCTAAAAAGCACCCATCTTAAAATATACCAAACTTTAGTTGTCCACTTATCCTTTAATACATAATAGTTTAAATATATTGTATTAAATGCTGGGTAAAGACCAAACATTGGAATTAGAGAAATCCAATTTATTTCTATTGAGAAGTAATAATATAAATGATACTTTCCATTTAAAAATACATCAGTTAAAGTTTGGAATAATAGAGCAAATAAAATTGTAGTGAAGATTTCGTATTTTGTTATATATTTAGGCATAAAAATAGCTATTAAATTGAAGATTATAATAGAGCTTATTAAAAATATCATATTACTCCTCCATAAAATAAAATTAAACAGAATCAATTATATTCTTATTATTTTGTCCAAGGGGCTACATTCTTATCAGATACATTTAAATATGAAATAAAAATATATTTATAGTAACACTTGATAATATAGGTAGAAAATAAGCACAAGAGTAGGTAATCTACTAAGTTTTAATTGAGTTTTCCCATATAAAGGAATATTGATAATGTTCTTATATTACTTGCAAAAAAACTCTAATAAGTTAAAATAAAGAGTGGTTAGATAATTTTCAGTAACACCTTTTTTTAACTTAAGGAGGAAGAATTAATAAGATGAATATATATAAGAATATTTTAAAAGCTTTAATTTATATTTATTCCTCTCTAGTAATAGCTCCAATTGTTATAATAATGTTGATGATTTTTAATATAGTACCACAATTTAATGAGTGGCCTTTTTTATTAATAAAAGTCTTTTTAATAATGTCTTTTATTGCTATATTTATTGTTATCTATACTTTATTTAATTTTAAAAAGATATATTTATTATTAGAGAGAATATATAAAAACAATATAAGTAAATTTGGAAAAGCAAGCTATCCTGTACTTCCACTGTTATCCTTTAATATGATTAATAAACTATATGGATATATTGATTTAATAGGGCTTGAAAATCAAATATTATATGATACAGCCTTGATTATACATACTTCTGCTACATTACAAGAGTTATTAGATACAGTGACAGCTCGACTTAATACTCATTTAAAAGGATCATTTGGTTTGATATATTTATTAGAGGGAAATTACCTTCAATTAGCTTCTAAAGTAAATGTAAATAAGAAATCAATCTATAAAACCAAATTTCGTATGGGAGAAGGATTGGCTGGGTATGCAGCTCAAGAAGATGAAGCCCTACTTATACACGATGTGACTAATGATAAAAGATATATTAAATGTGTTGAGGAATGCAGATCACAATTAACAATCCCCTTACAGGTATATAACAAAAATTTAGGAGTATTGGTCTTAGGAAGCTATGAGACAAATCATTTTAATGAAAAGGATTTATTAATCTTGAAAATGATATCTAGTCAAATAGCATTAGCTATTAATAATACTAGACTAACAGAGGTTCTAAGAAAAGAAAAAGAAAATGTAGTAACTCTATATGAAACAACTCAACAAATAACAGCTAATATTCAAATTGATAAAGTTATGGAGACAGGAGTAAAGAAGGTTTGTGATATTACTAAGGCCGTATCCTGTTCCATAATGCTTTTCAATGAAGAGAAGCAGCTGCTAGAGGTCATGGCATCCCAAGGTTTGTCAAAAGAAACGGTGAATAATATAAGGTTTTCTATAGGTGAAGGTATAGCTGGAAAAGTGTTTCAAGAAGAAAAATCACTATTGATAGAAGATGTGAAACAGGATCCCCAATTTAAAGTTGTAGAAGGTCAGAAGGAAGGATTCAAAAGCTTGTATTCTATACCTATAAAGACGGAACAGAAATGTGTAGGGGCTATAAACATAGCTACAAATAAGCCACTATCATCTGAAGAATATGACCTTATAGAGAATATTGTTTCTCAGCTATCAATATCTATAGAGAATGCCTTATTACATAGTTCATTAGAAGGGTTAGCTATAAAGGATAGCTTGACAGACATATATAATCATAGGTATTTTCAACAGGCAATTGATAAAGAAATTGAAAGAGCAAAGAGATATAATAGAGATTTAAGTCTTGCAATAATTGATATTGATGATTTTAAGAAATACAATGATAGTTATGGTCACATGATTGGAGATTATGTTATAAAAACAGTATGTAAGATTCTTCAAACTGGTATTAGGGAGAGTGATATACTAGCTCGATATGGTGGTGATGAATTGATTATTATTTTTCCAGAGACTGATGTTGAGATTGCCAGTGTAGTAATGGAAAGACTTAAAAAAGAGATTTCTTCACAAACCTTTGAAAATACCGATGGAGAAAGAGAGAAAGAGTCTTATGCAATTGATAAAGAAGAGAATCCTTCTTTAAAGAAACAAGTTAAAAATTGGATAAATAAAAATAGTTTTTTATTTGGGAATAAAATTGAAAAAGGACCAAAGCGTATTACTATTAGTGTAGGAATTGCATGTGTTAGTGATTTAGATGAAGAATTTGATAAAGAATTACTTATTCAGAAAGCTGATGAGGCCTTATTACTAGCTAAGCAAAAAGGTAAGAATCAAGTTTGTTCATATAGAGATAATCAGAAAAATAAATAAGAAAAAAGACAAGCTTCTTTCTAGATAATTCTAATTATAATAAACTAGAGAGGAGCTTTATTTGAGTTTCATATTTTTTAAAATAGGTTCAATATAGAGGTAAATTAGTAAGTATATCGAAATATATATTATATACTTTTTATCAAAGAGTAGGAGATAATTATATGAAGAAAAAAGGCGTTAGTTTACAAACTAAAATAATAATTTTAATAATTACTGTTATATTTATTTCACTAGCTTTAGTGGGGGCCTTTGTAACTCAGTGGGCTGTAAACAATGTTCAGAATAAGGTGGAGACAAATGTAATGAATGTAGCTCAGATTGTTGCTAACTCTACTGGTATTAGAGATGCATTGGACAATAAGGATCCTAATTGGAGTATTAGAGATCAAGTAGATATGATGTTAAATTCCATTAATCAAATAGATTTTATTGTTGTTACAGATATGAATGGGACTAGATACTCTCACCCCATACATGAGAGAATAGGCAAAAAGTTTGTTGGTGGAGATGAAACAAGGGTTGTAAAAGAAGGAGAAACATATATTTCAGAAGCCATAGGAACCTTAGGCAAGTCAGTTAGAGCTTTTGTACCGATATATAATAGGGAAGAAGAACAAATAGGTTTTGTAGTAGTGGGTACACTTGCAGAAAGTGTAAATGAAGCAAAGCATCAAGTTATTCTTACAATAATATTATCTTCGTTCTTTGGACTTTTCATAGGGATTGTAGGAGCTTTCCTATTAGCTAAAAATATTAAGAGGAGCTTACTTGGATTTGAACCTTATCAAATAGCCCAACTTTATCTAGAAAATAAGGGGATGCTAGAGGCTATACATGAGGGGATTATAGCTATTGATGAAGATGAGAAAATAACTTTATGTAATGAGTCAGCGATAAAAATTCTTAAGCTGGAAGATGATGAAATAGTAGGTAAAAAGATATTAGATGTATTTCCCAATAGTAGGCTTGTAGAAGTCTTAAATTCTGGTGAGGCAGAATATGATAGAGAACAACAAATGAATGATACATTTATAATGACTAATAGAGTACCAATCAAAGATAATAACAATGTAGTAGGAGCCATTGCCACCTTTAGGGATAAAACTATGATTACAAGATTAGCTGAAGAAATAACTGGAGTAAAGCAAATGGTGGATGCCCTTAGGGCAAATACCCATGAATTTCTTAATAAATTACATGTAATTTTGGGGCTTATACATTTGAAAGAATTAGAGAAAGCTAAGAAATATATAATTGATATTACAGGGAATCAACAACAAATCATGAGTACTATAAATAGTAGAATAAAAGATTCTACAGTAGCAGCATTATTATTAGGAAAGATAAGTCGTGCAAAGGAATTAGGCGTAGAAATGACAATTAAAGATACTACTCTATTAGAGAATAAGCATGGCAGGATAAAAAGTAGTGCTTTAGTTACAATTTTAGGTAATTTAATTGAAAATGCTTTAGAAGCAGCAAGCAAGAGTAATAAAAACAAAAAAAGAGTATCTTTGAACATTGCCGAAGAGGAGAAAAAAATAAGAATCATTGTAGAAGATAATGGGATCGGAATTGATGATAAAGATTTAGCTATTGTATCAGATAAAGGATTCACTACTAAGCCGGGAAGTAAAGGTGTTGGGTTATTTTTAGTTAAGGAAGCAGTTAAGAGTCTAGATGGAAATATAGAGTTTCAATCTAAGATTAATGAAGGAACAAGTGTAATTGTGAATCTATTAAAGGGGGATAAAAATGATTAATGTTTTAATAGTTGAAGATGATCCTATGGTGTCAGAATTAAATAAAAAATATGTAGAAAGTGTAAGGGGTTTTAAAGTCATAGGAATTGCTAGAACAGGGAAGGATGCTTTAGATTTTCTAAAGTCTAAAAATATTGATTTAGTAATTTTAGATGTGTATATGCCTAAGATGGATGGATTAAGGCTTTTGAAGGAGATGAGAAGGTCATACATATTAACAGATGTAATACTCGTTACAGCAGCTAAAGAGGTAGATAAAATTGATTCAGCATTAAAACTAGGGGCCGTAGATTATCTAATAAAACCATTTCAATTTGAACGATTGAAGGATGCTTTGGAGAATTATCTAGATAGACAAGAAGTGTTGCAGAAACAGAATGATATTCAACAGAGAGATATTGACAGGATAACTATGGGTGATCAAAATAAAAGAGATAACAGATTACAAAAGGGCTTGCACAGAAAAACTTTAGTTAGGATTAAGTCCTTTATGCAGAAAAGGAAAGGTGATTACCTTACCAGTGATGAAGTAGCAAACAAATTGGGACTAAGTAAAGTAACAGTAAGAAAATACTTAGAATATTTAGAATCAATTGGTGAAGTAAAGCTAGAGGTAGAATACGGTTCAGTAGGAAGACCTAGCCATCTTTATAAGTATTTAAATTAGAATATTTATTTGTAAGAATGATAATAAAATAACAATACTTTTTTTATTTACTAAACATTTAGAATAATTTCTAAATGTTTTTTTAATTATTACGATATGGTAACATTTAGATGACATAAAAAAGAGAGAAGGGGGAAGAAGATGAATTACGCAGAAAAAAGTTTGGAAATGCACGAGGATATGAAAGGAAAGTTGAATGTAATATCTAAGGTTCCTGTTAAAAACAGAGAGGATTTAAGTACAGCTTATACACCAGGGGTAGCAGAGCCCTGTAGAAAAATTTTTGAAAACAGGGAAAATGTTTTCAGATATACCTCAAAGGGAAATTTTGTAGCAGTAGTAACAGATGGGACAGCAGTATTAGGATTAGGAGATATTGGTCCCGAGGCAGCTATGCCAGTAATGGAGGGTAAGGCGGTATTGTTTAAAGAATTTGCAGACGTCGATGCGTTTCCAATTTGCTTAGCAACAAAAGATGTAGAAGAAATTGTTAAAATAGTTAAGCTTATGGCGCCGACATTTGGAGGAATCAACCTTGAGGATATTGCTGCACCAAGGTGTGTAGAAATAGAAAATAGGCTAAAGGAAGAACTAGATATACCTGTATTTCATGATGACCAGCATGGCACAGCTGTTGTAGTAACAGCAGGACTTATTAATGCATTAAAGTTAGTTAAGAAAAAAATAGCAAATGTAAAAATAGTAGTAAATGGAGCTGGTGCAGCAGGTGGTTCAATAGTAAAGATGTTGATTGGTTTGGGGGCAGAAAATATTCTAGTTTGCGATAAGGAAGGTATCTTGTATGAAGGATCACAAAGCAATAATTGGTATAAAGAAGAGCTTGCAAAATTAACTAATAAAGAAAATAATATAGGTTTATTGAAGGATGCTCTGATTGGAGCTGATATCTTTATTGGTGTATCCGCGGGGAATATAGTAAGTGAAGATATGATTGCATCCATGAATAAAGATGCAATTGTGTTTGCTATGGCTAACCCAATACCAGAAATTATGCCTGATTTGGCTTTGAATTCAGGAGCTAGAGTATATGGCTCAGGACGTTCAGATTTTGCTAATCAGGTTAATAATGTACTTGCATTTCCAGGAATCTTCAGAGGAGCTTTAGATGCTAGGGCTAAGGATATAAATGAAGAAATGAAAATCCAAGCCGCTTATGCCATTGCAAGTATTATAAGTGAAGAAGAGCTTAAAGAAGATTATGTTATCCCAGATGCCTTTGACAAAAGAATTGTTGAAAGAGTATCTACTGCGGTTTCTAAAGCTGCTAAGGAAACTGGAGTTGCAAGAATATAAAATAAAACTAAGGGGGAAAAGTTATGTCAACAAAGGTTGATAAGCTAAACAGAAAAGAGAATGAAGGTTTTAGAATCATGGGACTTCCTATTGGACTTTTTGCAATTATTACTGTTGTTGTTCTTATTGCTACTTACATGAAGGTATTACCAGGTGGTATGATAGGAGCCTTCCCATTGATGATGGTAATTGGTGCTATATTAAATGAAATAGGTAATAGAACTCCGATTATTAAAGACTTCTTTGGTGGGGGACCAATAGTAGTCATATTTGGGTCTGCTGCACTTGTTACCTATGGCGTGCTACCAGAAACTTCAGGAGAAATCATGACTAGCTTTATGAAAGCAGAAGGGTTCCTAAATTTCTACATTGCAGCACTAATCACAGGTAGTCTACTTGGCATGAGTAGAAAACTTCTTATTAAAGCTGCTGTGCGATATCTACCAGCGATTTTAGGTGGGGTAGTTACTGCGTTAGGATTAGTTGCTATAGTTGGAGCCATAATTGGTTATGGTGCTAAAGAAGCAATACTTTATATCGGTATCCCAATAATGGGTGGTGGTATGGGAGCTGGTGCAGTTCCTTTATCAGAAATATTTGGAACAACCTTGAACTTAGATGTAACAGCCATGTTATCAAAGATGATTCCTGCCCTTGCATTGGGGAATGCCATTGCGATAGTAGTAGCAGGACTTTTAGACAAGCTTGGAAAAACAAAAAAGAGTTTAACTGGTAATGGTAAATTATTAATATCTCAAGAAAAAGAGGAAGTTAAGGCTGAAGAAAAAGCCCCTGTGGCAATTGAATATAAGCTAATGGGGATTGGATTACTTCTTTCCACAACATTCTTTGCTTTTGGTAAGATTTTAGGTGAGTTCATACCAATTCACTATTATGCACTTATGATTATATCTGTTGCAGTAATAAAAGCTTTAGGAATATTGCCTGAGAAATATGAGTTGGGAGCATTCCAATGGTTCAGATTTATTATGGCTAACTTAACACCTACACTATTAGTAGGAATAGGAGTAGCTTATACCGATTTAGCAGCAATTATTGATTCTTTTACTTTCCAATATGTTATTTTGGTTGCAGTAACAATACTAGGTGCTGCTTTAGGTTCTGGTTTCATTGGAAGGCTATTAGGATTCTATCCTATAGAATCCTCAATAACAGCAGGGTTATGTATGGCTAATATGGGTGGAACTGGAGACGTTGCAGTATTATCAGCTTCTAATCGTATGGAATTAATGCCATTTGCTCAAATTTCATCCCGTTTAGGTGGAGCATTCATAATAATACTGGCCACTGCATTATTGAAGTTATTTATGTAGAACATTATAACGGGCATACAGCATAATAAGGGAGCAGAGAACAGGTGTCAATATCTGTTCTCTTATTTTAATTAATTTCGTAATATTAAGGGGGAAATATAATGCATGCATTAGAAAAAATTCTTGCTAAAGCATCGGGAAAAGAGGATGTTTCAGCTGGAGAAATAGTAAATGCAAAGATTGACTTAGCAGAGGTAAACGATTTATATCTTCAAACTATCAAATCTTTCTATGAGATGGGAGGAGATAAGGTATGGGACCCAAGTAAAATAGCATTTGTGCTTGATCACTATGCTCCAGCTCCTTCAATATTATCTGCATCTAATCAAAAAGAAATGAGAGAATTTGTCTGGAATCAGGAGATTGAACATTTATTTGATGTAAACACAGGAGTATGTCATCAAGTAATGGTTGAGGGAGGATTAGTTTATCCTGGAATGATTTTAGTCGCAACAGATTCTCACACCACCACTCATGGTGCATTTGGAGCATTTGGAACGGGTGTTGGAGCCACAGACCTTGCCAGCATCATGTTAACTGGCGAGTTATGGTTTAAGGTGCCTGAGGTAATTAAAATTGAAATAAAAGGTAATCTGAAAAGAGGCGTAATGGCAAAGGATATCATACTTCATATTTTAGGAGAGCTAGGCACTGATATTGCAGTGTATAAAGCAATAGAGTTTACTGGAGATACTTTGAAAAATCTAAATATATCGGAAAGAATGGTACTTTGTAATATGACTGTTGAAATGGGAGCAAAGACTTCATATATCCAACCCGATGAAATAACCTTAAAATATCTTAATGATAGAGGAATTAAAGACTTTAAGGTGTTTGAAACTGACTCTGACTTTGAATACTCAGAAGTATATCAATTTGATATAAGTAATCTTGAACCTCAGATTGCCTTACCCCATAGTGTTGATAATGGAACTGATATAGGAAATGTAAAAAGGATGAAGGTAGACCAAGTATTTATAGGGACTTGTACAGGTGGAAGGCTAGAAGATATTGAAATTGCTGCACAGGTAATTAAGGATAACAAAGTTAATAAAAAAACAAGATTAGTTATAATCCCAGCTTCTAATGAAATTATGGAAAAAGCAGTGGAGAAAGGTTATGTTTCTACTTTAATAAGGGCAGGTGCAACATTTTCAAGTCCAGGATGTGGTCCTTGCTTAGGAACACATCAAGGTTTATTAGCACCAGGAGAAGTATGCGCAACTACGTCTAGTAGAAACTTTCCTGGGAGAATGGGAAGTACAGAAGCAGATATCTATTTAGTATCTCCTGCTACAGCTGCGGCTATTGCCATAAATGGATGTATAGCAGATCCAAGGGACTATTTGAAAATATAGTGATTATGTAAGGAGGAAAGTTGAAATGAATACTGTATTAAAGGGAAAAACTCTAGTTTATGGTAAGAATATTGATACTGACCAGATATATCCTGGAAGATATCTTGAGCTTGTAGAACCACAGGAAATTGCTAGTCATGCAATGGAAGGAGTAGACCCTAATTTTTCTGAGAAATTTAATAAAGGAGACATAATTATTGCAGATAAAAACTTTGGGTGTGGCTCAAGTAGAGAACATGCTGTAATTACTCTAAAGACAGTAGGAGTGAGTGCTATTATATCAGAATCCTTCGCTCGTATTTTTTATAGAAATTCTATAAATCTAGGACTTCCGTTAATAATATGTCAAGGTATTTTAGACTTTGTTAATGAGGGTGACGAGCTAGAGGTGCATCTAATAGAAGGTAAAATTAAAAACATTACAACAGGTAAAGAAATATTTGGAGAGAAATTGCCGAGCTTTGTTCTAGATATGATAGCTGAAGGTGGTATAAAGCAGTATTATATAAAAAAGAAAAATGTTAAAAAGTAATAAATAAATAAGAAATGTATATATAACGAGGAAATTACATATTTACAAGTTATATATATCATTGCAAGTTTGTATCCTAGATAAAAATGACTTATGAGATTACATTTTTCTTAAAGTCAAATTATTTGGCATTCTTAGTTATGTTATGGAGGGATTTTGTGTTTATTGAGAGACGGATATTAGACGTTAGTAAAATTGAATCTTTCTTAGAAAATTTAGGCTTAAAGTTACCTAAGAAGATAGACTATACGGTAGGCGTATTCTATGGCAAGGAAATAGTAGGTATTGGATCAATTTCAGGTAATACTTTTCAAGGTATAGGGGTAGACTGCAGATTTCAGGGAGAAGGAATATTAGGTAAAATCATAACCCATTTAATAAAAAAGACTTTAGAAATGGATAATGATGAAATATATGTTTATACAAAGCCTAATCAGTCAATAAACTTTGAAAGTTATGGATTTAAAAAGATAGGTCAATGTGAACTGGCTGTGCTATTAGAGTGGTCTTCAAAAGGTATCAAGGATTTTAAAGAATCATTAAGAAAATTATCATTAGATAAACCAAAAGAGACTTCATGCATAGTTATGAATGGAAATCCTATGACCATTGGTCATTTAGAATTAATTGAGAAGGCAGCAAAGGAAAGCCCTTGGTTATATATTATTGTGGTTGAAGAGGACTGTTCTCTCTTCCCCTACGACATAAGGATAAAACTTATTAAAGAGGGAACTAAGCATATTAAAAATATATCAATAATACCTGGAGGGCAGTATATTATTTCATCCCTTACTTTTCCATCTTATTTTACTAGAGAGGATGAGCTAGTAAAGGCCCATGCACAGCTAGATTTAGATATTTTTGTCAGGCATATAGCACCTGAGTTAAATATAGCAAATAGGTATGTAGGGACTGAACCATATTGTGAAGTCACCTCTTATTATAACGAGTGTATGAAAAATAAATTAGAGAGATTTGGTATTAAAGTAAAAGAAATACCTAGGATTAAGGTTAATGGGGATATAGTTAGTGCGTCTAAAGTAAGGGAAATGATCAGGTTAGGTAAGGTTAAAGAAACTAAAAGGTTTTTGCCAGAAACAACCTATAGATTTGTTATTTCGAAAGAGGCTGAAAAAATTAGGAAGAAAATAAAAGCTAGTGATTCAAGACATTAGGGGAGGGAAATTGATGAAGATACAAAATGTAGTTATGGCAGGTTCATTGGAGTCTAATGATGTTTTAGTCACATTACGTCCGACTGATAATGATAAACTTTTTATTAATTTAGAAAGCATAGTACAGAAGCAGTTTGCTAATCGAATTAAGAAAATAATAGATGATATGCTAAATGAGTTTAATGTAGAAAGTGGAGATATTCATGTCCAAGATAGAGGTGCCCTTGATTGTACCCTTAGAGCAAGGCTTGAAACAGCATTATCTAGAGCAGAGGAGGGAAGATAAATGGCAAGAATAAGAAGAACTATGCTATTTGTACCGGGAAATAATCCAGGAATGCTTTTTAATGGATGTGTTTTAGGTGCAGATTCTGTTATCTTTGATTTAGAAGATGCCATATCATTAGGAGAAAAAGACTCGGCACGGATACTAGTTAGGAATGCATTGGAAACACTAAATTATAATGGAACTGAGATTATAATTAGGATAAATGCCATTAACACTAGCTTTTGGCAAAAGGATCTAGACATGATAATACCTAAAAATCCTAATATAATTATGCCACCAAAGATAGAATCTAAAGAAGATATTATAGAAATTGAAAATTATATTACGAAAATAGAAGAAAGAGATAACTTAGTCAAAAATGAAATAAAGCTTATACCCTTGATTGAATCAGCTCTTGGAGTAGAAAATGCATTTGAAATTGCAAAGGCTAGTTCAAGAGTAGTCGCCTTATTCCTAGGAGCAGAGGATTTAACAGCTAATTTAGGGGCAAAAAGGACTGTTGAAGGAAAAGAAATATTTTATAGTCGTTCAAGAGTTGTAATTGCAGCAAAAGCAGCAAATATACAAGCTATAGATACTCCATATACAGATATTAATGATGAAGAAGGTTTGATTAAAGATTCAAAAATAGCTAAAGATATGGGATTTGATGGTAAAGCTGCAATCTCACCTAGGCATGTGGAAGAGATAAATAAAATATTTACTCCTTCATATGAAGAGATAGAGTATTCTAGGAGGGTAATTGAAGCTATAGAAAAAGCAGAGAAAGAAGGCAAAGGTGTTATTTCACTGGATGGTCAGATGATAGATGCTCCAATAGTTGAGAGGGCGAAATATGTAATTAGTATATTTGAAAATGTTAAAGGAGGAAGGTACTAATGAGCAAGCTAGTTAATTCACTAGAGGAAGCAATAAAAATATGTGGTCTAGAAGATGGTATGACAGTATCTTTCCATCATCACTTAAGAAACGGTGACTTTGTCTTAAATGACGTAATGAGAGCAATAGATAAGTTGGGATTCAAGAACATAAAGATAGCTCCAAGTGCAATTTTTCCAGTACATGAGCCCTTAGTAGATTTAATAAAGAAAGGTGTTGTTACTGAAATAACAACTAATTATATGAGTGGTCCTGTTGCCAAAGCTATTTCAGAAGGGATTATGGATAAACCAGTTATTTTTCACTCCCATGGAGGAAGACCTAGAGCTATTGAAAATAATGAAATTAAAATTGATATTGCTTTTATAGCTGCACCTACATGTGATAGAGAAGGTAATATGAATGGAATAAACGGTCCTTCAGCATGTGGCTCTCTTGGGTATGCCTATTCAGATGCTATGTATGCTAACAAAGTTATTGCAGTAACAGATAACCTAGTAGACTATCCTGCTACACCTATTTCCATCTCTCAAACTGAAGTAGATTACGTAGTTCAATTAAACAGTATAGGTGACCCAAAAGGAATTGTATCAGGGACAACTCAAATCACTCGTGATCCTGTTGGACTTACTATTGCTCGATATGCATCAAGAGTGATTGAGCATTCAGGATTGTTAAAGGATGGTTTCTCATTTCAGACAGGTGCAGGAGGTGCATCATTAGCAACAGCTTTTTATCTTAAAAAGATATTAAAGGAAAAAAATATTAAGGGTAGCTTTGGTTTAGGTGGAATTACTGGATATATGGTGAATTTTTTAGAAGAAGAACTTTTTGAGGGCTTACTAGATGTGCAGTGTTTTGACTTAGCAGCTATAGAATCACTTAGAGAAAATTCTAACCATCAAGAAATATCAGCTTCATTTTATGCCAACCCTTCACCTAAAGGGTGTGCAGTAGATAATCTAGATATTGTTATACTTGGAGCTACAGAAATAGATAAATTTTTTAATGTGAACGTACATACAGATTCAAATGGGTACATAATAGGTGGCTCAGGTGGGCATAGCGATACAGCAGCTGGCTCTAAACTTTGTATGATTGTAGCACCTCTTTTTAGAGCTAGATTACCGATTGTGGTGGAGAAGGTGCATACTATTACTACACCAGGAGAAACAGTAGATGTTTTAGTAACTGAAAGGGGAATATCAGTAAATCCCAAGAATATTATGCTAAAAGAAAAATTAGTGAATGCTGGACTACCTATAATTGATATTCAAGACTTAAAAGAAATGGCAGAGAAAATAGCAGGGAAACCAAATTCCATAATCGTTGGAGATAAGACAGTAGGAAAAGTAATATACAGAGATGGAACAGTTCTTGATATTATAAAAAGTGTCATTTAAGGAGGTAGTATGCTAAACTTAATACTTAAAGCTAGAGAGGAAAGATGGTTAAATCGTTGTCAATTAGCTGATATATATAAGACATCGGTAATAACCATAACAATGAATATACCTGGTCCAGATAAAACTAAACCTAAATATATCAAAGCTCACAGTCTGTTCTTTAGTCATTTTATCAAGACTCTAAATAAGAAAAAGTATCATATAGTTAATAAAGAGATAAAAGTATCTTTTGATGGGCCAGTGGTATATTTAATATCCAAGGAAGCACCAGATAAATTGAAGGATTTATCAATTAAATTGGAAGAAAGTCATCCTTTAGGAAGAATTATGGATATTGATATTATGGATAAGGACAAGAGAATATATAGTCGTAAAGATAATCAAATAAAAGAAAGAAAATGTTTAATATGTGATAATCCTGCGAGAAATTGTATAGTTGAGAGGAAACATGATATAACTGATATCTTAAAAGAGATTGATAATATAATTGATGATTATATAGAGAATGTATAAACCTGCGATTTGTAGATCGTGGGTTTATATTATTATTGAATAATTACTTTTAATATTATAAAATTTATATGAATGGAAAATTACATAATTATTAAAATTAATTATACTAAAAGAAAAATTAGGAGATAATTTACCATGGGGGAGGTGAATTAATGAAAATTAAACTAATATATAATCCTATTTCTGGCGATGGTACTTTTAAAAATTACTTAGATCATATGTTAGATAGGTTTCAATCTAAGAGTTTTGAAGTGGAGTTTTATAGGACATCAAATGATCAGTCACTAGATAGTATGATTGCAAAAATTAATGAAGAAGAGTATCAGAAAATAATTGTAGCAGGTGGGGATGGAACTATTAATAAAGTGGTAAATGGTCTCATAAAATATAATATTAATATACCTTTAGGAATAATTCCCGTAGGAACATCTAATGGATATGCTCAATACTTTAATTTACCAAATATAGTTGAGGAGAATGCTGAAATATTATTAAGAAATAATTATACATATTCTGATATTGGTTGTATAAATAATGAATACTTTGTTAATGTGGCTAGTTTAGGAAGATTGATAGATATTAGTCAAAAAGTTGGGGTAGAGACAAAAAATAGCATGGGTGTCATGGCCTATTATCTAAAAGGTATTACCGAATTACCTAAATTAAGAGCCTTTAATATAATAATAAAGAGCAAAGAATTAAAATATAAAGGTAAAATACTATTTATGTTAATAATGAATGGGAAATCCGCTGGTGGATTTAGTAATATTGCACCTTCTGCATCGATAAATGATGGAGTTTTAGAGGTGTTTATTTTCAAAAAATGCCCCATATATAAGATGGTATCATTATTTTTGGCAGTTATAAATGGTGAGCATGTAAATAATCCAAGTGTTATTCATTTTAGAACTAATAGACTGTTTGTAGATTCAGATGCTGATGTAAGTACAGATTTAGATGGCGAAAAAGGGCCAGGATTTCCTTTAAATATAAGAGTAGCTAAACAAAAAATTAAAATAATAACTAGATATAACAATGAAGATAAAAGATCACCAAAGAAAAACTATAGTTTTTATGATGTTAAAAAGGTTTTTGGGCAATTATCTAAAGGGGTAGTTAGTGGAGCGAAAAAGTATGCAGGTACAAAGACTGAGAGGAATGTAGTGTTTGACATAACAAAGATGATAATGGATTTACCCCGTCATAATACCTTTAATTACGTTAATCAACATTCCTTAGGAGAAGAATATTTTAAAGCTGCAGAAGGAACTCTTAACAATGGATATATATATATTGTTTTATCTAGCACAGGTAGTATAGCAGGAGAAACTATAGCTAAGGTTACTAATAAGCATTATTCGCATTCGTCATTATCCTTTGACGAAGAGCTAAAAACCATAGTTTCATATAATGGAGGAGAGAAAATTTATTCTCCTGGATTAAATGTAGAAACTCTAGATTTTCTATATCAAAAAGAAGACGCTAATGTACTAATTTATAGACTTGAAGCTACATATGATCAGAAAAAGCAGATTTTAGATAAAATAAAAAAAATTAATGAAGAAGGTAGCTCTTATAATGTAATTGGGTTATTTTTAAAATACTCCCATAAAAGAAATATAATGTTCTGTTCACAATTTATCTACACTATGTTAAAGGGAGCTGGACTTGATTATTTTAGTAAAAAACCAGAGACAGTTAAACCTACAGATTTTGTAGAACTTGACTATGAACGTAAGTTAGAGTTTTGTGGTAAGGTTTTTATAAAAGATATCATTCAAAATGATGACTAATATAAACATAATTATTAACCTTAAGGAATAAACTCTAGTGTTTTGATATTTATCGGGGAAAATTAGAAGACAGTGAATGATTATCCACTGTCTTTTTATAATTTGTGGAATAGTATTATACACATTAGTAATTACATATAATAAAGCTTATATACTATAATTGAACTAACGAATATAGTTGTTATATAATCTTTCTAGCCGATTGTAATCAGGGCGTGTTGCAGAATCCATAAGGTACGCAGACTCGGTTGCATCCTCTTTTCTAAATCTATTTAGGATTCTAATAATTTCATCCATACTCCTTATTCCTATACCATGTCCGTAATATCTACCATTTCCCAAATCAATAGCATTTTCACCTTGCCATTCAGGGGTAAGTGGATCTACATCAGGGTTTTTGACATATCTACAATCTCCAGGTAGATATTCTGATTGATTTCTATAAACATTGACTCCTAGTTTTGGATCCATGTAGTGCCAGTTCATCAAATGAATCTTAGGGAATATACTGTTGAACGCATCATCCTTGAATACATCTAGCACAGCTTTATAAAAAACAATAACTATGGCAGTAGCACACTCAGTTCCATACATAGAGCTATTTATATAGATATCATTAATTCCTTTTGAAGCCTCAACACCATCTTTAAGAATAAATCCCCCTTCATTTGTACGTTCCCAGTATTTAGGATTACATCGGGATTCCCTAAATACTTTAAATGAAAATCTACTTCTATGAAGGCTTATTGCAGCATCTACAGTACTAGAACGCAAATTTGATTCAAAGTTTAATTGATCAAGAGTGTTATATCTATAGGTATCTTCGCTTTCAGAAAGCATTTGAATTATATGTTCTTGGATACTATTTTGAGGGTAGTTTTGGAGTATGCTAGATGTGTTAATTTCATTCCCATTTATGATAATCATTATACCAACCCCCTTCTAGTACGAGCTATTTTCAATTGGTCTTCTATAGAATTTTTCATCCATGAATTCCACCAATAAATATTTTTCTTCCTCATTCTATAAGAGAAGTTTGCTAGAAAGGACTTAGAGTTGCTATCGAGCTTATTGAAGCTAGCTATTTGGGTAGATTCATTTGTACTCAATCTATGGTATTTGCTGTCATCACATATATTTGTGGCAGTCTTGCATAGATATTTAGATTCCATGTCAATGACAAAAGGCTCAGGATTACTAGTTTGTTGAAAGCTCTCACCAGTGAATTTTAAAAATTGAATGTTCTCTTCAAACCAGTGAATGAAGGTCAAATATAAATGCTCAGAATTGTTGATTTCTAAATTTAATTCAGGAATGAACTTAAGTAGACTACAAGCTAATTCCACTTCTTTCATATTTTCTGATTTAAGCTTTTCACCAACAAAATAAAGACAATGGGGGTCTTTTGATTCAAAATATCCCCATATAAGGTCATGAATCAAGGCTCCTCTTTTATACCTATCAAAGATTAAAGTATTTATAAGGGGGAGTATTTCTTTTTCCTTAAAAACCCTTGTCAATAAGATCGATGAGATGTCTAATATTCTATCAAATTCATTATTATATCCATCATTTTCTGCGCCTGTTTCAAGAATCCATTTTAAAGTTGAGTTAGTCATCTGAACGTATTTAGATGATGAATAATCATTTATAGAGTTATTGTTTTCATTATTAATTATTTCATTAGTAAGATCTAAAGCAATTTTATTTCTTATGCTCAATTGAGTGAACATATCTTCTTTTTCAAATTCTTCTTTTAAAATATATAGTGTAGTGTATGATAGGTTTTCATCATTAATATAACCTATTGCTTCATTTAAGTTTGTATTTATCAATTCTTTAAAAAAGGTATTAAGTTTTTTAGGACCATTTTTTATTCTCATGTCATCTAAAGATGTAATTGATTTATTTTCGGACATATAATAAAGCTCCTTTCATATAGATATAAGGTGTTATAATATACTATTAATTTTAAGCTTGTTTGGTCAGTAAAATTTAGTTGAGAAAGGTAATTAAGAAAAAAAGGAGAAAACAATATTATATGGGTATAATAGAAATGAAATTTTATGTCATCCGAAATTCGGCAAGAACTGTAATTGTTCTGATTTTTAAATAGAAGAGGTGGAAATATGATAAAAAGAAGCATATTAATTTTTCCTGAGTTTGAAAACATAGATAAAATTGAAAGTATTAGAAAAAAATATGATCCTGTTGTTGAAAACATTGGACCACATATTACATTGATATTTCCCTTTGAAAGTGATATAACAACAAAGAATTTAAAGAAACATGTAATAAAATCTTTAGAGGGAAGTAGCCCATTCTCAATTGAGCTGAAAAATATTACAGGTGTAGAAAAAAATTTCTTGTTTTTAAATGTAATTAGAGGGAAAGAAGAAATCATTAATTTACACAGAAAGCTGTATAAAGGGATTTTGAAAAGATATTATCCAGATTTTCTAACTAAGGTTGAATTTATGCCTCATCTTACAGTGGGAAAGATTGATGATGAGGAAAAATTTTCAAAAGCATTAGCAGAAACTAAAAAATTTGATTATACCTTTGAAACTGTTGTGAGAAAAATAAGTGTTGAAATTATTGCTGAAAATAATGATTCAATAATTGAGTTTGAAGTTTTACTTAAATGAGGAAATTGCTATTAAAAATTTATACAAAAACATATTTAGATTATAAATATCCAATTTTCTAAATGAATTATATCTAAAAATTAATACTTACCAATATTGTATTTAGATTAAGTATGTGTTAAGATTATATTGAAATTAGGAATTTATTAGTATTATTGAGGTTGATATCTTAGGAGTCAAACCATAAATAAAATTAATAGATAAAATTTAAAATTGAAAATCCTAAAGCATATACCCAGATGCTCTGATCCAAGTGACAGAGACAGAAAAGGTAAATATTATGGATGAAGTTACTTTGAAGTCAAAATTTTTTGACTATTAAACCATTTGATTTTACATACCCTTTCTGCGTCTGTAGCAAACTACTGACTAGAAAGGGTTTTTTAATGCAATGGAGAGTGATTAAAGTGAAAATAGGTTTTATTGGTGCAGGTAAGGTTGGTACGGCATTTGGTATTTATTTAAATAATCAAGGTTTTGCAATACATGGCTATCATAGTCGCACTATAGAATCAGCACAAAGAGCCGCTGATTTAACAGATTCAATAGCAGAAAATACTATTGATAAACTTGTTAAAAACTCAGACATTATTTTTATTACTACTAATGATGATGAGATTGCATCAATATGTAATTTCTTAGTAGAGGAAAATTTGTTATCAAAAGGGCAAATACTAGTACATATGAGTGGGGCATCGTCATCTAAAATTTTTCATCGAGCTAAAGAAAAAGGCTGTAGCGTATATTCATTACATCCTTTACAATCTTTTGCTGATATTGAAAAGGCAGTCAAGGATTTGAAAAATACTGTCTTTAGCCTCGAAGGAGATGAAGATAAAATAGATATTTTAGAAAACATGTTGAAAAGTATGGGAAATAGCTATTTTAAAATAGAATCTGATGAGAAGCCAATATATCATGCTGCTGCTTGTGTAGTTTCAAATTATTTAGTTTCATTAATGGATTACGGATTATCTTTATTTGAATCAATAGGGATTAATAAAACAGATGGATTTAAAGCACTACATCCATTAATCGAAGGAAGTATAAAAAATATTTATGAGTTAGGGACTGAACAAGCCTTGACTGGTCCTATTGTAAGAGGAGACACTGAAACAATTTTAAAGCATTTAAAAGCTATACAAAATAAGAAAGCAGATAGTTTGAAATTATATCAAACATTAGGGTTAGAAACACTGAATTTAGCAAAAAGGGCAAAATTAAGGGATGAAAATAAGGAAAAAGAATTAGAAAATATTTTAAAAGAGGTGTAGACCATGTCAAACAAGAAGTTTACTGTTAGTTCATTTCTAAAGGCTAAAAAGGAAAATGATAAGATATCTATGTTAACTGCTTATGATTACTCTACTGCAAAAGTATTAGATGATGCAGGTGTGGACAGTATATTAGTTGGTGATTCATTGGGTATGGTTATGTTAGGCTATGAAAATACTTTGCAGGTTACTATGGATGATATGATACATCACTGTAAGGCAGTGTCTAGAGGAACAAAGAATGCCATGGTTATAGGAGATATGCCTTTCCTTTCATATCATGTAAGTGTTGAAGAAAGTGTAAGAAATGCAGGTAGATTGATTCAAGAAGGAAATGTTCATGCTGTTAAGCTTGAGGGAGGTAGCAATATTATTGATAATGTAAGAGCAATAATAAAGGCTCAAATACCAGTAATTGGTCACTTAGGACTTACTCCTCAGTCTGTTAATATGTTCGGTGGCTTTAAGGTGCAGGGAAAGAATGAACAGAAAGCAAAGCAAATAATTGAAGATGCATTGTTGCTTCAAGAAGCTGGAGTCTTTGCCATAGTATTAGAATGTGTGCCAGAAAAGCTATCTAAGATAATAACAGAGAAATTAACTATACCTACAATAGGAATCGGTGCAGGGAAATATTGTGATGGTCAAGTATTGGTTGTACAAGACATGTTAGGAATGTATAAAAACTTTACTCCTAAATTTGTAAAACAATATGCTAATTTAAGCGAATCTATTGAAGGCGCAGTTAAAGGGTATATAGATGAAATAAAGAAGGGAGATTTTCCAGCTAAAGAACATACCTTTAGTATAAATGATGAAGTTCTTAATAAGATTCAATAGGAGGGATTAAAAATGGATGTATTTCCAAAACCTATTAAGAATTTACCCAAGGCTGATATTGGACTTGATGGCTTAGAGGCATATCTATCACAGGGAAAAAATCATCAATTATTATTTATGAAATTTGATAAAGATGTGGAATTGGAGGAGCACAGCCATGAAGCCCAATGGGGTGTGGTATTGGAAGGTAAAATTCAATTAATTATAGATGGTATAGAAAAAACATATTTCAAAGGAGATAGATATTTTATTCCAAAGGGAATAAACCACTCTGGTAAAATATTTGCTGGTTACTCAGATATAACTTTTTTTAATGAAAAGGACAGATATTATGTAGAAGAAGCTAATAAAGACAGTTAGCAATAAAGAAAAATCTAAGGGTTTGTATAGGAGGCATATAATGAAAATATTGAATACAGTTGACGATATTCGTGAAGAGATAAAGGCTGCTAGAAAAGTAAATAAGTCTGTTGGTTTAATTCCAACTATGGGATTTCTTCATGAAGGTCACTTATCCTTGATAAAAAATGCTAGAAAAGAAAACGATATAGTAGTTGTAAGTATATTCGTAAACCCTACTCAGTTTGGACCTAATGAAGATCTAGAAAGCTATCCTAGAGATTTGGATAGAGATAGAAAACTTGTAGAAGAAGCTGAATGTGATTTACTTTTTGTTCCTGAAGTTGACGAAATGTATCCTAGTGGATATAAAACTTATGTAGAAGTTGAAGGAAATATTACGAAAAGACTATGTGGTGAATCAAGGAAAGGACATTTTAAAGGCGTAACCAGTGTTGTTTCAAAGCTTTTTAATATAGTATCTCCTGACAGAGCATATTTTGGACAAAAAGATGCTCAACAGGTAGCTGTTATCGAACAGATGGTTAGAGATTTAAATTTTGATATAGAGATTATTCCTTGTCCTATAGTGAGAGAAGAAGATGGTTTGGCCCTTAGTTCAAGGAATATTTATTTAAAACCTATGGAAAGAGAAGATGCTACTATATTATCTAAGTCGTTGTTCAAAGCAAAGGAAATGATTGAAAATGGAGAAAAAGATGCAAAAATAATTAAAGATTTCGTTACATACAATATAATGACAGTTGAATATGCTAAAATTGATTATGTCGAGGTAGTTAGTGCTAGAACATTGGAAGAAATTAGGACCATTGAAGGTGACGTATTGATTGCCGTTGCTGTAAAAATAGGAGAACCTCGACTAATAGACAACATTAGAATGGAGGTATAATTTATGATGGTGAATATGTACAAAGGAAAAATACACAGGGCTACTGTTACAGAAGCAGACCTTAATTATGTAGGTAGTATAACTATAGATAAAGCATTAATGGATGCGGCGGGAATATTACCTGGAGAAAAGGTTCAAATAGTTAATAACTATAATGGTGCTAGATTAGAGACATACACAATAGAAGGACCAGAAAATAGTGGTGAAATATGTCTTAATGGTGCTGCGGCAAGATTAGTTCAACCAGGGGATAATATCATTATAATAGCTTATTGTTGGGTTAATGAAGAAGAAGCTAGGAGTCTAAAACCTAGAATAGTTTTTGTGGATGAAGATAATAAAATCGTTGATAAGAGTGATGTAGAGGTCCATAGAGATATTAGATAAAGGAAGAAGGCGTGAGATAGTAAATAATAACTTATCTTTACAGATAGTGACTATACACTTTGTTCATCTGAATAATTAATGAAAGGGTGCTTAATTATGAAAAAAATTGGCCAGGAGTTTATGGAACAAACATATTATAAGAACTCAGAAGAATCTGATCAAGATAAAGGTATAGAGCAGCCACCTTTACAATTACCCTATGATGAAAAAGCTAATTTAATAGACCTTCCAGAAGCCAAGGATATTCAAATAGAAAATATTAGCTTGAGAAAATCTATTGAGAGAAGAAAAAGTCTTAGGAAATATTCTGAACTACCTTTAACCTTAGAAGAACTATCATACCTTCTTTGGTGTACCCAAGGAGTTAAGGAGATAGTGTCCAGACCATCTACATTAAGAACAGTCCCATCGGCAGGAGCACGTCACGCCTTTGAAACCTATCTTATGATTAGAAACGTTACAGGATTAAAAAAAGGATTATATAGATATTTGGCTATAGAACATAAATTAGTAGAAGTAAATATGGATGAAGATATAGATTCAAAAGTTGCACAAGGATGCTTTGACCAACCAATGATGAACCAAAGTGCTGTGACATTTATATGGTCAGCAGTATTATATAGAATGAAATGGAGATATGGAGAAAGAAGCTATAGGTATTTACATTTAGATGCTGGTCATGTGTGTCAAAATTTATATTTAGCCGCTGAAGATATTGACAGTGGCGTTTGCGCAATTGCTGCCTTTGAGGATGAAGATATAAACAAATGTATAGGAGTAGATGGTGAAGAACAATTTGTTATTTATGTTGCAACAGTAGGTAAACGTGTAAAATAATATATTATATAAAGGATTCTTAAGGAGGGGGCATATAATAAATATGAACTCTTCTTTTTCTCTTTTTATTTTTGAAAAACTTAAAAATAGAATAGTGAAATATTAAGTATTAATGAGTAAGTTATAGATGGTCATAATATTTAATTTTTTAGCATAAAAAGTAAACTTATGTATTTTTTGCAGGAAATAAGTTGCTATTTGTAGAATACCTTTATAGATAATAAGGGGGAAGTGGATTGACTAATATATATTTAGTTCGTCATGCTCATTCTGTATACACTCAAGATGAATTAAATCGTCCATTATCAGAAATAGGCAAAAAAGATGCTCAGAGAGTAACTGAGATATTGAGTCGGAAGAATATTGACTATATATTATCAAGTCCCTATAAAAGGTCAATCGAGACTGTTGAAGGGTTGGCTAGTTATCTAGATAAAGAGATTACTATAGTAGATGATTTTAGGGAAAGGAAATTGGCTGAAAGGTCAGTGAATGATTTTGAAAAAGTAATTACAAAAGTATGGGAAGATTATTCGTTTTCATGGGACGGTGGTGAATCTAATTACATAGCTCAAAGAAGAGGCATAAATGCTTTGAGAAAAGTATTAGAACAGTACAATGAAAAAAATATAGTAATAGGAACTCATGGAAATATTATGGTACTTATAATGAATTATTTTGATAAAAGTTTTGATTTTTTATTTTGGAAGGACTTAGAGATGCCAGATATATATAAATTGACTTTTGAAAATGAAAGATTAGTTAATACAGTGCAGATATGGAGATAGAGGGGGAGTGGGATGAAAGAAGGTATATTAATCCTTATAGTAGGAATGTTATCTGGTTTTATGAACACTATAGGTGGGGGTGGTTCATTACTGACATTACCTGTATTAATATTTGCTGGACTTCCATCTGCAGTTGCGAATGGAACAAACAGAATTGCATTAATGGTACAAAATCTTGTTGCTGTAAATACATTTAGGAATAAGGGATATTTTAATCCTAAATTCTGTATTATGTTAGGGGCTCCAGCAGTTTTAGGGTCGATAATTGGAGCACAGATGGCTGTAAATATATCGGGAAATACATTTGAAAAGATTCTCGGTATTGTAATGTTGGTAGTATTAGTATTAATAATTTGGAGACCAGAGAAAAATTTAATTAAGTCTATAGATATTGAAGACCTAAGCAATATAAGGAAAGCTGTTGCAGTAATAGCCTTTTTCTTTGTTGGTTTTTATGGGGGATTTATCCAAGCTGGAGTAGGTTTTATTATTATTCTTACATTGGGATTAATAACAGGTAAGTCCTTAGTTGAAATTAATAGTTTAAAGGTTTTTATAATAGGGATATACATGCTATCGTCGCTAGTAGTGTTTATAGCTAATGGGAAAATAGACTGGATTTTGGGTATTGTATTAGCAATTGGTAATGGTATTGGAGCATACATAGGAAGTAATTTTGCAGTAAATAAAGGGGATAAGTGGATACGTAGAATTATATTTGTAGCTATAATGATTATGGCAGCAAAGCTTTTGGGAGTACATAGAGTGATTTTTTAATGAAGCATGGTGTTAAAGACTAACATAGGTAGAGGACTATTAATTAAGAATAGCTTACAAGGAGAAAGGTGGGGAAACACTATGAGAATAAATCTAAGATTTAAATTACTAGTTTGTATTTTTATTTTAATTACAATTCCAATTGCAGTATTGGGGACAATATCCTATTTCAATTCTTCGAATTCTTTGCAAACAACAATTGAAGATCAGCTAAATAAGGAAATAAAGCTTGCAGCAGAAAATGTTGAAATGACCTTAGATTCATTGACTAGAGTTGTGGAAAATACTGCTTTAAATGAAAAATTAAGATATTTATTAATGACAGAGAGTGATGCATATAAGGATGGTGCCTATAGATATCTTGAAGAACTATATCAGTCTAATTCTGATATCTTAGAAAGTTTGGTACTTGTTGATACTAGTATGCATTCCGTTGTAGCCAGTGGTGATAAAAATAAAGAGTATGATTTAAGTGATAGAAAGTATATAAAGGATGCTTTCTCAAGTGGATCTGTAACTATAAGTGATGTTATTGTTTCAAAGGATACAGGCAATTCAGTAATAGCTGTTGGTGTACCTATAGAGGAGAATAACAAAATTATTGGTGTATTATTAGGAAGTGTTAAATTTGACCAAATTACTAAGCACCCGGAAAAAATACAAGTAGGAGAAGGCGGATATAGCTATATGATTGACAAGGATGGTTTGATTGTATATCATCCAGTAGGAGAAAAGGTGTTTTCAGAAAACCTAAGTGACACGGAAAATAAGTCGCTCAAAGATTTGGTAGAAGAGATGAAGATGGGAGAAACCTCAGAAGGGTTTTATACATATGAAGGGGTAGAAAAATTTGTTAGCTTTGCCCCAGCAGGTAATTGGTCAATTGCTATAACGGCAAATTACGATGAATATATGGCGCCGGCCATAGAAATTAGAAATGTAACAATTTGGATAGCTTTAATTTCAATTATTTTAGCTATGATATTCGCATATATTTATACAAATTTCGGAATTGTTAAACCTATAAGATTACTAGAAGATAGAATGAGTAAGGCTGGGGAAGGAGATTTAACTGTTAAAGCAAATATTAAATCAAAGGATGAATTGCGAGATTTAGGAGAATCATTCAATAAAATGGTAACAAATCAAGCAGACATTGTTGAGAAACTAAAGGAATCCTCTCATATATTGACTTCTTCTTCTCAGGAGCTTGCTGCTTCATCTCAGCAGGTTAGTGTAACTACTGAGGAAATTAGCGCAAGTATTCAAGAAGTAGCTAATAATGGAGATAAGCAAAATAATTCCACGATAGAAGCTTCGCAGTCATTGGTACAGCTCTCTAGTTTGGTGCAATTAGCTAAAAACAAGGCAGAATCTTTAAATGAGCACTCTAATTTGACTCTCAATGCAGCTGAGGCTGGGAGATACAAAGTAAATGAAACAGTAAATGCCATGGATTCTATAAATGAAAACACCCAAAGAACTATAACTACCCTTAATAGCTTAAACAGTATTACTAATAAAGCAATAGGTATAATTGATACTATTAATTCAATCTCTGAGCAAACTAATCTTTTAGCTTTAAATGCTTCTATAGAAGCTGCTAGAGCAGGTGAGCATGGGAAAGGATTTACAGTAGTAGCAGAAGAAGTAAGACAATTATCAGAAGAATCAACAAGGGAAGCTAATCAAATAGCATCACTAATTAAGGAAATAACTAGTAAAGTTGATGACTTGGTAAATTCAGTAGATGAAAATAAATATGCTGTTGATAATGGTGTAAAGGTTGTAAATGAGACCGATAGCTCTTTTGTAGAAATTATTCAAGCCGTTGAAAAGACCGTTAAAAACATTGGTGAAATAGTTGATTTAACTAAAGATGAAGTTGCTACTTCAGACCAAATAGTTGACTTAATTAATAACATAGCGACAATCACGGAGAATACAGTTTCTAGTACTCATGAGATTGCCGGTAGTACTGAAGAACAAACGGCAGCTATAGAGAACTTATCTTCATCTGCTGAGGAAACAAGCAATTTGGCATGTGACTTGGATGAATTAGTTTCAAAATTTAAAATAAGAGGTGAGGCTGATGATAAACATTAAAACTGAAGATAATAAACAAATTACCATAGCTTTAGTTGGAGAATTTGCACTTGATGAGGTTGATAAGTTTAGAAAAGAGATAAATGAGTATTTTCAGCAAATCCAAGAAAAGATAATAGTAGATTTTTCAAGATGCAGCTTTATTGATAGTACTGGATTAGGAGTATTAGTTTCATTGCATAAGAAATGTGCTGAAAATAATAAGATATTAGAGTTACAGTCTATAAATGATTCAAATGTTAAAAAGGTGTTTAAGTTAACAAGATTAGATAAGGTTTTTAACATTCTTTAACAAACTGTAATTATTGAAGGAATATTGGCTTTAATATAGAATAGTTTCTAAAGTGAGAATAAAAATAGTAGGGATATATTATTTTTATCTATTAAGGAATAGGAAGGTGATAATGTGAATAAAGACTTTTTTATTAATAATCGTAAGAATATAATAGACAATCTAGAAGATGATTCTGTGTTAGTTTTATTTTCAGGATCTGCTCCTCAAAGAAGTGCTGACCAAGGGTATAAATATACAGTGAATAGAAACTTCTATTATTTAGCAGGAGTTGAAAGGGAAAACTTCATATTACTTATTACAAAAAGAAATTCAAAGGTTGAAGAAATTCTATTTATTGAAGAGGTAAATCCAGACATAGAAAAGTGGATAGGCATTAGAATGAGAAAAGAAGAAGCACAAAATGCATCTGGAATTGAAAAAATTCAGTATGTTAATGGATTTAAAGATTTCTTCAGTAGACTTTTATTAGTGAATTCATTTGAAAATTTATATGTGGACTTAGAAAAAAGAGGTTGGGATGAACTAGATACCTTAGGTGTAAAGTTTGCTAAAGAAAGCAGAGACAGATATCCATATCTAAATATAAAGAATATACATGGTGATATTGCTCAATTAAGAGTAATTAAATCAGATGAAGAAGTTGAAAAAATTAGTAAGGCTGTTGAAATAACTGGTGAAGGTATTAAGAGTATAATGGAAAATCTTAAGCCAGGAGTTAAAGAATATCAGTTAGAAGCTCATTTTGACTTTACTATAAAATCACTAGGAGCTCAGGATAATGCTTTTAAAACAATTGCTGCTTCAGGAGAAAATGCAGTAATTCTTCATTACGTTGAAAATAAAAATGAAGCTAAAAATGATAATTTGATATTATTTGACTTAGGAGCAGAGTATGACAATTATTGTGCTGATATCAGTAGGACTTTCCCTGTAAATGGTAAATTTACTGAGAGACAAAAACAAATTTATAATATTGTTTTAAAAGCAATGGAAGAAACTATTTCAGCAGTAAAACCAGGACTTCCTTTTACCGAATTAAACAAAATTACTACTAAAGTTTTAACTGAAGAGTGTAAAAAAATAGGTTTAATTAAGGAAGACTCAGAAATAAAGAATTATTATTATCATGGAGTAAGTCACTTCCTAGGGCTAGATACTCATGATGTAGGAAATCGTGATGTGAAACTAGAACCAGGAATGATATTTACAGTTGAACCTGGTCTTTATATAGCTAACGAGGGTATAGGTATTAGAATTGAAGATGATATTTTAGTTACTGAGGATGGATATAAGAACTTATCCAAAGATATTATAAAATCAGTTGAAGAAATTGAAGATTTTATGAATAGATAAATTAGTCTTAGTAAGATAATATTATTTGATTCAACTAATCAGTTAAAAATGCAGAAGTAAAGCAGCATGGTATCTATCTTTATTGGATGCATGCTGCTTTTTTATTAAAATTTAATTTGATTCCTTTGTAGTTTTATTACATTCATTGGGTAATATATAGGAGAAAAGGAGTGATTAATACAATGCTTTTTGAAAAATATAATATTAAAAATATGGAGCTAAAGAATAGAATTGTTATGCCTCCTATGTGTATGTACACTGCTGATAATCAAGGATATGTTAATGATTGGCATATGACCCATTACACTAGTAGAGCTATAGGTCAAGTAGGTTTGATTATTGTTGAAGCCACAGCTGTGGTACCTAATGGAAGGATCTCAGCCAATGATTTAGGGATATGGGATGACAGTCATATAAATGGTTTAAGCAAATTGGTTAATGAATGTCAAGATAAGGGGACAAAAATGGCCCTACAACTAGCCCATGCTGGAAGAAAATGTGGAGTAAATGAAGTAGAGACTGTTGCTCCGAGCTCTTTCGATTTCAGTGATAAATATTCAGTACCAAAAGAGATAACTAAGGATGAAATAAAAAATGTAATTAATGCATTTAAAGAAGGAGCAAGAAGAGCTGATGAAGCAGGTTTTGATGCAATAGAAATTCATGCTGCTCACGGTTATCTAATACATGAGTTTTTATCACCAATTGCTAATAAAAGAAATGATGAGTATGGAGGTAGCTTAGAAAATAGAACAAGGTTTTTAAAGGAAATCATATATAGTATTAAAGAAGTTTGGCCAAAGGAAAAACCAATTTGGATTAGAGTCTCCGCAGACGATTATCTAGAGGGTGGATTAGAGGTTAAGGATATAGTAGATATGATTAATAACATTAAGGAACACATAGATATGGTTCATGTAAGTTCAGGTGGAATAGATATAGCTGATATTAATGTTTATCCTGGTTATCAAGTAAAATACTCTGAAACAATAAAAGAAAAGTGTTATATTCCAACGATTGCAGTTGGATGGATAACAAATTATGAACAAAGCGAAGAAATAATCTCAAATCATAGATCAGATTTAGTAGCATTAGGAAGGGAGCTCTTAAGAAACCCCTATTGGCCTATACATGAGGCAATGAGAAAAGGCATTAAGATATCAATTCCAGAACAATATGAAAGAGCAATTAAATTATAATAAAGTAAAAGCAAATGACCTTGTATATCAATATACAAGGTCATCTATAATTAGTTTTTTAATACTTTTAATTATCACCGTGAGAATGAGCAATTCTAGCACAAGCTGCTGCGACTATACCACTAATTAGGTCATCTAGGAAGGTATGAACCTGGTCAGTAGTCTTGCCTAATTTATCGACTTTCCCAATAATTCCTATCTTTATTTTATCTAGATAGCCAAAGTTTGTAAATCCAATTGAGCCATATACATTAGTTATACTTAAAGCCAAAACCTCATCTATTCCATATAGAGATTTATCATTTTGAATTATTGATAATAAGGGCTCCTCTATTAAGCCTTCTTCAGCTAATCTATCAAGCTCTAAACCAGTAAGTATGGCATTTTGAACCTCTCTTTTATCTAACACACCTTTAACATTTTGTATTGCTTCATCCATAGTTATATCTAAATAATCTTTTTGTAATTCAAAAACCAGTTCTGCCATCTCTTCAATTGATGCGCCTCTTTCCTTTAGCTTCTTTACAACGATATCCTTCATGTCTACCTCCTATAATTCATATTAAAAAAGGGTTTCATTACATAGTATTCTAACGATACCAATAATGTGTTATAATTATTATAATTTAAAAAAAACATAGTTTTTATACTTGAAACTATATTATTTGAAGACTAGAATAAATAATATTTACCCAGAACAATTGATATTACACAATATATATGTTTTTTAAATGAAAAAGGAGGGTAAGAATGAGTAAAAAATTCTTATATAATGGCAGTATTCTAACGATGGATGACAAGAAAAGGGAAGTAGAATCAGTTTTGATTGAGAATAGTAAGATAGTTTTTTGCGGTGATTATGAAAAAGGCTTAAATCTAATAGATGAAAACACTGAAAAAATTGATTTAAATGGTAGAACTCTTTTGCCAGGGTTTAATGACAGTCATTTACACCTTTTTAATTATAGCTTATCTCAATATAAAGTTAATCTTTTTGATATGATTTCTATAACTGATATTAAAAATGAGTTGAAAAGCTTTAGAGAGAATGAAGAACTAAAGGTATTTGGAGACTGGATAGTTGGGTTTGGTTGGAATCACATATATTTTGAGGATAAAAAATTACCTAGTAAAGAAGATATAGATGGAATAATAGATGATAGACCTGTATTTTTATCTAGAGCTTGTGGACATATTTGTTTAGTTAATTCAAAGGCTTTGGAATTAGCAGGAATTGATAAAGACACAGAGGATCCTAAAGGTGGAAGAATTGACAGAGATCCTAATACGGGGGAACCTACAGGGATTCTTAGAGAGAATGCTTTATACTTGGTATATGATAAAATACCCATGTTGGAAGATATAAATAAAGTTAAAGAATTAATATATATTGGTATCAAAAAGGCAAATGAAGTGGGATTAACATCTATTCAAACAGATGACTTTTCCCATGTGAAATTCTATACTCAAATAATTGATGCTTATAAGCTTTTGAAGGAAGAAGGTAATTTGAATGCAAGAATTAACCTTCAAATGCTTTTAAAAGATACCGATAAATTAAAGGAATTTTTAAAGCTAGATATTAAGACTGGAGATGGTGATGCAAACTTGAGGTTTGGTCCATTAAAGATTTTGGCTGATGGTTCATTGGGATCGAGAACAGCTGCTCTAGAAGAGCCCTATAGTGATGATGAAAGCACATATGGAGTTTTAATTTATAAAGATGAAGAAATATATGAAGTTTTAAAGATGGCCCATACAAATGGATTGCAGTTAGCAGTACATGCAATTGGTGATAGATGTATGAATCAAATTTTAGATATATATGCTAAATTAACAAAGGAATATCCTAAGGAAGATCCAAGATATAGAATAATTCATGCCCAGATAGCATCTAGTGAAATATTTAATAGATTCAAGACATTAGATGTTATTGCAGATGTACAACCAATATTCATGAAAACTGATATGTATATGGCAGAAGAGAGAGTTGGTAATGATAGATTAAAGACTAGCTATGCATGGAAAACAATGATGGATAAAGGTATTCACTTATCAGGTAGCTCTGATTGTCCTATTGAACCCTTTGATCCAATTTTAGGTATATATTCTGTTGTAACTCGTAAAGATTTGAAGGAAAATCCTAAAGGTGGCTGGAACTCAAATGAATGTTTAGATATTTACGATGCACTTAAGCTATATACTACAAATTCTGCCTATAGTACTTATGAGGAAAATATTAAGGGGAAGATTGAAGAGGGTATGTTAGCAGATTTAGTAATATTATCTGATGATATTATGAAAATAGAAGAGGAAAGTATAAAGGATATAAGGGTTGATATGACTATGTTAGGAGGAAAGGTTGTATTTGAGCGATAGTAAACGCATATTAGGCATAATATGACATTGAACATTGATAGCCATTATATTTGATAGTAAAAATAGCAGGATTAAATCCAAATTATCTGGATTTAACCCTGCTTAATTTTGCATTCAATATACTCTATTTAAACGTTTGGTTTTAAATTATTATATAGCTCGCTTTCAATTAGCTTTAGACTAGTTTCGATGCATCTTTCTAATTTTTCAACTCTTGAACCGCCACCTTGGGCCATTTTGGGATTCCCACCACCTTGACCATTGATTATTCCAATAACATCATTAAAAATCTCTCTTATATTTAATTCTATATCATTTGACCTACCAAGGACTATTTGACATTTATTATCCTCTACAACACCCATTGAAACAATCGAATTATAATTTTCAATGATTTGTGTAGCCATATATCTCACATCCTTGAAACTTGTATCTGTAAATATTGTAGAAACAATATTTATTCCATTATAATCCCAAGAGTTGCTGATTAAGTCTTTTATTTCGTAATCCACTAGTTTCACCTTTAAGTCCTTCACTTTCTTCATAAGGTCTTTATTCTCATCATAGATCCTTTTTACGCCTTCTAGTGAATCCATATCTTTAACAGACAGTAAATTAGAAATTTCATTGATTTGACTATTTTTCCATCTAAAGTCCTCTAAAGCTCTATTTCCACATATAAATTCAACTCGAATATTGCCCTTATATTTTTCCCATTTTCTTATCTTTATGAGACCGACTTCACCTGTGTTTCTCATATGAGTTCCTCCACAGGGAGTATAATCTATATCATTTATCTCTACAATTCTAATATTACTGTCAACAGTAGGTTGCTTTCTCAAAGGTAGGTTTGATACATCATTTTTATCAATATAGTAAGCTTTCACTTCAAAATTTGAAAATACTACTTTATTAGCAAAATCTTCTATTTTTTTGATATCTGAATCCTTTAATTCAGGAAGATCTATATCTATATAGACAAATTCACTACCAAGATGGAACCCAATTGTTTTACCATTATATAATTTGCTAAAAACAGTAGATAGAATATGCTGACCAGTATGCTGTTGCATATGGGTAAACCTTGTATTCCAATCTATATTTAAAATAACTTCATCTCCGATTATGTCATCTTCAACTACATGAACAATATCGTTATCCTTTTCATATACGTCTATAACCTTCACGTCGTTCATTGTTCCAATATCTTTAGGTTGTCCACCTGATAGATGTGGATAGAATATGGTTCGATTAAGGACAATATGAAAGGCTCCCTTTTTATACTGTTTTTTCACAACTTTAGCTGTGAGTTCTCTTAAATACGGGTTTTCTCTATAAAGTTTTTCAGTCACTTTTACACCTCACTTTAGTTTGTAGTCAACTCCAACTTCATCGGCTAATTTTAGAACCTTATCATTGTATTCGTTCATTAATTCCTTAGATTCTTTAAGGAGTTCCCCGGTCTTGTCAATTTTCTCATTACTTTTTTCTTCAATTCCTTCCTTTAAGCTAGTTAAAGCTTCTAGTTGTTTCTTGGCCCCTTGTACATATAGACTATGTATACTTTTGACTTCTTCAGTATTAAGGGAAATTGCCTCTAATTTTTCTACAAACTGAGTATATTTAGGAATTATACTATCTTTCAAAGAGCTATATAGAATTTGATAAGAATAATCATCCTGTGAAATAATACTCTGATACTCGTCTAGGGCTTCACCCTCCAAATTAGTAATTCGAGGCAGTTTATCATTAGTATAGTTTAGTAAATCATCTTTAGTGGTATTTGAACATCCTATTACAGCGAAAATAATAATAGTTAGAATACCTAATAAAACAATCTTCTTTCGCATTTTATACCTCCTCATCTCTAAAACATTCTTAATAGTTCCAAATCTTTTTCATCTATATAATTTATTTTACCATTTTTATCAATAACTTTATAGTGGTTATCTTGAGAGTTCATTAGTGATTCTACTGATTGAGATGAATCCTCGATGATTCCAACTATTTTATTGCTATTTTTTATTTTACCCACACCTTGAAGGAAATACTGATAGTTTTCATTCCATATACTTGTAAGCTCAAAGCTTTTATCAGTAGCAAGTTGAAAATCCTCTGGGATAGAGTCATCTTCCGTTGGCTGGCTTTCATATTTAGCTAAGCTTTTAGCTGTATTAATGACGATTGTTCCATTATCAACAGACATATAGTCAATTAGATTGTTTTCATTTAGTCTATACCATTTAGGATTTTCAATTGAAGGGTCAAACCACTTTTCGTAGTAAAAAGCCTCATACTCCATTGACTCTCTATATACTTCCTCATAATCTTCATCAATTAACGTAAAAATACGTATATAATCATCAATGAAGTAAGCTCCAAAGCTTTCATCAAGCAATTCTTCAATCACCAGAAATACTCTGTTATTCAAAGCATCTTCAAGGGGCTCAACATTTTCAATAAAAGCTAAATCTTTGATTTTATTCTCATAAACATATTTATCGTCTTTAAGTTTATAGATTCCAATAATTCCTTCATCCTTGGATAAATTCATAACAATTACTAGTTCTTCCTGCAAATCTCTAGTTATCTCCATAGGGTATATGGTCATTTCTATATAGTCAGTATACTCTAGCCAGTCTTCGTAATCCAGGTCTTCTAATACGAGAACTTTTATTATATCTTCTGCCTTTTTATGCAGTTCTCTATCTTCTGAAAAGTAATTTTTAATTAATTGGATTGTAATATTAGAGTTTAAATCAAATGCACTACTGAATGTAGTTTTTAATTTAGTTGCATTATAATAGTTTTTTCCTATAAAAATTGAGCTAAGAATAATAAAAATTAAAAATAAAAATGTAAATTTTTTCATTGCTATCCCCACTTTAGAAAATATTGACAAACCCTTAATAATTAGCTATAATATATAGTGCCGGACTTTTTCCAAGTCACCGTAAAACATATCGAGATTAAATTCTTATCAAATTTTTGATTTCTAAACAATCAAAACCCAAGGATTCTTATACTTTATATTATTTTTAGAAAACTGTTTTTATTCTTTGTACAAGACTATTTTTTGAGTTAACAAAATAGCCTTGATTTTAGTAACTTTTTTTAATAAAAATGCCCAAGCCTTTTTTGTGTTTTGGGTAATAATATAAATTATGTAATAGGAGGAATGCTGATGACAGAGAAAAAAGATATGTCCAAAAGAGAAATATCATTACAAAGAGCTGATGAGTTAAAATCTAAGATTAACGATTACCTAGAAGCAAGAGAAAATATTCAAAAAGGTTTAGAGTTAGAGGAAGAGTTTCAAAAATCAAAGGAAAACATATTAAATATACTAGGTGGAACTGAAGAAGACTGGGACGATTATAAGTGGCAGTTGAAGAATAGGATTAGAGATGTAGAAACCCTTAGTAAAATTATAAATCTTTCTGATAAAGAGAAACAAGAAGTCAAAGAAATAACGGGTAGATACAGATGGGCTATATCTCCTTATTATGCTAGCTTAATAAATAAGAATGATAAATATGACCCTATTAAGCTTCTTTCTGTACCAACTGTTGCTGAAATAGTGAACAAGGGTGGAGAAAGAGACCCAATGGGAGAAGAGTTTACAAATCCAGCTGGAAGTGTCACAAGAAGGTATCCTGATAGACTAATTATAAATGTAACTAATGAATGTGCAATGTATTGTAGACATTGTCAGAGAAGAAGAAATATTGGTCAGAAGGATGAGCATAGGTCAAATGAAATGATACAACAGTCTATAGACTATATTAGAGATAATCCAGAAATAAGGGATGTTTTAATCACTGGAGGAGATCCTCTTACTTTACCAACCCACAGATTAGAATGGATTTTAAAAGAATTAAAATCTATTCAGCATGTGGAGTATATTAGAATTGGATCTAGAACTCTAGTTACTATGCCTCAGAGGATTACAGATGAGCTTGTTGACGTACTTAAGAAATACCATCCGATTTATATTAATACACATTTCAATCATCCTAAGGAAGTAACAAAGGAATCAAAGGCAGCTTGTGAAAAACTTGCAAATGCGGGAATTCCTTTAGGTAACCAAGCAGTACTATTAAATGGAATTAACAATGATAAGTTTGTTATGAGATGTTTGAATCATGAGTTATTAAAAGTCAGAGTAAGACCTTATTATATTTTCCATGCTAAGCATGTAGAGGGAACAGAACATTTCAATACTTCTGTAGATGATGGTTTGGAAATTATGGAATATTTAAGAGGTTATACATCTGGACTGGCTATTCCTACTTATATTGTCAATGCACCTAAGGGACAAGGAAAAACTCCAATGTTACCAGAATATCTAATCTCTAGAGGAAAAGATTATATTATGATTCGAACTTGGGAAGGAAAGGTTATAAAATATGCTAATTATCCTACTCAAGATTTTAAGGAAATAGTGAAGTAAAGACTAAATTGGAACAAGAAGGGTTAGAGTAATTAATACTCTAGCTCTAATTATTTTAGAAAGAAGGTATCATAATGAACATTGGTGAATACATTAGAGAGATTCCTTTATTCAGTCAAATTAAAGATGATCAATTAGAAGAAGTAAAAAACATAACCAGTGAGCGGTTTTATAAAAAAAGTAAGATTATAATTACTGAAGGAAATAAAGGAGATTCAATATTCATTATAAAATCGGGAAAAGTTAAAATTTTTAAAACATCCCTTGATGGTAGAGAAATAATATTGGATATTAAGGCAGAGGGAAGTGTCTTTGGAGAGGTCGTTCTATTTAATAATATAGACTATCCTGCTACCGTTGAGGCAATCGAGGATACCTATGTTTATATTTTAAAAAATATTGATATTGAGAATTTATTGAAGGATAATTCTAATATCGCTTTAGAGATGATAAAAATATTAAATAAAAGGTTAACTCAAGCCCAGAAAAAGTTAAAGAATATTGCTTTAAATGACACTTATGTTAGGGCGGCACAGTTAATCTTGACTTTGAGTGATAAATATGGAAAGAAAATAGATGGTGGGTTAGTTATAGAATTGAGTTTAACAAGGGAAGAACTAGCTAATTTAGTAGGTACATCCAGGGAAACTATAAGTAGAGCTTTGAGTCAGTTTAGTAAAGAAAACGCAATTGAAATAAAAGGAAGAAAAATAGTAGTTACTGATAAAGAAAAATTAAAAGAATGGCTAGTATAATCCGAAGAAAAGTCTTTGGATTATATTTTTTTATCCATTTTAAATCTTCTCACGTATAATATTGTAAGGGCTACATTGCTAAAATAAGGTAATAATTATCTAAAAATTGGAAATAATAGTAATATATATTGATAAGGAGGTATAACTATGGATTTAATTAGAAATATGATCTCAGACCTAACAGAGTTTATAAACTTTTTTAAGATGAAATATAAATATGACCAAAGAGGAGTCTTAAAAAGATATAGACTCAAGTTTGGACTAAACAAAAAATTGACTGAAGACGTTTGGTGTGACCTCTTTGTGGAAAAATCTGCTTATAATTATTGTGCCAAATTATTACTAATCAAATATTGGGAAGACAATGGAAAAATATCATCTAAAATCAATAAAGATGGGTTGTTGAAATGGAATAACTTAGTCACTAATATAGAAAACTATTATAGTACTTTGTACAAAATATCTGAAATTGATATGATGGAATGCCAAGAGATGAAGGATATTTTCAAAGAAAGTGACTACGATATTTTTGAAATAGATGATGAGTTAGCAGGTTTTGCTATTGGCAAGCTAAAAGAATACAGCTTTAAGGGTTATAAATATGATTTATTGGTTAATATATTTAATAGATTTTATGTAGATGAAAAAAGCTCTGGTGTAAACCTACAATATTTTTATAAGCCTGCAAAAGCAATAGACTATGTATTAACACTAAAAAGCAATGAAGAAAAGCTTGGTTAAAATAAAATAACGGCCCAACGGCCGTTTTATTTTGACTAATATTCGTCAAAGTTATCATCAATTGTATCTTCATTATCTAAATCTTCACTTTCATCATAAATATCTTCATAAATAACTTCATCTTCATTAATTAAAGCATCATCATAATCTTCATGTAAGTATTTAGCATATTCGCTTTCTAGAAGAGCATCCATCTCTCGGCTATTAATTCTTTCTTTTTTATCCATTACAAAGCTACTTATATTACTCATACCTTCATCATCAAGTTGATCAATTATTTCATCATAGAGGTCAAGTATTACATCAATTATGTCTCTCATATCTCTAGGATTAAACTCAAAGTTTTGATATTCTTTTTCAGATATAAAATTTGAAATAACATCTAGTGCGATTTCAGATTCCTCTAATGAACTATAATAAATTTCATCATAAAGCTTATTTAGCTCATTGATTTCAATTTCACTTTTATACATAATTAACAACCCTCCTCAATTCCAATGTACTAGTTAGTTATATTCAAATAATTCTATTCAGCCTCTAGAATTGATTATAAGCAATAATAAATAAGTTGCTTATAATACTATTATTTTCTTAAAAACCATTTATGTCAATATGTAATTTTATCTTATTATATGTAAGCTAGAGATATTAAATTACTATTATGTTATAATAACCTAATAGGAGGCGATTTCATGAAAAAATTTGAATATAAAATTGTTAATTTTAGAACCCATGGAATGGTTAATTTGGTGCTAACTAAGGACCATGAAAAACAAATGAATCAGTTAGGTGAAGATGGTTGGGAGTTAGTAGATATAAATGATGCGAAAACTGGCAGAACAATTATGGGAATCTTTAAAAGGGAGAAAAATGACTAGAGTACATAAATAGCAATAGTAACAATATTAACTACTTTCCAATAAAATATTCTAGGAAATATTATTGGAGGTATGATTATGAAAATATGTATTGACCCAGGACACGGTGGTAAAGACACAGGTGCATCAAAATTTAATCTTCATGAAAAGGATGTTAACTTGGATATTGCAAAAAAGCTTAAACAAGCTTTAGTTGACGAAGGAATTCAAGTTCAAATGACTAGAGATAAAGATAAATCTATGTCATTAAGTGAAAGGGGTCAAATGATAAATAGCTCAGAATTTGACTTTGTGGTTTCAGTCCACAATAATTCAGCTTTAAGTGAAGATGCTAGAGGAAGTGAGATTATATATCCTAGTAATTCACAGAAAGGGAAAGAATTAAGTCAATATATTTTAGACGAATTAGGATTAACAGGACTACGTAAAAGAAAAGTGTATACTAGGCTTAATAGCTCGGGCGAAGATTATTATTATATGATAAGAGAGATAAATCCACTATCTATAATAGTAGAATGTGCCTTTATTTCTAATCCATATAACAATGAATTTCTTAAACAAGAAGAGTCTAGACAAAGAATTGCTTTAGCTATAAAAAGAGGAATTATTAGGTATAAAGAGAAATATTATAGTGGAATTGAAGAACATTGGGCTATGGATAGCTTTAAGAGACTAAGAGATGAAAAATTAGTGTTAAATAAACATGACTTAGATGACTATGTAACATGGGGAGAATTTGCTACTTTAGTTGTTAGATTATTAGATAGAATGGATGAAATAAATAATGATAACTAATTTGAGACCAATAGTTATTATGAAAAATTATACGCTATAAAAGAAGGCTAAAGCATCACTGGTCTTCTTTTTATGTAAAATGTTAGTAGCACTATTATATCCCTAAACATAGGGATAAAAAAGTAACTTTAGTAAATAATATAAAGAGGTTTAATACCATTGCTATAGGGAGTGAAAATAATGAAATTAACAGTGCTTGGGAATAATGGACCCTATCCAAAAGCAGGTGGCGCATGCTCCGGATATTTATTAGAAGAAGGTGAAACAAAAATTCTTCTTGATTGTGGAAATGGTGTGCTATCTACTTTGTTAAAAGTTTGTGATTTAGAAGAAATTGATGGAATCTTTTTATCTCATCTACATAGTGACCATATGGCAGACATACTGATTATGAAATATGCTATTGGAATAAATAAAAACAATAAACCAGTAAAAAGTATTCCTTTATATTTGCCTATGGAAGACATGGATCTCGTTAATAGGCTTAATTATAACGATGCCTTTGAAATACATGGTATAGAAGAAGGTAAGCCTGTAGATATTAATGACCTCAGTATTGATTTTAAAAAAATGAATCATCCAATTGAGACATATGGCATAAGAGTGAAAAATGGAGAAAAAGTTATGGTATACTCTGCTGATACCTCTTATAACGAAGAGTTAGTTACATTTGCATCGGATGCTGACTTATTTCTATGTGAATCTGGAGTTCTTGAAGAGGATTTAACAGAGACTACCCCCCATCTATCACCAAAGCAGGCCGGTGAAATTGCCACTAAGGCAAATGTTGAAAGATTAATACTTACCCATTTTTATCCCGAATATAGGCTAGATAAGATAGCTAATGAAGCACAAGAAAGTTTTGACTCAGAACTAGAATTATCGGAACCAATGAAGACATATTTTGTATAAAATAATAACAAAAGAACAAAGTCTCTAGAGGAGGTATTCTGATGAGTGATGTTAGTAGACCACTAAACGTAAAGTCAGAAATCGGTAAATTAAAAAAAGTACTACTCCATAGACCAGGAAAAGAACTGGAGAATTTAATGCCAGAGTACTTGGAAAGATTACTATTTGATGATATACCATACTTAGAAATAGCACAGAAAGAACATGATGCTTTTGCTCAGATATTAAGGGATAATGGAGTAGAGGTATCGTATTTAGAGAACTTAGCTTCAGAAGCAATTGTAGAGGATGAGATTAGAAAACAGTTGGTTGAAGACTACCTGGATGAAGGAAACATTATTGGAAAAGGAAGTCGTGAAGTAATTAAAAACTATTTTAAAGAGCTTAACAATAAAGACCTAGTAGAAAAAATGATGGCAGGAATAAGAAAAACAGAGCTTGCAGATAGTAAGGATAAATCTCTATCCGATATGATAGATTCTAGATATCCCTTTGTAGTAGATCCCATGCCGAATCTGTATTTTACAAGGGATCCTTTTGCAACAATTGGTTCAGGAATTACTCTTAATCGAATGAAGACAGAAACTAGAAACAGAGAAACTCTTTTTGCAAAATATATTTTTAAATATCATCCTAGATATAGAAATATTAACGTCCCTATCTGGTACGATAGAAAAGAAGGTTCTCCGATGGAGGGTGGAGATGAACTTATACTCAGTGATAAGGTCATAGCTATTGGAATATCAGCGAGAACTGATGCAGTATCTATTGAAAAGTTTGCAAGAAAAATACTATATAGTGATGAAAGCTTCGAGACTATATTGGCCTTTGATATCCCTAAAAGAAGAGCATTTATGCATTTGGATACAGTTTTTACGATGGTAGACTATGATAAATTTACTATTCATCCAGCAATAGAAGGACCGCTAACTGTATTTTCATTAACAAAGAATAAAAATGGTGGAGATAAATTAAATATTGTCAAAGAAGAAGCAACTTTAAAAGAAATCTTGAAAAAGTACTTGGAATTAGATAATATTACTTTGATAAGGTGTGCTGGTGGTAATCTGATTGATGCATCTAGGGAGCAATGGAATGACGGGTCTAATACTCTCGCCATAGCTCCAGGGGAGGTAATAGTTTACTCAAGAAATTATGTTACTAATAGAGTATTAAGGGATCATGGTATTAAAGTACATGAAATGCCAAGTTCGGAGCTTTCAAGAGGACGAGGAGGTCCCAGATGTATGAGTATGCCCCTTATTAGAGAAGACTTATGATAAAAAACATAAACTCGTATTTTTAGATAAGAACATCAATTAAGACACTTTATATTTAATAAATAGGAAATTGTATAGAAATTTAGTATGCAATTTCCTTAAATAACAAATTAATAAGAGGAGGAAATTAAAATGGCATTTAATTTAAAAGGAAGAAGTTTTTTAACACTAAAGGATTTT
>NZ_JAETGO010000005.1 GCF_016765695.1 Sporosalibacterium faouarense | reverse complement strand
TCAATTCTACCTCGCTGACTTTCTGTCTACGCTTAAAATATTATGTCACCATAATATCTCCAAGACTCGATACAGGGCTGTTGGATAGACTTTACCCTGACGCGACTCACACCCGCTAGAATGTGCGCCCTGCCAGGACGCACTGCAAACACTTTGTTAGATGATGAGTGATATCACTCTCCAGCGCCTTACTAAGAAGGTTTTTAACATATTTAAATATCTAATCATCTTGTGTTCTAGTGTCTATCTATTAAATATATGATTAGCTTTACATTATACTCATAACCTATGCTACATCTGAAATGCAGTCATCCAATAACACATTGCTACAATAAGCGAAAATGGAGTCATAACATATTTTTCTTTCTTACTTTGTGACATCAGGTTCATAATGGTATTCAAAGATAGATAAGCAGCAAAGAAGAAACAAAAATACTTGGTTATCTTATAAGAAAACCATAAGGTAATAAACCCTCCTGCCTGTAAAACAATTACCATAGCAAAAATCTGCATAGCAACAGAAACTAATGCCATAATTCTGAACTTGTTAGGTAAAACTTTGTGTTGTCCGCCCATTGTAAACTCTCCCAAAGGAAGACCCAACGCAACAAGAACTGTCATAATTACTATAACTAGAAATAATATTGCACCTATTATTGCAAACATAAATTAATATCCTCCCTTTCATAAAATATAAATAATTTAAACCTACCTCTACAATTAAATTTAAAAATATTCAACTATAAAATAAATTTCTTTATTATAGACAATATACTTGGAATATTGGTGTTACTGATCCTAAAGTAATTCTCTGAAATGATATCAACGTTTTTGTGTTTGAGATGTCTCTGAGCTAGACCTCAAATGAATACTGTCTTGGCGGAACTTTGTTCCCAGCGAAGAGATTTGGCGCCAATGGATTTGACCCCACAAACGTTCCTCAAGGCGCCCTTGCTCAAAAACTTTGAAAGTAGCTATTGTTGCTACTTATTTAATAGGTTTATTTCCTGTGCCTATTTTTACTATATTCTACTTTTTTTAGAAAAATCCTTGACAACTATTAGCTGGTTATGTGTAGTTGACTGCTTCACCTTCGAAGCAATACCTTAAAGACATATTAACTAACTTAATGGTATAGAAAAAAATAAAAGCCAACTATCATTTGTACTACTTTTCCATTATATTTCAATGATACTAGTAATTGTCCATCTGTAGGTTTTATACCAGTATCTCTCACCTCTATATTTAACAATATACTTAACTCCATCTAGTTCATTTATTGCGCTAGTATATATTATTCTTCCTTTCCACCTCATATTTTGTATTAATTCATCTACTTGAGGAATATAGCGATTATAATTGTAGCTCCTTAGAGGATTGAAATTTTGATTATTTACAAATAACACACCTAAATCATAAGCATATTTTTCTACAACACACTCTTTAAACTCCTTTGTAGATATCTTTGCATCATAGCTTACTGGAACGATAAAAACTTGAATAATTATCAAAATGATTAAACCAACTAGACTATATAGTAAAAGTTTTCTATTCTTTTTCAATACACTAATCCCCTTCTAAGTAAACTTCAACAAATATATCATATTTGCACTTTGTATCACCTGCTCATACACATCATATCTTTCAAGCTTAAAAATCCGTTGAAAATCTATTTCTCAAACTCATCACTAACAATATTATAGTTATCAGAGTCCCGTTTAAAACCATCTATCTCAAAATACAACTCTGAAATGCAGTAGGCAATCTCACATAACGTACCAGATATTTAAGAAGTTTCTGAACCTTAGCCAGACTTGGCTTGGTGAAGAAATTTGCATGAAGCGTAGCGGAATCTTAAATACCATGTTATATGATGGATGTTGCCTTTATGCGTAAATCTAACTTCATTACATTAACATGTCTTTTATAACATTTAAATTTTCACTATTACTTCTATCGATATGTACTCCCTGCATTCCTATATTTTTAGCTGCTTCTACATTTGCAGCTTTACTATCAATAAATAAGCTTTCTTCAAAATTTGTATATGAGTTTTCTAAAGACTTTCTAAAACATCTATAACTTCAGGATACAAGTTACAATGATTTACATAATGAGTAAGATGAAACAGTCTATCACTTAAATAATTATTGTTTGAGTTAACTTCATTTGCAATAACAGAATAATATTTTTCAAAATGTCTCTTTTCTTCACTCCAATTATTTAACCATTTACCACTTTCTCTATATTGAAAGAAATACTCATTACCTTTTAGAATAGCTTTGTCAATAATTTTTTCTTCTATTCTACCTCGCTGACTTTCTGTCTGTGCTTAAAATATTATGTCACTATAATCTCTCCAAGACTCGATACAGGGCTGTTGGCTAGACTTTACCTGACGGGACTCACACCCGCTAGAATGTATGCCCTGCCAGGACGCACTGCAAACACTTTGTTATAAGATGTGGAGACTCTTTCAGATAATAAACCTTCTCATATTATAAGAAATACAAACTATGGAGTAGATGGAGTAGGTTGAACTATAATTATACCTATATTGATTACAGATACTTGCCACTCATCAAATCATTTAAAATCTCAATAATAGAACCATAATGTGTCCTTAATCTTTCATCAATATCAGGTCTATCTAAAACATTAAATCTGATCAATCTATCAACAACATGATTTGAAATCCTTTTCTTGTATTTCTCAGTATCCTCAAATCTATGAATAACAAGATTACCTTTCTTCTCTTCATTACATAACCTATTATATTCCCTCTATTACTATATAACTAATCTACAGTTCTCAATGTCCAACTACTCATCATCTCGTTTATTATTAGGCAGGCACCTATGTACAACTCCGTTATCGCCATTTCTTATAATGTCTTCGTGTTTGCGACACCTTTGAACTGGCCCTTAGAGAAATACCCCTTGGCGAAGCTTTGCTCCCTGTGAGAAGGTGTGGTGCACAACACCTCAAAGCCTTTCCCTAATGCACCTTTGTGCAAAAACTTTGTTATCTGACGTTTATTTACTTGAAAGTCCTGACCCTGATTTATACGGAACTCTACCCGATGGAATGTCCTTTGATGCTGGTTTAACATGTACATCTTGGTCATCAAAAAAGATATGAGCATTGAAAGCTTTTAGAACTTCTCTTTTTTCAACTCCTCCAAGAAAAAAAGCTTCATCTACATCCACTTTCCACTGTCTTAATGTCAAAATCACTCTTTTATGTGCAGGATAATTACGTGCTGTAATAATAGCTATCCTCAACATATCAGGATATTTTTCTTTAATAGTTGACAAAGTTCTTAATAACTTTGCGAAAGGACCATCTGGTAAGGCTTGTTTTGCATTTATTTTTTCATGTTCCAAAAAAGCCTCTAATCCTTTTGTTTTATATATTTTTTCAGATTCTTCTGAGAAAATAACTGCATCACCATCAAATGCAATTCTAATTTCTTTATCATCAGGTGTATATTCATTAGGAACTGCATAAATTAATGCTGATGCAAAGCCTGCATCAATCGCTTCTTGTACATCTTGTTCATTCTTAGATAAAAACAAATCTACATCAAACGCTGAAAGATACTTAGCAATGTTTTCACCACCTGTGAAAGCTGCTCTATGTATGCCTAAACCCACTGCTTCAATTGAATTAAAAACTCTAAGACCTGTTTCTGGACTATTTCTAGACATTACTATTACTTCTACAATTGGTGTATCAAACTTACTATTTAAATCCAGTAGTGCTTTTACTAGAGAATAGGCTGTACCCTCATTAAGTCTCTCATCTTCATGTTCAACCTGATAATTTTTATATTCTTCTAACCCTTTTTCAATATATATTTGATTTTCAACTTCTAAATCGAATAATGCTCTTGATGATATTGCAACTACTAATTTATCATTTAAGTTATATGGCATAGAATAGCCTCCCTTTTAAAATATAGATGTCTGATAACGTCTCTGGTGTTTACGACGCCTTCGAACTGGACCCCAAAGGAATACTCTTTAGTGGAGCCTTGCTCCCAGTGAGAAGGTATTGGTGTACATCACTACAAATACTTTTCTAAGTACAACTAGTGTAAACACCTTGTTATATGAT
>NZ_JAETGO010000028.1 GCF_016765695.1 Sporosalibacterium faouarense | reverse complement strand
ATGGATTTATTTTAGTTGATAGAAATTTAAAACCGACAATTATAGCCATGTCTGAGGTTAAGGTGAGAGTTATGTTATTGCCATTGGTAAGGTTAAGTTGTATTATAGCTTAGAATAGTTGAAATATACATAAAGGGGGAGTGCCTAAGGGCACTATTTTTGTGGTCTAATTATTGGAAGGTATAGCTAAAGAACACTTGTAAAAAATGGTAACATTATATAAAATATAGGTGTAAATATATTATCATTAAATTGAAAATAAGATTGAAGAACTGAAATTTTAATGTATTTTATATTTGCAAAGGAGGGGATTAAAATTAAGAAAAAGTTATTTTGGTTAATAATAATTGAATTATGTCTATTAACTTTTCTTATGGGATGCGCAGAGGTTACTAAGGTGAAAGATAAAGATATTAATACATATTTTAAAGAGCTAATCAAAGAGTATGATGCTATTAATAAAGTGAAAATATATCAAAGTGATATTACTCTAAGAGTAAATTATTATAGTGATGAGAATTTTAATAGGGAGACAAGAGATGAGTTATTCGAAAAAACTAAGGAGTATCTAGCTCAGGAAAGTATACAAAATAAAATAAAATTAAATCTTAAAAATACACATTACTATAGAGCTTTTGAAAAAGAATTTAACGAAAGTGTATTAATATATTTTGAAGATACTAAATCAAAGAAAATTTATCATTATTCTACAGATGATTTTGGGAAAACTAACTGGGAGTTTAGCTATTTCGTTCACGATGGAGAATCTTATGAATTTGAAGAGGAATATGTAATCGAAAAAGAACGTAAAAACTAAAATAACCCTTTTGGGAATTAAAATTATCATGATTGTCATACATGAATTAGAATAAGTTGCTTTAAATTATTATTTGAATTTAGTTAGAGTGCCTTAGGGTGCTTTTTTTTATATAAACATTGTTATATAATGGAAAACAATACAACTCATTAAATGTAGAGGTGAAGAAATGCTTAAAGAAGGTATTTATGAAGAAATAATAAATAATAAGCTTAAGAATGAAATTGATGATTTAGAGTTAAGTCACTATAACATAGAAAAGGAAGATATTGACGTTGAGGAAGCTAGAAAGATATTATCATCATACATTTCTAGTGTAACTAGAAGAGCTTTAAGATATGTTAGAGGTAATAATAGTGATGATAAGGAGGCTCTATTAAACCAAATTAAAACTTGCAATGATATAATATCAACACTAAGTAAACATATAGATGAGGAAGAATTTGAAGAATTGAAGATTAATGGAGAAGGAGAAATTCTAACTTCCATATATTCCAAGATAAATAATGCAAGAACTATTAACAATTCAAGCAGTGTAAGGCCAATTACACCATTATCTCAGAGTTCATTATTTACAGGATCTCATTATGAACCTAATATGCTTGGTGAATTGAAAAGAGAAATAGCTTCTTGTGATTCTATAGATATGCTAGTCTCTTTTATAAAATGGAGTGGATTAAGATGTATTATAGAAGAATTAAGAGACTTCACAGAAAATAGAAATGGTAAACTGAGGGTTATAACAACATCATATATGGAGGCTACAGATTTTAAAGCAATTTTAGAATTAAGCAAACTAAAGAATACAGAATTGAAAATATCTTATGATGTGAACAGAACTAGATTACATGCTAAAGCCTATATGTTTAAGAGAGAGACAGGCTTTACAACTGCATATATAGGTTCATCTAACCTTTCTAATGTTGCTCTTACATCAGGTTTAGAATGGAATATTAAAGTAACTGAGAAAGATTCTTTTGATATTATAAAAAAATTTCAAGCTACTTTTGAGAGTTATTGGAATGATGATGAGTTTATACATTTTAATGGAGAAAATGAAAATGACAAGACAAAGTTAAAAAAAGCCTTAAAAAAGAAAGTTAAAGAAAATGATATAACTTTTAACTTTGATATACGACCCTATCATTATCAGAAGGAGATGTTAGAAAACCTTCAAGTAGAAAGAGAGGTTTTTGATAGGTCAAGAAATTTATTAGTTGCTGCCACAGGGGTAGGTAAAACAGTTATATCTGCATTTGATTATAAAAGATTTAAGAAGAAAAATGGAAATTGTGCAAAACTTCTATTTGTAGCACATAGAGAAGAAATATTAAAACAGAGTAGAGATACTTTTAGAGCTATATTAAAGGATTTTAACTTTGGAGATTTGCTTGTAGGTGGGAGTACCCCAGAATCAATAGAGCATTTATTTGTTAGTATTCAGAGTTTTAATAGTATGAAGTTATATGAGAAAACAACTAGTACGTATTATGATTTTATAGTTATTGATGAATTCCATCATGCAGCTGCTGAGTCCTATCAAAAACTATTAAGCCATTATGAACCAAAGATATTATTAGGACTAACAGCAACACCTGAGAGAATGGATGGCAAAGATGTGTTACAATATTTTGACGGTACAATTGCATCAGAAATGAGATTGACAGAAGCCATTGATAGAAAACTGCTAAGTCCTTTTCAATACTTCTGCGTAAGTGATACAGAGGATTTATCAAAGCTTAAGTGGAGTAGAGGAGGCTACAATATTAAAGAACTTGAGAATGTATATACCTCAAGTAAGGTTAGAAGTAACCAAATAATAAAAAGTATTGAAAAATATGTTACAGATATGGATGATGTTAAGGCCTTAGGTTTTTGTGTTAGTGTAGAGCATGCAAATTATATGGCAGATTTTTTCAACAAATCAAATATACCTTCAATTGCATTACATGGTGGATCAAAACGTAATCTTAGAAATGAAGCTAAGGATAAACTTATTAATGGGAAAATTAAGTTTATTTTTGTTGTTGATTTATACAATGAGGGGGTTGACATACCTGAAGTAAATACAGTTTTGTTTTTGAGACCTACAGAAAGTTTAACAGTTTTTTTGCAGCAATTAGGTAGAGGATTAAGGCTATCGGAGGGAAAAGAATGTCTTACTGTATTGGACTTTGTTGGTCAAGCACATAAAAATTATAATTTTGAAGAAAAGTTTAGAGCACTGGTAGGTCAAACAAAGCACTCAATAAAACATTATATTAAAAACGGATTTTTGAACTTACCGAAAGGGTGCTTTATACAGTTAGAAAAGCAAGCTAGAAAATATATTCTTAGGAATATTAAAGAGAGTGCTAATAATAGAAGAAATCTCGTAAGTAAAATGAAGTATTTTAGTGAAGACTCTGGATTAAAGCTGACTTTAGAAAACTTTTTAAGATTTCATAAATTATCATTATATGATTTCTATGGTAAAAATGGGGATAGGTCCTTTAATAGAATGATGGTTGAGGCAGGGATGAAAGAAGAATTTAAATGTGATAGTGAAAAATTAATAACAAGAAGACTGCCAAGTTTATTTCATTTAAATTCAGTGAGGCTAATTAAGTTTATTCTAAGATACATAGAAAATAAAACTATTAGTAAAGAAGATGATAGACTTATGTTAAATATGTTTTATTATTCGTTCTACAGTCAAAATCCTCAAAAAGAAGGATTAAATTCAATCAAAGAAGGAATTGAAAAGATATTAAAATCTGAAGAGATGAGGGAAGAAATTACAGCAATATTAAGATATAATTACAACAATATAAATTCTCTTGAAATAGGTAATGATTTTAGCTTTTCATGTCCATTAGGAGTACACAGTAAATATACAACTTCTCAAGTCTTAGCATCTTTAGATTATTTTAATGAAATGAAAAGTCCATCCTTTAGAGAAGGCGTTAAACATTTTAATGATAAGAAACTGGATATATTTTTTATAACATTGAATAAATCAGAAAAGGATTTTTCTCCTTCAACATTGTATGAAGATTATGCTATAAATGAGAGGTTATTTCATTGGCAAACACAGAGCAAGGTAAGTGAGGATAGTAATACTGCAAAGAGATATATTAATCATAAAAAGGAAGGAAATAAAATTGCTTTGTTTGTAAGGGAGTATAAGAAAGAAAATGGATATACATCTCCTTTTGTTTTCTTAGGGTCTTGTGAATATGTATCTCATTCGGGTAATAAACCAATGAGCTTTATTTGGAGCCTGAAAGAAGAAATGCCACCTATGTTTGTTCCTAAAGCTAATAAGAATGTACTGTAGTGATATTCAAAATTAATATCAGGGCAAAATATTATATCCATCCCCATTGCATATAATGTAGAGGGGGTGTTTTTGATGAGGCTAAAAGGGAGATCTAGTAAAGGACTATTCCTTATCATAGTAACCATACTAGTGTTAATAATATA
>NZ_JAETGO010000067.1 GCF_016765695.1 Sporosalibacterium faouarense | reverse complement strand
ATTTAATATATCATCTGTAGAGAGACTAAGACATTTCGGACTATTAAGATCCATTGGATTAACGCCAAAGCAATTGAAAAAAATTCTTATTGGAGAAGCACTTTTATTGGCACTCATCTTTGTTCCCATAGGAGTTATAGTAGGTGGCTTAGGTACTAAACTTATTTTAAGGATTATTAACAATATTATTGGCATGAAATCACAAGGAGATTTAAACTTATTTAATGTTATTGTTCCAATGATAATAGGCTTTATATCTATAATAATTGCTTCCATAAGTCCTGCTAGAATCAGTTCTAAGATTTCACCTATAGAGTCTTTGAACATAGAAGGAAATATAATAGAAAATAGTAAAGGAAAAAGTAAGAAGAAAAACAAAAATAAAGTGATTCAAAAGATGTTTGGATATACAGGTAAAATAGCATTTACTAACTTAGTAAGGAATAAAAAAAGATTTTATGCAACAGTTATATCAATTAGTATTAGTATAGCTCTTTTTATAACAGCAAATTATCTTGTCAAGAACTTAAATCCATATTATCAAGTTCAAAAGAGTATAGATTCTGATTATGTGTTATCATTGCAGATAAGTGATGAACCTATTGGATATTCAGAAGAAGTAATTAATGAAATTAAGAATATTCATGGAATTAAATCCATAGAAAAAATGAAGTTTTATCACAGTTCTTTAGAACTTAAAAAAAGTCATTTATCTGAAAAAGGATTTGAAGAAAATAAAGATGACCCCACCATAAATAAAGATGTGGACGAGGAATGGCCATATACAGTGAGTTCAATGTTTGTAGGATTATCAGAAGAAAAACTAAAAGAAAGCGGAATATATGAACCTATGGCTGAACAAGGTGATAAGCTACCAAACTTATATATTATGCAAAACCTTAACTATCAAGATATTACTAATGTAGTCAAGAATGATAAAGTACAAGTGAAGTTTAGTTATAAACATTTTCCAAATCGGATTCGTATGAGTAAAATATTTAGGGTGGCAAAAGTTTTAAAGAAACCACCTATAACATTTAACGCAAGAGATGGAGATTCAATTATATTTATGTCTACAAACGATATGGAAAAATACCTTGGGCTAAAAGGATATCAAAAAATAGATATTAATGTTACTGAAGATGGAGATATACAAAGTATAGAACAAAAATTAAATGAAATAGCAAATAACCAGAAGTACGGGAAGTTAACTATTTTTAGAGATCAATTGGCGATGTATGAAAGGTTTAGATTGGAAATTGCATCAATTTTATATATTCTAATAGGAGTTATTATATTAGTTGGATTAGTTAATATAGTGAATATTATGACTATAAATGTAATACTACGACGTAGGGAATTTGGAATGCTAAGAGCACTTGGAATGACGAATCAACAATTGAGAAAGGTTCTTACAAAGGAAGGTTTGTTTTATGGGTTGATTAGTTCTGGTATAGGTTCTATTGTTGGTATAGCATTGATTTGTTTAGTATATTATTCTGCTAGAAGAGGGATTGATTTAGAATTAGAATTTGACTATATATCTATAATTTCAGCGTGTTTAATAACTACGATATTGACAGTATTGTCAACCTTATTGCCATTAAGAAAAGCTATATCTCTTAATGTAGTTGAATCAATAAGAGCAATAGATTAAGAGTATATACTACGGCTTAAATTAGTCGTAGTATATTTTTTATAAAAATGATTAAAGATTCTTGCGACATATATCTTAAGAAAAGTCCTATTAAAAGAAATCATCCATCTTAATTTTCTTAGACTAATAAGTATAAATTAATAAACATTAAATAAATTTAATATTTACAATTTTCAGAAAAATCTCTGATATAATAAACTCAATGGAAATATTATACATAAAACAGGGGGAATTGTATGAGTATTTTAGAAGCCTATGAGTTAAATAAAAAATATGGAGATGGTGAAACTCAGGTACATGCATTAAAGGATGCAGAACTAAAAATAGAAAAAGGTGAGTTTGTT
>NZ_JAETGO010000024.1 GCF_016765695.1 Sporosalibacterium faouarense | reverse complement strand
TCAGGTGGAGTGGAGTCTCCATCTGAAGCCCCGATGTTCTGCTTGAGCAGAACGAGTTCACTATTTTAGTTAAAGGTTATAAAGAGATAACGATAAAGTATTTATATTATTGTGTTATTATCAAATATTAATCGACATAATATGATAATCTTCTTAGTACAATCAATGTTATAATTAAAAAAGCAGAGGATAATATTGTTTTTTATTTAATGAGAAAGGCAATAGATATTTATCTAGTAAGATAAATAAGCTATTATATAAAAATCACAATATACAGTTTGACAATAGTAATTATTCATTTGATATAGTAACAAGAGTATACAGGAGGGATAGAATTTGAAAGATAGTAATGGAAGAAAATTCATACATTGTGAAAAGTGTAAGGGACAAATAAATAATAAAGAAGAGTTAGTTGTAACTACCATCTTGTTTGATATAGTAGCGTATCATGACGAATGTTTTAGTAAAGATATAAAAAAAGCCAAGGGGCTCTTCATAGATAATCGTCCTATCAATGGAAGTTTAGGAAATATAGGTGTAGTAGTGTCGTTAATACTAATTCCTTTAGCATATTATGTATTAGAATATAGGTTTTTAGCATTTGTATTTTTACTTGCTCCATTAATAAAATTCATTTCATGGTTTAAATATGAGAGACATCTTGAGTAGAAATTTTCAAAGAGAAAAATATTAGATAATTAGGCTGAAAGTTTAATATTCATTTTGAAAATAAGTATTTGTAGCTTTATCTTTTCTTGGACTAATTTCAGTATACCTTTAGAATCTACAGTTGAAGAAAAAGGTTAATGAATTAAGTGAAAAAATTGAAAAGATGAATTGAGTAGTCGATATACATAATGGAGAGGGGAAGATAGAATGGCAGTTATTGTAGAACTAAGAAAAACCAAGAAAAGATTTGTTCTTTTAGGTGCGGGATATGGTGCATATAAAGCAACTCGGCCTAGTTTCTTTGGTGGGGACTTATTTCCCAAAGAAGAAGAAGGAATAGTAAAGGCAGTTGCAGTAAGTGATAGTGATGGTAATATTCGTTGGATTAACTCTAATAAGCTAAAGGTGATAGAAATAGATGGAGTGAAAATTGAAAAAATGAAGAATCTCCTAGAAACTGATGATAAGTATCAAAATATTTCAAATTCTCTTGATAAATGTCCAGGTTGTGGAGAGAAAGTATCTTTATATGACAAAGAGTGTCCTGATTGCGGACTAACTTTGATAGATAGTGATTATGAAAAAATATCAGAAATAGCTAAAAATAAAAAGTTATAAATGGAACATAAAGAGAAATATATTAGTCTAATGTATTTAGGGAATAATATATTAGAAATGGTTATTTTATTATATATAATTTGCATAAATTTTTTATATTGATGAAAATAGCTATGATAAAGCTTTAAGGACAGGTATTAATCATAATAGATGGATTATATAGTAGTTCTAAGGGTGTATTTAAAGGAGTGGTTCCAATGAAAAAATATAAATCGAGGATACTAATATTTGCAATTATATTGTTATTGATTTCTGGTAGTGGGTATGCTTATGTCAGACATACGTTGAATAAATTCCATGAAGATAATATTGAAATAGCCGATATTGAAGATGACATTAATAATGAAGAATCAGGAAATGAGATTGATGAAGCAGATGATACTAGTGAAGATAAAAAAGAGAATGATGAAGATAAGAAAGAAGACACGGAAGAACAGGAATTAGATCCTTATGTAAAAATGATAAGAGATAGTGATAGGATAAATATTCTTTGTCTTGGTGTTGCCAATCCTTTAACAGACACAATGATAGTTGTCAGTATTGACCCAGATAAAAATCAAATGGATTTAATATCAGTTCCAAGAGATACTTACTATTATAGAGAAGAATATGCAATGGATTCCTTTCAAAAGATTAATGCTTGTTATGTAGGTAAAACATCTGCTGAGAGAGCACAATCATCAATGAATGCAGTTAGAGATGTTCTAAATATACCTATACATGATTTTGTTAAAATAGAATATAAGGGAGTTGAAGAAATAGTAGATACAATAGGAGGAGTAGAAGTATATATTCCCTTTGATATGGACTATGATGATCAACCAGGAAACCTGCATATTCATTTTAAAAAAGGAAAGAAGCTTTTAAATGGTAAAGAAGCTGTAGAGTTTTTAAGATTTAGAAAGAATAATGATGGGACTCACTCAGATGGCGATTTGGGAAGGATTACAAGGCAGCAAGAATTTATTATGAAAGCTATTGATAAATCTATGGGCTTAGAAATATTAGGGGTAGTAAATGTGGCACAAGATTATATAAGAACTAGTTTGACCGACATTGAAATGCTTTCCTTTGCTAATAGGTTAAGAAAGCTTGATACTGAAAATATAAATTCTTACACCTTACCTGGTGAAGCAAAATATATTAATGGAATAAGTTTTTATGTCAAGGATGAAGAAAAGATAAAAGAGATGATTACAGAAATATATACTAAAGAATAAAGGATTGCAAGAAATATAGATTGTGAACAGCATATTAGAATGATTTGGGGGAGTGATAATATGCCATTAGATATATATGATATAGAGGGAAATCATATTGGGATTGTTCATAAAAAGTATTATGAGGCTGAACAGGCTATAAGTGCATATATGATAGCAATTACTGATTTGTATTCCCATGAAATTAACATCAATATGGATGAAATAAAGGCTTACATGGCTAGCTTATATAATTGTACAACCTTATTTGGAAAGGTTAAGGAAGAAGATCTGGAAAAAGTTATTAAAAGAAAAATGGAAGAAGTAGAGGATGGTAAATATAAAAGCTTAGAATATAATAATTTTATAAAATTGCTATTTTTAATTAACCATTATGGAGATAAATTTGATGAAATTGTTGAGATGGAGATTCCTAAAGATAAGATTAAGGGTTATGTTTTGCTAGATATAAATAAAATTCATTTGCATGAACACAAGCTTGTTATAAATGAAGAACTTGATTATATAGAAAACGAAGTAGTTGAAGGAATATTGCCTATATGTGGTAAGGTAGTAGATTATCCAGTTGTTACGACAGAAATAATGGGTATTAGTGGATTATTCTTAGGTAGTGATTTAACTGATTTAGGCGGGAGAAATCATGTTCATATTACAAGCATTAAAATGAAATCAGGAAATTTTCATCATCATTTAGATATTCCAGTCATGTTAAATGTTAGAAGAAATATGAATATTCAGCTTTATATTATAAATAATAAGATAAAATCTGTTTTTTGTGATGGAGTTATCTATAGGTTCGGGAAGATTTAGACTGGTTTAAGGGGGATTGAATTTGAAAGTTAAGATATTTTTAAGCATTTTAATTGTAGCTTTAGTATTAGGGGGTTGTAGTAATACTAATAAAGGTGATGGCAATTCTTTAGAGAAAGAAGTATCAACACTAACAAGAAATGTGAAAAGTCTTGAAGAGGAAAACCATCAATTAAAAGACTCCTTAAAAGAATTAGAAAAGAAAAATGAAAGCTTAGCTAAGACAATTGATAGAAAAGAGAAAGGTATTACTTATATAGATACATTAGTAGAAGGAAAAGAAACTTTTACTACATATAAAAATATACTAATTAATTTTGGTTCTCCTAAAAAGATAGTAAACATAATAGATGAAGATAATATATATAACCACGGAAGATTTGCAGTATTAGTATACGATGGAATTGAATTCGTTGTGAATTGTAGCGGGGATTCAGATAACCCATTTGCTATTATGAATACTGATAATGTAGTTAGAGTGGATATAACTAGGGAAAAATATAAACTAAATAGAAAATATTTTGATGATATTACAATAGGTTCGTCAGGATTAAATGTAGCAGAAAGATACAATAAAGAGATAAATGAAATTGACTATGATGATGAAGACGATTTTGCTAGCAATATGGAAATAGTAATTAAACAATTAAGAAATGATTTTAATGACTATAACTATGGTAAAGGAATATATTTTTCTGGAGAAATGGAGAATGGTCTTGAACTTGGAGTTGTTTTTTTACTCAATGATAACGGGAGTATTGCTAGGATAATTATGGGGTTACCATCAGCAGGATAAGTCAAGGGTACTGTGATATTAAACTTAAAATATTGCTCTATATATTTAATATTTAAAGGGTCAGCGTTTAGCTGACTTTTAATCTTTAGTAGTCAATCTCCGTTTTGTAGAAAGAAAAAGTATAGTTTTATCTTTTATAGTGTTAGTCAATAATGGTAATAGAAAAGATAAAAACAAAAGGAAGGAAAATCGCCTATAATTGTAGAAAACTTTAAATACTATTTAATTTATGGTAAAAGCAGCTGAATAAGTCGTAAATTGAATAAAATTTCAAGAAATATATTTAGGTTATAAATATGCAATTTTCTCAAATAATTAATTATAAAAAAGATATAGAAGAGTAACTGAACGGAGGTAAACTATGAGAATAGGTATTTTTGATTCTGGGGTAGGGGGAATAACTGTACTAAGGGAAGCTATTAATATATTGCCAGATGCAGATTATATATATTATGCAGATACAGAAAATGTTCCATATGGAACCAAAGAAAAAGAGGTAGTAAAACAATATATATTTAATGCTGCTAGCTTTATGGCAAAGAAAAACATAGATGCTCTAGTAATAGCATGTAATACTGCTACGAGCATAGCTGTTAGAGATTTGAGGGGAATATATGATTTTCCAATCATCGGAATGGAGCCAGCGGTAAAGCCTGCAGTGGAAAATCGAGGAAATAAAAAAGTTTTGGTTACTGCAACTGAGCTAACACTAAAAGAAGAAAAATTTCATAACCTTATTGATAAATTAGACTCAAGGGATATCGTTGATTCTTTACCCTTATCTAAGTTGGTAGAATACGCAGAGAATTTTATATTTGATAATGAAATTATAATTAAATACTTGGATGAGCAATTATCAAAATACGATTTAGAGGAATATGGTACTATCGTTTTAGGTTGTACACATTTTCCTTTCTATAGAGAATGTTTTAAGAAGGTGGTACCAAATCATATAGATATAATTGATGGTAATATTGGAACTGTTAATCATATGAGAAATCTTCTTGCAGAGAAAGAAGTTATAAACTCTTATGGAAAAGGTAGCAGAACATTCTATTCGTCGGGCAAAGAGGATAAGGAAAGATTAAAGAGATATTTAGATATTTTAGAATAGTAAGATTGTTTTTTATATTCGGGACTAATAACATGTGTTTGTTCTTTAAAAGGGGGAAGATCAAAATGCAATGTATAGACTTTAAATTTAGGGGTTCTGATGGAAAGGAAATTTATGCAACTAAATATATATGTAATGCTCCTATAGGAGTAGTACAAATAGCCCATGGGATGACTGAACATAGAAAAAGATATGATGAGTTTGCTAGGGAACTTTGTAATGCTGGATATAATGTATATATAAATGATCACAGAGGTCATGGAGAAACTGCTGGAAGTGATAAAGAGTTAGGATTTTTTGCAGCTGATAATGGGTGGGATATTGTATTATCAGATATGCTTATACTAACTGAGAGAATAAAAGAGGATTATTCTGAATTGCCAATATACTTATTTGGACATAGCATGGGGTCTTTTTTAGCAAGGACTTATATAACTAGATATGGCGACCAGATAAAAGGTACTATTATATGTGGTACAGGACAGCTTAATTTGGGATTAATAAATACTGTTATTCCATTAGCTAAACTTGAGTCAAAGATAAGGGGAAATAGAAGCAAGAATAGCGCTATTGAAAAGATATTATTTATGTTCCATAACAATGGAATCAAGCCTAAAAGAACAAAATATGACTGGCTTTCTAGAGATTCTAAAGTCGTGGATGAATACATAAATGACAAATATTGTGGATTTAGTTGTACTACTTCATTTTATAAAGATTTATTAAATGGAATGAAATATATAGCTGATATAGAAAATTATAAGACTATTCCTAAAGATTTGTCCATGCTGTTGATTTCGGGAGAAAAAGATCCAGTAGGGAATATAGGATTAGGAATAGAAAAAATAGTAGAAAATTATAAAGCTTTAAGATTAAAAAAGGTAGACTATAGGATTTACTCTGAGTGTAGACATGAAATATTAAATGAATTAAATAAAGAAAAAGTATATGAAGATGTTATCAAATGGTTGAGAACTAATAGCCAAGAACAAGCCGTTAAAATCCCTTAAGAAAGGGGTTTTATTTTATCGCTCATGAAAAATATGGTAATATTGTTATATATTCTTTATTTAACTAAGGAGGATAATAAAATGGATTGGCAAATAAAGCATTTTAAAGAATTGGATACAATGGAATTATATAAGATTATAAAGGAAAGGGTAGATGTTTTCGTTGTAGAACAAAATTGCCCTTATCCAGAGTGTGACAATAAGGATTTGGAATCATATCATATCTTTTCAATTGATGAGGGTAATATTGTTGCATATGCTAGAATCTTGCCTAAAGGTATCTCCTATAATGAGGTATCTATTGGTAGAGTGTTAGTGAATCAAAAATATAGGAAGCAAGGATTAGGTAAAGAATTAATGGAGAACACTTTGAGGTTTATTAAGGATGAGTTAAATGAAACTAATATAAGGATTTCTGCTCAAGAATATTTATTCAAGTTCTATTGTGAGTTGGGATTTGAACAGGTTTCAGAAATATACCTAGAAGATGGCATACCACATTTAGAGATGATATATATATAAGAAGATAAGAAGTAATAGCATATTAGTAATAGCACAAAGGGGTGACTATATGGAATATAACTTTATAAATGGACTTGAGCTGAATAAAGGATATTATGAGGAGGTTATTAAAGGTATCATAGAAAGGAATGATGAGACGCTTCTGAATTGTAGATTATAATAGTATGTTGGAAAGAAATCAAAAATATACAATATAGTAATGTAAGGCTAATACAGCAGGGAGTTAAAAGCTAAATGTATAGGGAATGATTATGCATATGTACTTAGATGTAGATTCAGTAAAGATGAATTATAAATAAACTTCATTATATAGATTTTTAAAGGATTTAACTAGGAGGTATCTATGCTAAAGATTTATGAAAGGTACTTTGACGAAATAATAGATGATTTAAGATTATCGGGAGATATTGAAAAGGACAGCTATAATATACTTATCAATAGAGGACGAAACAGAACTGCTGATCATAGCAGTAAGGTTGCTGAAGAATGCAAAAGATTAGCAAGAAGATTTGGTGAAAGAGAAGAAATAGCTGCTGTAGCAGGATATTTACACGATATAAGTGCTTTAATTCCTAATGAACATAAGTTAGAAATAGCAAAGGAATTAGAGTTAGAAATATTACCTGAGGAAGAAGAATTCCCAATGATACTTCATCAAAAAATATCAAGGGTTATAGCAAGGGATATTTGGAAGATAACTAATCAAGAAATTTTGAGTGCAATAGAATGTCATACAACATTAAAGAAAAATTCTAGTTCTTTGGATATGATATTGTTTATATCTGATAAGCTACAATGGGATCAAGATGGAGAACCACCGTATATAAAGGAGTTAAAAAAGGGATTAGATATTTCTTTAGAGCAAGCTTCATTTAATTTTATTAAACATCTACTTGATAATAAGTCTGAACTAAAAGTAATTCATCCGTGGTTATTAGATGCGTATAATGATTTGAAAATCAAGTTAAATGTTAATGATTAATAATTTGTTAAAGTCATAATCAATGAAGAGTAGTATAATAAGATTAATTATTTTTAGAATTCTATGATAAGATAATTAAGATTACTAGGAATAAAAGAACAGAGTACACTATCAAATATAACTATGGAAGGAGTTTAATCATATGAATAATGAACCTAAGTGGCTTGAATGGGCAAAGAAACTCCAAGCTTTAGCTCAATCAGGCTTAGCATATAGCGATAATAAATATGACATAGAAAGGTTTGAAGAAATAAGAAATATTAGCATAGATATGATAAATCAATATACAGATATTAATCATAAAAAGGTGAGAGATTTATTTGCTAGTGAGAGGGGTTATCAAACTCCTAAAGTAGATGTTAGAGCGGCTATATTTAAAGATAATAAGATTCTATTAATTAAAGAGCAAATAGATGGATTATGGGCTATGCCAGGAGGATGGGCAGATATAGATACATCTTTGAGGGAAGCATTAATAAAAGAATCCAAAGAGGAAGCAGGAGCTGATGTTGAACCTAAAAGAGTTATTGCTATATTAGACCGAAGGAAACACAATCCCTATCCATTTCCTTTTGGCTTATATAAAATATTTGTCGAATGTGATTATCTAGGGGGTGAATTTCAAAGTAATATTGAAACCCTAGAGGCTAAATTTTTTAAATTAGAAGATTTACCACCTTTATCATTAGGAAGAAATACAAAAGAGCAGATAGCTATGTGTTTTGAAGCAAGGAAAAAGAATTGTCATGAGACTATATTTGACTAATATAACTATATATTTTAATAATAAGTGGTTTGTGGACAAGCTTATGACTTAAAGTAGAAAAATTGATTTGAATAAAGTAAAATAAAATCAAAAATAGGCGTATTTTATAGAATATTTATTTATATATATATTTTATATATAAATTGGAAGGATTTTAAATTTTTTTATAGAAATTGTATATTATGATTGTCTTGTGAAACTTTCGACAATACAAAATGTCTGCTATAAATATTTAGTTCTATAAACTAATAGCTTAATATATTATTAAATAACGCTTTTTTAAAAATAAAAGCTATCTTTTATAATATGAAAGGGAGGGATTTCATTGTCAGAATGGTGGAGTAATATTCCTGCATTTGAAAGGATTTTTTGGTATTTTGCTATTCCTTTTACCGTATTATTTTCGATTCAAGCCATACTTACATTGCTAGGAGTAGGAGGCGGAGGAGAATTTGACGTAGATGATGGCAGCGGTATGGGCGATTTTGATGGAGATGATGGTGGAGGATTCCAAGATGGTGGTTCATTTCCTGTATTTACAATAAAGAACTTCATTATTTTCTTCACTGTATTTGGGTGGACTGGTATTGCAGCAACTAATTCTGGATTAAATAATGTGGTAACAGTTATATTAGCTGTTTTATTAGGATTAATAGTTATGTTTATTGTGGCTGGTATATTTTACTTTATGAGTAGAATGACTGAAAGTGGAAATATTAGCTTAAGGAATGCTGTAAATAATTATGGTGAGGTTTATTTAACTATACCAGGCAAGAGGAGCGGTATGGGAAAAGTACAAATGAAGATACAAGGATCTATTAGAGAAGTAGATGCTATGACTGATGATAATAAAATATCAACAGGGTCTACTGTTAAGATTATAGATATAATTAATGACTCTATATTATTGGTAGAGAGGATAAAGGATTAATTTTACTTATTGTTTTGTAAGATTTATGTATTATGTTAGTAAGTGATGAGATTGCATATTATTTTTTCAATAATACCTTTTAATAATGGTTTTTTACAATAAAAATCCATGTAAGATTAGAGGCTATAGTTATAAATTATGCGATTTCTTCAAATAAAAAAATAAAAAAAGAGGGGGTATTTAAATGGGTGGCATTTATCCTGTAGTGTTAATAACAGTAATTGCAGTAGTAATATTTGTTACTATAGCGGCCATATTTGCAAGATATAAGAGATGTCCTTCTGATAGAATTCTTGTTGTATATGGTAAGGTAGGTAAAGGTAGTGATGGAGCATTCACTTCATCTAAATGTATTCATGGTGGGGCAGCTTTTGTATGGCCTGTGTTCCAAAGCTATGAATTTTTGGATTTAACTCCTATTTCTATTGAAGTAAACTTAACAAATGCTCTTAGTAAGCAGAATATAAGGGTTGACGTACCTTCTAGATTTACAGTTGGTATTTCTACAGAGCCAGGAGTTATGACAAATGCAGCTGAAAGACTTTTGGGATTACAATTAGAAGAAATAAGAGAATTAGCTAAGGACATTATTTTTGGGCAGTTAAGATTAGTAATTGCTACTATGGATATTGAAGAAATCAATACTGATAGAGATAAATTCCTTGCAGCAGTTTCAAGCAATGTTGAATCTGAATTAAAGAAAATAGGTCTTAGATTAATAAATGTTAACGTTACTGATATTAAAGATGAATCAGGTTACATAGAGGCATTAGGTAAAGAAGCAGCAGCTAAAGCTATTAATGATGCTAAGAAAACTGTTGCTGAGAAGAATCGTGATGGTTCTATTGGTCAGGCTAATGCTAAGCGTGATGAGAGAATTCAAGTATCAGAGGCTAACTCTAAGGCAGTAGAAGGTGAAAATAAAGCACAAATTACAATTGCTAATGCTGAATCTGAAAGAAGGCAGAAAGAGGCAGAAGCTGAAAGAAAAGCTTCTGCAGCTGAGAAGGTTCAAGGTGCAAAGGCATTGGAAGAGGCTTACTATGCAGAGCAAGAGGCAGAAAAAGCACGTGCTGAAAGAGAAAGAGCTACTAGAGTTGCAGACGTTGTAGTTAAAGCTGAAATAGATAAGCAAAAAGTTGAGATAGATGCAGAAGCCGAAGCCGAAAAAACACGTCGTCATGCTAAAGGTGAAGCCGATGGTCAATTATTAAAAATGCAAGCTGAAGCACAAGGTATTATGGAAATCTTGAGTAAGCAAGCTGATGGTTTTGAAAGACTTGTTAAGGCAGCAGGTGGAAACTCTAAGGATGCAGTTACTCTTATGATAGCTGATAAGCTTCCAGAGCTAGTTGAAAAACAAGTTGAAGCTATTAAAAATATTAAAATAGATAAGATAACTGTTTGGGATTCATTAGGAGGAAATGGAAATGGTACTCCTTCAACAGCAAACTTTATTTCAGGAATGCTAAAATCTCTACCACCATTTGAAGATGTCTTTAATATGGCAGGTATGGAGCTTCCTAATTATTTAAAAGGAAAGTCCCTTGATGAAGATGAAAAAGTGGAAGTAGCTGAAGAGGTAAAGGTAGTAGAGGAAACACCAGAGACTGAAGAATAAAGTTTCACAAATAAATAATAAGATTAAAAGATGCTAAGTATATGAATCTTCATATACTTAGCATCTTTTTTATCTTATATTTACTTATAATTAACAAAGGAAACATTAATATGATAGAATCCTTTAAAATCATTAATTATAATGAAATAAGCAAGAGTGTAAGATTTTAATCAAAATAACTTCTATAGATGAGTTCAATGGTTGCTACCTTGCTATTGGAAGTAACTGGTCCATTTACTCTAGTTAAATCATTTCTATCAAAATCAAAGATTAGTAGAGTATCATCAGAAACTTTAAACCATCCATTAACAGGCTGGTCAGTATGTATATCTACCAGTTCTTTGTACTTTTTCCTATAGTTTTTTAGAACCTCTTGAGCATTGTCTCCTACCTTTGCGTTTAAAGCAGTCTTTACATTAGATTCATTTATAGTGATAGTTATTATCTCTTTTGTATTTTTTCCAATGTATATATCTAAACCATTATCATAATGCCAAATATAGTAATCTTCACCTACATAATTACTAACATCATCAACATATTCTTCAGTATAATCATTACCAAGCTTGTTTAAAACCTTTGACTGAGAATCACCTAAGCTCAGTCCATATAAATCTAAAGGTGGCTGTTGTGACCCAGCAAATACAGAATAACTAAAAACTATAATAATTATCAAAGATAATATAATAAGCTTTTTCATATATATACTTCCTTCCATAAATTTTTATATCAATATTTACTTATTAATTTGATACCCATGGGTAGAGTTAATAAACTTATGAAAATATTCTATAGTTAAAATAGAAATCATATTATGAAATTACAAAATTTGTATATATTTAACAAATATTCAAATCACAATAAAAGCACCTGAAAACAAGTTAATAAGAGACCTATAAAAATTAAGTGAATATATTAAACCATAAATATAAATCATTTTATGAAAAAGGACGGTGATTTATATAACAATATAACAAAAAAACATTTACTTTTCATAAAAAAAGGAGTTATGTAATTAATTGTAGAAAAGATAGGAAATAAGCGATACTTTTATAAATGTTAAATTTATATGGAGGTGAATCAGTTTTGATTAAACCTAAGGCAAGAAATTTTTTATTTTTTATAGTTGCACTTATTAGTTTCTTAGGATTATTATTATTAACTCAATTTACTGAAGCTATGGTGATTTATATTCTGGTCATTCTAGGATTAGCTATATTCCTTACTATATTATTTAATTATTCATCTAAAGCTTCATTAAAAGCTATATCAAAGATTGTTGGGAGAATTAATAAAAACGATTTAATCTTTGACGTTAATAGCAAGAAATACGGATTAGATAAGAAAACACTTGAATCAATAAATCTGATGCTAAAGGAACTTAAAGAAAACTTTAAACAGCAAGTTAATATTTCTACTGAGATCACACAGATCAGTGATAAATTGACAAGCATATCAAATGAATCTAAGAGTGCAATGGAGTCTATAGAAACATCTATTGAAGCGGTAAGTCAAGATAGTGAAGGACAAAGTATAAAACTTAAAGAGATTAGTGATAGTGTTGCAAGTGGAGTTAAAGCGCTAAAGAAAATCAATGAAGAAGTGGAAGGAACTATAGAATTTGCAGAAAAATCAATACTGTCTGCCCAAGAAGGTATACAATCTACAAAAACAATTCATTCAAAGATGGAAAAGACTAGAGAATTAACTGTATCAACTACTAATGAAGTGGACTCTCTCAGAGAACAATCGAAATCAATTGTAAAGCTTGTTGAAACTATAAATAATATATCTGAGGAAATCAATATGTTAGCATTAAATGCTTCTATAGAAGCTGCAAGAGCTGGAGAATCAGGAAAAGGGTTTGCGGTAGTGGCACAGGAAGTCGGAAAATTAGCAGGAGAGACAGGTAAAGTCTCCAAGGAAATAGAAATTTTAGCTACTAAATTTGAAGAAGAAATAGTCTCTATTTCAAAATCTATGGATGAAGAAGCAGAGAGTGTAGAAGAAGGCTATATAATGGTAGAAGAAACTATAGATAAATTCAATATCATAAATGAAAACTTAAAAACATCCATAGACAAGATAAAGGATATTGGTATGACATTTAAAAATGTAAGTGATGGTAATAGGCAAATAGCTAGTGCCATTGAGGAAATAACTGAATTCTCTCAGGAAATTTCAGGTCAGATGCAAGAATCTTCTTCTCAAACTACATTACAAAATGAAAAATCATCAGATATACAGGATATTATTGAGGAACTTAATGAGAGAGCAGATTTTATGCAGCAGTATGTAACAAGCAAAGTTATGGAAGGTAAAATGTTAAGAGATGTAAAGAAGATAAAAAAGGAATTAATCAATAAAGCTCCTAATGATGAAATGATTAACAATCTAATTAAGGAAACCGGAGTAGATATAATCTATATGACTAATCCTCAAGGGATAGTTAAATATTGTAATGATAAGAGTGCCATAAATCTTGATTTATATGAAATTGACCCTATTTATCTTGCTTTAAAGAATAGTGAATCAGACTATATTACAACTCCAGTTAAAAAACGTGTTGAGGATGGTAAGTTGTTTAAATTTTTAGCTATAATAGATGAGAAGGGAATTATCTATCAAGTAGGACTCTCGATTGAATCTTTGTTAAAGTTTTAATATTGAAATATTAATTTAGTTTATTATTATGAATAAATTACACTATATTTCAATTAGCAAATAAAAAAGAGTAATTAATATAATACTAAAGATTATAAAGACTCTTGCCTAATTAATTAGGTTAGAGTCTTTATATTTAGTTGTGATTTTATGTCATCACTTATATATAATCTGTTTTAAGTTAAGAAAAAATCGAAATTAGAGGAATTTTATTTAGAATAGCGAAATATATTATTATATTATATAATTAAATATATGAGCAATTGTTTATATAAAGAAATATTGAAATAGTTCGGAGTGAGAATATATGAAAAACCAAAAAAGAATCAGAGGCTATGGAATTGAAATAGGTGAGATGACCTGTGGGGTAAGAAACTCTATCACAGATGTTAAAGGGGTTGAAGTTGGACATATAACTCTTAATGAAAATGACATAAAAACTGGAGTTACAGCAATATTACCTCATCAAGACAATCTTTTTAAAGAAAAGCTAATAGCTGCCAGTTATGTCATAAATGGATTTGGTAAGACTATAGGGACTATTCAAATTAATGAACTGGGAACAATTGAAACTCCAATAATCTTAACAAATACTCTAAGTGTGGGAGTTGGGGCAAATGCTCTTGTAAAATATATGCTAGAAGATAATGATGATATTGGAAAAACTACTGGCACTGTAAACCCTATTGTATGTGAATGTAATGATGCCTATTTAAATGATATTAGAGGGTTTCATGTAAATAAAGAACATATTCTATGTGCTATTGCAAACGCGTCACCAGAATTTGAAGAAGGGGCAGTGGGTGCAGGTACTGGTATGTCATGTTATGGACTAAAGGGTGGTATTGGAACGGCTTCTAGAATTCTTAAATTAGATGATAGAGAATATACAGTTGGAATCTTAGTGCTAAGCAATTTTGGTCGAGGTAAAAATTTAATAATAGATGGAATTAAGGCAGGGCAAAAAGTCGAAGAAATTAAAAAAGCAAGGGACAATTCTGATGATAAAGGATCAATAATAATGATATTAGCAACAGACATACCTATGACTTCTAGACAGCTAAAACGAATTTCAAAAAGAGCAGGAGTTGGATTGAGTAGAACTGGTTCTTACATGGGGCATGGAAGTGGAGAAATAGTTATTTCCTTTAGCACTGCAAATAGGATAAAACATTATGAAAAAAATGCAATATGCAATTTTAAAATTTTTAATGAAAATAAGATTGATGATGTGTTTACAGCAGTGGCAGAAGTAACCGAGGAAGCAGTTTTGAACTCGTTAATATGTGCTGATACCACTATTGGAAGAGATGGCCATGTGAGATATTCACTTAAGAATTATATTGGAGAAATTTTAAAATAATATTAATAAATGATTGTAATAGCTAGTTAACAAATCAATCAATTATTAGATTCTTTATATTGACAATATTTATTTCCTTGGAAATGCTAATGAGGATATGTTGAAATTTTAAGCTTCAATTATGAGTAAAACTTTTTAAAAAGGGTATTTAATTATAGTTTATAGGAAAAAAAGTAGATAATATATATAGGCTGAACAAAAGGGGTGTATTTATGGACTATGGGAATCAAGTTAGTGAAATAGCAAAATACTTTAAAGAGAATGAGAAAAAACGAGAAAATTTTAAACTTGGAATAGAATTTGAACACTTCATTGTCGAGAAAGAGACTTTAGAAGCTGTATCATACTATGGAGATAAAGGAATAGAGGATACTTTAAGAAAACTTTTGCCTAATGGATGGAGTGGAAATTTTCAAGATGGATACTTATTAGGACTTAGCAAGGGAAAGAAATTTGTATCTTTAGAACCTGGTAGTCAGTTGGAATTAAGTATAGGACCATGTCAAAGTATAACTGATATTAAAAATGAATATATAGAATTTCTAGACGAGATAATACCTATATTGGAAGAGAAGGGCCACTATCTTATGGCTATTGGGTATCAACCAAAAAGTAAAATAGATGAAATAAAGATGATACCTAAAAATAGATATGGATATATGTTTAATTACTTTAAGAGTAAGGGAAAATATGCCCATAATATGATGAAAGGAACTGCTTCCATTCAAGTAACTGTAGACTTTGAATCAGAAGAGGATTATATTAGAAAGTTTAAGATAGCCAATGTTTTGTCCCCAGTTTTATATGCAATTTTTGATAATTCTCCTATTTTCGAAGGACAAGTTTGGAAAGAAAATTGCTTAAGAACAGATATATGGGCTAACTGTGATAACGACAGATGTGGAATTGTAGAGTTGGGATTAGATAAGGATTTTAATTATAGCAAATATGCTGAGTATATATTAAATAGGCCACCTATTTTTGTTAATAAGGATAATGAAATAATCTTTACAGGTGAAAAAAAGTATAGGGAATTATTTGACCCTGATGATTATTCAACTGAAGAGCTTGAGCACGTATTGACTATGTTTTTCCCTGATGTAAGGACTAAGAAGTTTATCGAGATAAGAATGGCCGATGCTGTACCCTATCCATTTAACTTCGCGCCAATAGCTTTTTGGAAGGGGCTAATGTATAACGAAGAAGCATTAAATGAAGCATATGAAGGATTAAAAAGCATAGATATAGAAGATGTGAAGGCTGCGAAGGTCGATATTATTAAACATGGCTTAGAAGGTAAGTTAAAAGGACAATCGGTTAGGGAAATTGGAAAATGGATTATTGATTTAGCAAGAAGAGGCCTTGATGAGGATGAAAAGAAATATCTTATACCTATGGAAGAAATATTAACTCAGGGAAAGACTCCAGCTCAAATGTCTAAGGAACAAATGAGTTTAGGCAGAAATAAGGCATTGGATTGGTGTATAGTTAATAATACATTAGAAGAAATTAAAAAGTAAGAGAAGAGGTGCTATTATGAAAGCTTCAAATATATCAAAAGAATATTTAGAAATAGTAAAGAAGGATGAGGATAGATATTATAAAGATTATGAACAGACAGTTGATGCCGTTGCCAATTCCAATGCTAAATATAAGGGGGAGCCAATACCATTTTTATACCAGCCTATAATATTTACCCAAGAGGATATTGATAATTTTAAACAAATAGGAAAAACTTTAATTTCGATAACAAATAAGGTAGTTGATAAATATATTGAATCTCCGAAGTTTAGAAAAAAATTTGGTTATTCTAAGCTGTTAGAAGAGCTAATATTGGCTGATCATGGATATGATATAAATGTGCCAATTGGTAGATTTGACATTTTCTATGGTGGCGGAGATAATTTTAAATTCTGCGAATTAAACACCGATGGATCTTCTGCAATGAATGAAGATAATACTTTGGCTAGAATAATTTTAGATAGTAAGCCAATAGTAGAAATGAAAGAAAAGTATGATATAAATTATTTTGAGCTAATATATAGTTGGGTAGAAGAAAGTATTAATATATATAATACCTTTGACAATGCTGTTGACAAGCCAAACGTGGCAATCGTTGATTTTGAAGGTAGTGGAACTCCAGCAGAATTTGAAGAGTTTAAGAAAGCATATATTGATAAGGGATATAATGCAGTGATAGTTGACCCTAGACAGTTAAAATATAATAATGGCAAATTATATTTTGAAGATATGGAAATTAATTTAGTTTATAGAAGAATAGTTACTAGAGAGTTAGTTGATAGAAGTGATGAAATTCAAGATTTTATCCAAGCATATAAGGATAAGGCAGTTTGTGTAATAGGGCCAATAAAATCTCAAATCATGCACAATAAAATTATTTTTAAAATACTACATGATGAAGATACTTTAGAATTCTTGAATGAAAATGAAAGGGAGTATATTAAAAAGCATGTACCATATACAATAGAATTTGAGAATGATAGAGAAATATTTAATGAAGCGCTAGAAAATAAAGATAGATATGTAGTTAAGCCTAGAGATTTATATGCTTCTAAGGGAGTGTATGTTGGCAGAGATTTTAATGAAGAAGATTGGAGACAAAAACTTGAAGAGTGTTGGGAACATGACTATTTATTACAAGAGTTCTGCCAGCCATATAAGCAAGAACTAGTACAATTTAAAGATAGTGGGATGGAGGTTAATAAGTTTAATCATATTCTAGGACTATTTATGTACAATGAAAAGCTTAAGGGTCTATATACTAGGGTTGGAAGTAATAATATAGTTTCAGGATTGCACGGATATTATACTGTACCTAACTTATTATTTACTGAGAAATAAACTTATTAATAACTGAAATAAAATGCCGCAAAGATATATATTTTAATAATACGCATTAATATAGAACATCCACAAAACAATAAGTAACCTACAGAGAAAAGCTATATAGCTAGTGTATTTAAAATCACTATGCTATAGTTATCACTTTTAAAGCCCTGTAATGTACTTATATTATAAAAGTGGATGTTTTTATTTTAAAGGAGAGGATATATATGAATGCTATTAACAGAGTATCATTAATTGGACTAGGAGCTATAGGTGGAACTTATGCAAGTAAATTAGAAAAAACAAAAGGCGTAAGATTAAGTATTATAGCTGATGAAAATAGGTCTCAGAGATATTCAAAAAATGGATTTATAATTAATAGTGAGTCTTTTAAGTTTGGTTGTGTAACTCCTAAAACAAAGGTTGAACCATCAGATTTAATAATTATATCTGTAAAATTTCATCAGCTTAACCAAGCTCTTGAAGATATTAAAAATCATGTAGGTCCTAACACTATAATTTTATCCTTACTTAATGGGATATCTAGTGAAAGAATAATTAGAGATAAATTTCCATCTAATAAGGTTTTATATGGGGTTGTTCTATCAATAAGTGCAGTTAGAGAAGGGAATAAGATAACTTATGCAGATACTGCAAAAATACATTTTGGAGAAGAGAACAATAGCATATTATCACAGGAAGTAAAGCTGGTAAAAGACTTATTTGAAAGAAGTAATATAGGTTATATTATTCCAGAGGATATGATTAGAACTCTATGGTGGAAATTTATGTTCAATGTTGGAATTAATCAAACATCAGCTATACTGGGAGCTCCTTTTGAGGTGTATAAAAAAGTAAAGGAAGCAGAAAACTTTCTGAGAGATACTATGTATGAGGTTATGGGATTAGGCCAAAAACTAGATATTAAATTAGATGAGAATGATATTGAGTATTTTATAAACCACGTTTATTCATTACCACCTAATGGCAAAACTTCAATGTTACAGGATATTGAAGGAAAAAGAAAGACTGAAGTTGAAATGCTAGCAGGAACTATTTGTCAGTTAGGAGAAGAAAATAATATAGAAACTCCTATAAATAAAATGATTTTAAACATAATTCGTTCAATGGAGCTTATGAATGAATCTAAAGAATAATACAAGGTTCTTATAATTATTTAACCATTAGTGCGTAAGTCTCCCATCTTCTATAAGTGGAAGATGTAAGCACTATTATTATTTAGACTCGATGTCTAAATAATAATAATTTGACACCACTATA
>NZ_JAETGO010000076.1 GCF_016765695.1 Sporosalibacterium faouarense | reverse complement strand
TTGAAATAAATTGTATTACATGTGTTTAATTTATCTCTACGCTGTTTATTTTTCAAAGACCAAAGTAGTATTAATGAAATTTATTATCTCATTAAATTGTAGTATTTAAAAGCTTGTTCAACGTTTTGCTTTGCCGTTAATGTTTCTGACGACTCTTAATACTATAACAGCTTCCCAAAAGTTTGTCAAGAGCTTTTCAAAATTATTTTTCAAAGTTTTTTTAACTCATATATCAACTCTAAAAAAGAGTTATTTAAAGCTTAATGCAAAAGCATTAAGCTTTTTCTTCTGTGCTGCAAATTATTTTATCTTGTGTTTTTTTTAAAGTTTTATCTTTCGTAAAATGTCGTTTCGTGACGACTCTTAATACTATAACAAAGAATTTAAATTGTTTCAAGTGTTAATTTATGACATTTTCTTAATTTTGCTTACCAACCTATCTTTAAATTCAAGACCATCTAAAAATAACATTATTATAATGTATAAATACTTATATATTCAATCTATAAGCTTCCTACTCTGAATCATGCATTCTGATAGAATAATTTAAACAAACAAAGGAATCTTCTTCCTTAAACCCTTCTTGTTTATAAAGTCGTATTGCATTTTCATTTTCTCCATTAACTGATAGTATAGCCTTATTCATCCCTTTGGACTTGCCATAGCTTAAAGCTAACCTCAATAAGTTTTTACCTATACCCTGCCCCTGATACTCTGGAACAACACTTAAAGAACCTATTTGCGTATAATACTCATCATTTTTCAGATCTTTTCCAGTTCTAACAACTCCTATGGCTTCATCATCATGATACAAAAGAAAAATTCCTCCTTCAAGATGATCATCCCAATTAGACATTTGTGATACAGTTTCTTCAGTAATAGGAGTGAATCCTAAAAGTGATGAAAATCCAGCATTTCTTACCTTGCAGAAATCTTCCTCATCCCTACCAAACTTAAATTCTCTAAGCTCATATTCACTAGAAAAACTGTATTCTGAAATATCCAATGCTGGCCTTTCTAATAAAAAAGCATATCTCTCTACATTATAATTAAGAGACTTTAATGTTCGAATAGTTTCTTCCTCTTTAAGAGGTATGAATATATATATCCTATCAATTGACATGCAATCTTCTAAAATCTTTTTAAAGATTATTTTATATCCATCTATCCCCTTACTTGTATGTAGTATTCTAAATCTACCCTTTCTATACTTCAAATCTAGCATAAGAGAACCTACCCCAACTATATTGTTATTTTCCACAAGTAAGTATGTTGGATTAATTTCATCTGCCCGAAAATCATTTAACTCTTCATCATATAAGAAAGAATCATCTACTCTATCTCTGTACTTCTTACAATAGTTAATAAATTCTTTAATTCTGTTATTGCTTAATTTTTCTACTCTCATACAATTCGCCCCCACACAGAATATTATTTTAATTAACTATACTTTATCTCTACTTTAGTTCCATGTACACCAGCTTCTGCAGGAGAAACCTCTAATTTGACTGGCACTCTATTCTTCAATTCTTCAACATGACTTATAATCCCTACACATAAATCTTCTCTATACAACTTCTCTAAAGACGACATCACAACTTCCAATAGATTATTATCGAGAGTTCCAAAGCCTTCATCTAGGAAGAAGAATTCAAGAGAAGTTCTACCCTTTAATTGTATTTGTGTAGATAAAGCTAATGCCAATGATAATGAAGTCATAAATGTTTCTCCACCTGATAGAGTATTACAATCTCTTCTAACACCACCATTATAATTATCACATATAATGAAGTTCCCTTTACTATCTAGTTCTAAGGCATACCTATTATTTGTTATTTCCATGAGTCGTTTAGATGCTTCCTTAGCAATATATTTCAAATGATTTATAGCTACATATTCCACAAATTTATTCCCTCTAACAAGGAATGACATATCATTTAGCATATCTACAGTGTGTTGAAGTTTCTTCACTTTTGATTTTAATTCTCTAACATTCTCAAGGTCTTTCTCCATACTAACTACCTTTTCTTTTATCTGCCCCATTTTCTCTATAATATTATTATAGATTTCTTTTTTATTAGCCCTATTTTCCTTAATTTCTTTCCAGCCTTCTTCTGAGATTGAGCTATCCCTTAGATTTTCATTTATTCTAGATATATTGTTATCTATTGTTCTTACTTGATCTTTAAAATCACTTATAGTACTATCTAAACTGTCAATCTCTTTTGCTTCTAATATCCATAATTCCGCTTCTTTAATACTATTAAAACCATTATCCACTAAAGCTGACTTAATTTCTCCATCTAAATTAGTATATTGCTTGTTTAAATTTTCTAGATTGTTCTCCAATCTAATAATGTCATTCTGCAATTTATTAAGTTGATTTTCTTTAGATTTCTTCTTTTCCCTAAGTACTTCTTCATTTTCTCTTATTTCATTAATCAAATTTTCTACATATGATAAATATTTTTTAGGATCTTCTTTGCCACAAATATTAAATACTTTACCTTTGTTATTTTCTATCTGCTCTAATTTTCCTTTAGTATCTGACTCTAATTGAACTAATTCTGTATTAATTGAATTAATTTTTGAATCTATATTTTCTTTATCATTATCTAAACTCTTAATCTTATTTCTATATTCTTTTAACTCTTTTTCAAGCCTATCAACTTTTTTATCATTACTTTGAATTTTTTCCATTCTTTCTATCATATTATCTACGTTTAAATCTACTTTAACATCATTATATTTATCATCTATAACCCTTAACTCTTCTTTTGTATTGTCCATTTTATCTCTTGCTTCATCAAGTCTTTCATTTAAGCTTTTAATTTTTTCTTCTAATGCAATTTTCTTATTGTTCAGACCATTAATAACTTCTTTAGCATCGTCTAAATCTTCTCTATTTTTATTAATCCTTTCTGTCCATGTCTGTAAATCATTTATTTGCTGCTTAACTAACTTTTCTTCCTCATTAATTTGATTATCAAGCTTCTTAGAGTCTCTTGACTCTAGCTTCTCTTTAAATTTTGCTATATCTTCACCTAAGCTACTAATATCTTTATCAAAAGACTTGATTTCCAATTCCAATTTATTTATATCATTCTGAAGATTTCTTATCTTTTTTATTATTGCTTCTCTCAGTTCCTTTTTATCTTCTAAACTAACATCATCATCCATTGAAGCTTTTTGAGGATGATCTTTAGAACCACATACAGGACAAGGAGCTCCTTCTTCCAACTGATTACTCAAAATGATTGCTTGTTGATTCTTTTCAATTTCTTTTATCTCAGCTTTGAGTAACTCCTCTTCCTTCATCTTCAATACTAACTTTTCTTTTAATATTAAGAGTGAATTATTTAATTCTTCTCTATTACTAGTTATACTTTTTCTCTCTTTTAAAGCATTTGCAATCTTTTCCTCAAGCTCAATTACTTCTTTCTTTTCTCCTATTAATTTTTCAATATCTCTTTGCTTTGAAATTATAAAGCTCTGGTCCTTAGGTTCTTTTGAAATGAGACTCTCCATTTCCTTTTCTATTTCTTTAAATTTCATTGATTCCTTTTCAAGGGAAGTATTAATATCGCTTAAATTCTTATTTTGATCCTGCAAGATAAGATTATAGGAATTTATTGTGCTTAATTCATCTTTAATATTTAAAGATAGCTCCTTTTTCCTTTTCTCTAGCTCAACTCCATAGCCGAGCTTTTCTCTAAAATCAGATGAGATGCTTAGTTTTTCTATTTCTTTTTCCTTATCATTAACTATTTCTACAAGTCTAGCTTTTTCATCATTGAAAAATAGCTCTCTCTTTTTCAACTTATCAAAAGCCTCTTTTAATTCCTTTAACTTCATTTGATTCTTATCTACTTCTAAACTAAGATTAGATGCTTCTTTATCTAGGTCTATGGCATTTTTGATATTTGTTTGTTTTTCTATAAGGTTATTTAATTCCTTTTCTTTTCTTTCAAAAGCTTTATCATATTCTATCTTAAGCTTTGATAACTCTGAACCTAATATATCCATTTCTTTTTTGAGCTCACTTAGGTCATTTTCACCTTTATTAAGTTCAATCTTAGTTCCTCTAAATTTAGTAATTAATGGAGATACATTATTAGCTTTTTTCCCTTTTTCAAGTTTTTCTTCTTTTGCTTTAATATCATCAGCCTTTGACTTTAATTCTATTTCCTTGGCTAAATACTCTTTTAATTCATTTTGCAACTCCCAAACCTTCTGATACTTTTCATATTTCTTATCTAGCTCTTTTATTTCTTCTCTTAACTCATCTCCATTTGATTTAACACTACTTAACTCTGTTTTAAATTCCTCTAGCTTTACCTTACTCACATCATCATATCTATTTAATTCCCCATTTAATACATTAAGCTCTTCTTCCTTGGCTTTTCTCGATGTATTTATCTTCTTGGCTAATTCCGTTCCATATTTACTTAATCCAAGTACTCTTTCAAGCATATCTCGTCGTTCTGCACCTGTTAATTTAAGAAATTCATTGAACTTACCTTGGGGTAAAACCACTGATCTAGTAAAGTCATTAGCCGTTAGTCCTATTATTCTAGTAACTTCATTCTTTACCTCATTTACCTTGTCTATAACTCCATCTTCTCCATCATTATCTACAGAATAAAACTTTACAAAATCTGTACTGATACCACCATCGTCTTTTTGCTTAATGCTACGTTCTACTTTATAGCTTTTTCTATCTTTACCACTTCCACTTTCAAACTCAAAGGATACATATAACTTACCTGCATCAGTGTTTATATACTCTTTAGTTCCTCGAGAAATCTCTCCATATAATGCTATAGTTATAGCATCTAGTATTGTTGACTTTCCACTACCTGTAGGACCAAAAATCCCAAACAATCCCCTATTGGTAAGCTCAGTAAAATCTATAATTTGCTCCTCTTTAAAACTATTTAAACCTGATATCTTAAGAATCTTAGGCTTCATCTTCTTCACCTTCTTCGTTTACTATCTTTGCAAAAAGCTCCATAAATTCTTGAGTAGGCCTAGCTTTTCTTTCACTAATATAGAACTCCTCAAATAATTCCATAATATTTCTTTCCTTCATTTCATCTACTTCATTATCTCCAGCGTTATCTATATCTTCAAATATTGGATTTATAGCCAGTACATCTGGCTTTAATTTTTTTATCTCTTTTATTTCACTTTGGGTTAAAACTCTATCTGTTTTAATTTCTAAATAAGCCCATACTTCCCTTTCTTGACTTTCTTCACATTTATTAATAGCCTCTTCAATAGAATTACATTTCCATACCTCTATGGGCTTTCTATTCTTAAGAAGAATTTCTTCTACCTCGGCATCTTTTCCTGGTTCTATATCTACTAAATATACACATTTGCTATAGCTTCTTTCACTCTTGCTATATTGTAGTGGTGATCCAGAGTAATATGCTCTATTATCAATACCCTTAACCACTTGGGGTCTATGCAGATGTCCCAGAGCAATATACTGGGCTTTTTCAGGGAGCATATTTGCATCTACAGTGAGTCCTCCTCCTATTTGTATTGGTCTTTCAGAGTCAGTTGTCTCTCCACCTGCTACAAAAATATGACTAGTAGCAATATTAATGGCCTCATCTCTAAATTTATCTGATAATTCTGAAAAGATATGTCCAACTCTCTGAGAATAGGACCTTCGCATTTCCTCAATGTCTTTAGCTTCTTTAAATACTTCATTTAACCTTTGTTCACTAGGATATGGCAAAGTTACAAAGACAACCCTATCATCTTTATATTGCAGCTCAAAATATCCTTGTCCAGCATCAAGGATTTCGTGCTTGCCTACCCTACCTAATTCAATAGAACTATTGGGTTTTCCAAGTAAAATAACTCCATGTTCATAGGCAAGGGGCTTAGATGCAATTATTCTGTCAGGATTATCATGATTGCCTGCGATAGCAACTATAACTCTTTCACCACCATTCGATAGTCTTTTTAGAGAGTTATAAAATAGCTTTTCAGCCCTAGCCGGTGGATTACTTGTATCATAAATATCTCCCGCTATCAAAATCATATCAACATTGTTTTCTTCCACTATTTCAATCAAATCATCAATAAACTTCTCCTGCTCCTCTATCCTACTATGATTTTCTAAATGTTTACCTAAATGCCAATCTGAGGTATGTAGTATTCTCATTATATCTTCACCTCTTTATCAATATTAAATAGATATAGATAACTCTCAGAAACCTTTTTGCTAGTTATCATTTCTAGAGCTTCTTTATATATCTCCAACTGTACCCTATATCTATTAACAGTTCGCTCAATATTACCATCATATATATAGTCTGTTTTGTAGTCTACTAAAACTATTTCATCATCTTCCCAGAAATAGCAATCAATAACCCCTTGTATCAATAAGTCATCATCACAATTATCTAATCCATCAATTACTTCTCTTGCCTTTTTCCTAAGCACAAAAGGTGCTTCTCTTTGATAATTTCCACTATTTAAGATTCTATTCCCTATAGAGCTCTGGAAGAAGTTCAATATTTTCTCAGTATTAATTACTTTGGACTCTTCCTCTGTCAATAACTCCTTAATTACCATTGTATCTATTTGACCCTTAATTTTCTCAATGGTATCAGAATTCTTAAAATCTAAATGCTGCATTACAAAGTGCATAAAAGTACCTTTTTCAGCATTTGTAAATTTATGCTCACTTTCAATAAATGTTGGCATATCATTAATAGCCGAAGTTTTATAATTAATACTATCCATATTCTTTGTGGATACTTTCTTAATATCTGTAACCGATAGTTTCGATGGTATCTTAACAGATAAATCATGCTCATATGACCAATTAAACCTCTTTTCGATTATATCCTTAAATTCAGAAGATTTTTCTCTATTAAAGTTGATTAGTCTATCCCTATAGTTTTCTTTTTCCTTTAATCGTTCATCTTCTTTTAAAAGTATTTCATCCCTTTTTACAATTTCAATATTCCACTTAGATTCTTCACCTTCATTATTAGTAACCACATCTCCACTATATATCTCTCTAAGCATATCTCCGTCCTTATGCTTAGACAATGCACTTAATATCCAGTCAAAATAGCATTTACCATTTATCAAACTATAAACAGAATTTTTCCCGCACCATTTCTGACTTTCCTTCTCAATATTTTTTATAGAGCCTACTAAAACAAGCTTATCTACTGCCCTTGTTAAAGCAACATAAAGAATTCGCATCTCTTCAGATAAACTTTCAATTTTCATTTTTCTTTTAATAGCCACTTGTGGAAGGGTTTCAGAATAAACTCTTTTATCTATATCTATATACTTTGGACCTAGTCCTAAATCCTTATGAAGTAAAATATCCTCATGGGTATCTCTCAGATTAAATTGTTTACCTAAACCTGGACAAATAACCACAGGAAACTCTAGTCCCTTACTCTTATGAACACTCATTAATCTAACTACATTTTCGCTCTCTCCAAGGGTTTTAGCAGTACTCATATCCCCTCCACTTTGAGAAAGCTTGTCAATGAATCTAATAAAGTTAAATAGACCATTGATAGCACTCTTTTCAAATTGCTCAGCCCTATCAACTAATATTCTTAGATTTGCTTGTCTTTGTATTCCACCTGGCATAGCACCTACATAGTGATAATAACCTGTTTCGATAAGTAGTCTCCAAATAAAGTCATCAAGCTTTACAAACCTTACTTCTTCAGCCCATCTATTGATATTCTTTACAAAGCCCACAAGCTTGTGCTTAAGAGCATCATCCTTTTCCTCAATATATTTTTCAATAGCTTCATAGAAGCTTCTATTTTCTCCATTTAGTCTAATATCAATAAGCTCTTGAGTCGTGAATTTCCCTATGGGTGATCTCATAGTGGCAAGTAATGGTATATCTTGCCTTTTATTATCAATAACTGCTAATAGGTCCAGAAACACCTTTACTTCAATAACATCAAAATAACCTGAACTATCATCAGAATAAACTGGTATTCCCTCATCTAAGAAGGCTTCCATAAATATAGGGGCCCAGTTTTTAGTTGCCCTTAATAAAACAACTATATCTCTGTATTCTATTTCCTTATATTCATTTTTCTTTGGATTAAAGGTTTCTTTTCCAAGCAAATCCTTTATTTTCTGAGCTACAACCTTTGCTTCAACTTCAACATAGGTCATTTCTGCAATATCTTCATCTATCTCTTCTAAATCTTCAGTTTCTTTTTCGATAATGCTTACATCTATTGAAGGGTCCTCTATTGGCTGAAAATCTAAACCTTTATAGAGATAGGCCTGTTCATCATAATCAATTTCACCTAGCTCCTTTGACATTGTATTCTTAAATATGTAGTTTACACCTTCAAGAATTTCATGCCTACTCCTAAAGTTCTTAGATAATATGACCTTAACATCTTTATCCTTAGTGTCATCAGAATAAGACTGATACTTCTCTATAAACAAAGTAGGATCAGCCATTCTAAATCTATATATACTTTGCTTTACATCTCCAACCAAGAATAAATTATTGTCTTTTTTAATTCGATTTATAATTGTCTCCTGCACAATATTACTATCCTGATATTCATCAACAAAAATGTATTCAAATCCCTTTCTAAATACTTCTTGAACTTCCTCACGTTCTAATATCCTTAAAGCATAATGCTCCAAATCATTGAAATCCAATATACCTTTCTCAAGTTTCTTACTTTTATATAGTTCATCAAATTTCATAACCAATTCATATAAATAGGTCATCATTGGATACATGTGATTTATCTGTTGAATCTGCTCATCTATACCCTTAGTAAGAATACTTTTTTGAATTGGACTTATGATTTTATCTTTATATTGCTTTCTAAAATTTTTTACTTCCTCTTGGAGATTAGCATCAACCTCTAGTTTTCTTTCTCCCCTAATTGAGCTAAATTTCTTGTGCTTTATATTTGTTATATCCTCATAAAAATTTTCTAGACTGATTCCCAAGCTATTTTGTAAGCTATCAATATTTTGCAAATCATCTATTAGTGCTTCCTCATATTCTTGGGGACCACCGACACTTTTACTTATCTGGATTGCTTCATTTATTATGTCTTTAGCTCCCTTTAGCTCTATCTTAATACTTTCCTTGATAGTTGCTGCCCATAAACTATTTTCGAATTCTTCTTCATTCATATTAAATTGTTCAACGGATTCCTTAAGCCATTGTTGGGGATATGGCTTACTTTGAATAAAGGTATAAATCCTATATATAAGCTCTTGTAGCTTTACATCTTCTCTATTAGTTCCAAAGGCTTCAACTAAAAGAATAAAATTATCGTCTGCAATCTCATACTCTTGTTCCATCAACTCGTCTAATGACTCTTGGATTAAAATATTCTTTTCTGTATTGTCTCCTATTCTAAATGATGGATCTATGTCTATTAAATGAAAATTTCTCCTAACAACCTCGATACAAAAAGAGTGAATAGTAGTTATATATGCTTTATTTAGTAAGTTAAGTTGTCTTCTCAAGTGAGCTTCATTTTTAGGTTTTTCTTGAATTTTATCAACTAAGGCTTTTAATATTCTTTCTCTCATTTCTCCTGCAGCAGCATTTGTAAATGTAACTATAAGCAACTTATCTATATCAATCATTTCCTGGGTAATGATTTGTATAATACGTTCAACTAATACAGCTGTTTTACCTGAACCAGCTGCAGCGGATACAAGTAAGTTAGAATCCTTAGTTTCAATTGCTTTCTTCTGCTCTGGTGTCCAATTTGGCATTATTCTTCACTCCTTTCTTCCTTTATCTTTTGTAGTACTTCTTCATCTTTTAATTTAGCAATATTTCTAAATTCATTATTGTCTATTGTTGTATCAAACTGGCAAATAGAAGAATACTTACAGAAATCACATGACACTCTTTGATTTACCTTACACGGCTGAATCTTTATATTTCCCTTTAATATTTCCACGGCCATTTCCACTACTAAATTTTTAACATGGGATATTAATCCTTTTATTTCACCATAGTCAGCCGTGGAAGAAGTCTTACTTAACTCACCCTTCTTGGTTATATATGCAGGGATTACATCGGAACGACCACCATCTTCAATTGAATTATCCATAGATTTTACTACCTTTACGTCTTTAATTAATAATCCATCCATTTTCAATTGCTTTAATATTTCATTTTCAATTACTTCAGTATCTCTTTCATCAGAGTTTATCATAGGGTCATCAATCTTAAAGTAGAAAACTCCCGCTGGATGAACTTCATCCTTTGTGATAAGGGACTTATTCTTTAAATACTGAATATTTTCTATAACAGCATCTAAATAAACTATTAATTGGATTTGCAACCCGTAATAGACCTCTGATAATGAAAATTTCTTGTTTCCAGACTTATAATCAATTACCTTTATATATTGCTTGTCTTCACCATCTAAAACATCTATCCTATCGATTCTACCTTCTAACCTTATTTCTTCACCATTTGGTAATTGAAGTACGATTGGAGGAACTTGGTCATCTTTTCCTTCTCCAAAGCCAAGCTCATGGTCTATAGGTATAAATTCTCCTCTTTTTATATGTTCGGTTAATGTCCAAACAGCCCTTTTACTTACCCTCTTTAATTTTTTAGATAAATATTTATATCTGTGGCTACTTAGCAAGATATTATTTCCGAACTTAGGAATAAGCTCGTCCACCAATTCTTCAACTAATCTGTCACATTTTTCCCTATCTAATTGACTCCATTCTATTTTTTCAACCTTAATTTTCTTTGAAAATTCCTCAACAGAATTATGGAATAGAGTTCCTATATCAAATTTCTCTACCTTATATTCCTTTCTTTCCTTAGGCTTTAATCCATAGTTAACGAAATGAGCAAAAGGACAATTAATAAACCTTTCCAATCTAGAAATACTGGCTCTTAAAGGAGTATTATATAGCTCTTTAGCAAATTCCTCCCCTATATATCCCTCTTGATTATCATGGAATAATCCCTCTATTGTATTCTTAATATTACCTTGCCAATTATCATTGTTATAGTACCAGTTATATACATCCCACCACATTTCAGATATTTCGTTACCCTCTATATACTGTCTTAAATATTCAATTAAATATTTGAAGGTTGACATAGGTGTAGATATCTGTCTAAGCTCTTTTTCTTCATTCATAATTATGTCACTTTCAATACTCAGTTCAGGAAAAATACTCTTAATTCTATCAATAAATATGGATCTTCTTAATGCTGTTCCTTCATTATCAGCTAAGGCAAAGCTAATATATAACTCCTCAGAAGGCTTGGAAAACATAGTATATATTGAAAATCTTTCTTCACAAGCCTTAGTTTCAATATCAGAAGTTATGGAAATACCAATATCCTTCATAGACTGTTTTTCATCATCTAATATGATTCCATCATCACTAAATCCCGATGGTAATATACCATCATTAGCACCCACAACAAATAATGCTTTTATATCATGACTCTTAGACCTCTCCAAACTTCCTACTAAAACCTGATCCAAAGTAGGTGGAATAAGCCCTACCCTATATTCTGAAAATCCTGTTTGCAATACATTTATATATTCTTTTAGAGATATTTTAGTATCACCAAGAATCTCAACCATTTGTTCAAATACTTCCATCACTATATTCCAAATTTGAGTATTTTCATTAACATAGTCTAGATTCCCACTTTCAGTTAACTCATCAATCCATTGTTGTAGTTTACTTTCAATATTTAGATCAGAAAGAAATTCAATTAGTGATAGAGTCTTATCCTTTACACCATTACTTTTCTTAAGCCTTTTCCTCAATTTATCAAAAGGCTTAATCAGACTCTTTCTGACTTTATTTATCAGTTCTAAATTATCGTCTTCATATATAAAGTCATCAAACCATTTATCTCCTCTTATACCATACTTAAGAGCATAGTTCTCTAATAGCTCCCACTCGTCTCTATTTAAATCAGTAAATCCTGTTTTTGCATATTTAAATACATCCTCATATTTAAAGCCCCTATTAACAATATCTAAAGAGGATAATATAAGCTTAATAATTAAGTTGTTCATAATATTTCGTTTTTCATCTATAAAAAAAGGAATGTCATATTCTCTAAAGACTCTTTTGATTATTGGAGCATAACTAGACATTGCTGGTACGACAACAGCTACATCCTTCCATCTATATTTTTTATCCCTTATTAATGACACTATATTCCCAGCAACATTTTCTACTTCTGTATATGGATTTGCACCAGAAAATATATTTATATTATTTACATTACCTTTGTATTCACTAGAAGGATATTTAAATAGCTCCCCTTCTAAATACTCTAACTCATTAGACTTTTTATCTAAATTGCTATCTAAGGCAACTTTCTTATGTTTCACACCATATGCATTACATATTTCTAACAATTTGTCATAGGTCTTCTGAGTTGGATAGAATAAGTCCCTATCTCCAATATTGTTAAAATCAATTGTCAATCCAAAATTTATTCTTTGAGCCTTATGTACTAGTCTCTCGATAATTCTAAACTGTTGAGAAGTAAAGCCAGTATAACCATCAATCCAAATCTCAGAGTTATTAAAAATCTCTACCTCTTCTAGCTTCTCAATTAATAGATTAAATCTATCTTCATCATCTGTGTATTTATCCTTCATATAGCTATTGAATTGTCCAAACATATAAGCTATATCACTTAACTTTTGTTTTAACATACTATCCCCTTCAATAAACTGGGTTTTCATATGCAAATCTTCTGGTGTAATATCGTTCCTTTTAAATTCACATACCATCTCAGAAAAGTTAATTAAAAATCCCGATTGTTTAGATGCATTTTTATATATAGATAAATCCTTTGAATGGTCATCAAAGAGTCGTCTTAGTATCATAACCTTTCCCAAATCATTGATAGCAGTTTTTTTGATGCCGCCAACCTCTGTTAATACCTTATAGGCTAACCTTTCAAAGCTTAATACTTCCACCTCCATAATTCCAGTTAAATTCATTTTAGTTATCAAATCAAACTCCGTCTGTAGAGTAAATTGCTCTGGAACTATAAGAAATAGTTTTTTATTCTTATTTAAATTCTCTTTTATCTCTTGAAATATTTTATAGGTCTTACCTGTTCCTGCTCTTCCTGTAATGAATCTCATTTCCACATAAATCACCCCAAAACTAGATTGCATAATACTTTAATAACTTCTACATTTATGCCCTTTTTCCTGCCAATTATGCTTTTCATTATTTTCCTTAGCCTATGAATTAAAAATATAATCTTGATTAAAGCTTCAAGATGCAATTTTCTCTTTTGTTCTTTGAAAATTGTATAACTTTCAGATAATAATTTAATAATAATATTAAATTATACTAATTAAAACGGCTTATCTAAGCATTTTTTACCCTTAATTCTAATAAATTTGCAAAAAAACTATTAATTTACTTTTTTACGGGTAAGGGAAAAATAAGGTATGTTTATTTAGAATATTATATAGGAGGTCGATGATGAACAAAAACATGATAAAAAATAGGGTTGGTAAGACTCCTCTATTACGAGCTTACAACTTAGAAAAAGAATTGGGTATTTCAAAAATTTACTTAAAGTTAGAAGGTAATAACCCTTCTGGACATAGAGTAGACAGGCTGGCATACTTATTAATTAAAGATGCTATATCTGTGGACAAAAGAACTATTTGCTTAGGTACTTATGGTATTTTAGGCAAATCTATAGCATATTTATCAGATTATTATGATGTTAATTGTACAATAGTTGTACCTAAAAATAGTGATTTAAAAAATGATGAAATAATTAAATCTTCAAGAGTCGAAGTTATTGAACGTGGAGAAACTATTAATGAATGCTTGCATTACAGTCAAAAGTTATGCGAAGAAAATAATTGGTATAATGCTAATCCTGGCATGGAAAACAATATTATAAATATGACAGCTCTTTCCTTTATTGCCAAGGAATTAGATTCTCAAATTGGTGAAGAAATTAATTCGGTATTTTCATTAATGAGCTACGGATTTTCCGTATCAGGTTTAGATCTTGGCTTTAGACAGCTATGGATAAATGAAAAAATAAAGAGATTGCCTATGCTTTACTGTTGTACTATTAATAAAGGAAATACAATATATGAGTCCTATAAGAAAAACAGCTCTAAAATTTTACCTATTCCTAAAGAAAAAGTTAAGGTTAATAAATATAATCGAGATTTAATTATATATGAAAGTTCTATCGCCCAAGATGCTCTAGATGCGATTTATGATACTAATGGAAAGGTTACTGGAATCAGTGAAGAAGAATTAATTAGCTATATTAATAAGTTTAGAGAATTAGAAAATGTAGACCTTGATATAGCTAATGGATACCCCATTGCAGGTTTCATGAAAGAGGTTGAAAAAGGTAATATTTCTGATGGGAATCACGTAATTCTATTAAACGATGGAAGAATTGATCTAGATATAAGGAAGGTAACTAAGGATGATACCGACCTTTCAGTAGATAAAATTGTTGAAATGGTTGATAATTGGTTAATGGATTATACTGATCCTACCTACGAAATAAAGGATGCACTACATAATGCTTTTGATGAAGGCTTTGTTATTTTTGCTTATCATAACACTGAGCTAGCAGGAATTTCAATTATTGTAAATACTGGTTTTGAAGAATTTATACCTACTTATCACCTAGCATATATTGCTACCAGTAAGAAAGCAAAAGGCAGAGGAATCGGTACTGAATTATTAAGTACAGCCATAGATTTAACCGATGGAAATTTATCACTACATGTTGAACGAGATAATGATAGGGCCATCAAACTCTACGAAAAAATGGGATTTGAAAAGTCTTACTTTAGAATGATTCATAAGGGAAGGCACTAAAATATTGTTGACTTGGGGCTATTTGCCTCAAGTTTTTTATTTATTTAACTTCGTTCCAGTATATGTGAACTCATTTTGATTCATCTTTATACAATCACCATCATCTATCCCTATTATATTCCCACAATACCTACACACAATTTTGTCACTATCTTTTTTACTATAATCCTTCTTAATTCTGCTATAATAGCATCTTAATACCTTACCATGACCAATCTTATTATATTTAAAAGCTTTTTTACCACACCTTGCACACTTAATTACTAACACAAAATCCCCCCTCATACAATGATATCTTATTCTTTTTTTACTTTAATTTCAAATAATATCATTATATTTCAACAGAATACCACTACTAAATTAGTAGTGGCACTCCTTATTCACTATCACTATCATTCTCATCTTCTTCTGATTCTCCAATAATAAATGAATCAATTACATTCCTAAATGTATCTCTTTCTGGGTAACTATCCTTTCCTTCATCATATTGTTTTGTTATATCATCTTGAGTAAATTGACTTTTCTTTTTATTCTTTAAATCTTTTTTATCATTTCTCATGATATCACCTCAAAATTAGTATTTACTAGTAATTATGTTATATACACTTATTAACACTAATAAAGGTACAGTTATTTGAAAATACTAATACGGCATAAAAAATTAAGTTAAAACTACTAATTTCACAGGAGGAATAATGTCAAAAAAGGCGAAAATATTATTAGTTATAAGTGGACTTTTTGCCTTGGGATTAGGTATGTCAAACGTTTTCGTTAATGTTTTCCTTTGGAAAAAATCTTCAAGTATAATTACTGTTGCCACTTACAATTTAATGCACTATATTTTCATCCCCTTATCTTTTATAGTAGGAGGATGGATATCAAAGAGAAAAAATGGAATTTGGCCTTTAAGAGTAGGTATTATTGGATATGTAGTATTCTTTATTACTATACTTGTATTTAGAAATGATATTGAAAATCTTATTTTCCCATTAGGTTGCCTTTTCGGTATATCCTCAGGATTCTATTGGTTATCATTTTCTGTTCTTAGCTTTGATTTTACATCTATAAACAACAGAGATACCTTTAACGGAATTAATGGATGTGTAATGGGGATTTCCAATGCCATAGCACCATTTATAGCATCATTAATTATTGCTAATTTTAAAAATATCTCTGGTTACATTATTGTGTTCTCAATTTCTTTAGTACTATTCCTGATTCTTATACTTGTAAGTTTATTATTGCATTCAAATCATTATGGTGAATATCTTGATATTAAAAAAATCATAAGATCTGGTAATAATCAGTGGAAAAAGATGAGAATTAGTACAGTAGCTTGGGGATTTAGAGATGTTGTAATCTTATTCTTAATTAGTATTCTATTATATAAAACTACAAAGAGTGAAGTTGCCTTGGGAGAGATTTATCTTATCTCCTATTTAATATCTTCAGCAGCTTACCTATTACAACAAAAAATAATAAAGCCTAAAAGAAGAATGTTTTCTATGCATTTAGGTTCAATTATTATGTTTATAGCTGTTGTAGGTTTAGCAATTAGAATAAGCTATAGCTTTATTTTAATCTATGTAATATTAGATGCTATATTTATGCCATTTTTCTCAGTTCCAAGATTATCAGCAATATATAATCTCTTAAGTAAAAACCACGATGAAAATATGAGAACAGAGTATATAATAAATAATGAGCTGGCATTGAACTTAGGTCGAATAATTAGTACTTCAATTTTAATATTACTAATTAAAACTATCCCGTATGATAATGTTCTAAATTTATATTTATTATTTATAGGTAGCTCTCAATTTATTGCATTATTTTTCTTAAAAAAGTTAGATGTGTGGGTGAATTAAAAGCCTCGTTAATCAAAAATTAACGAGGCTTTATCTTATCCTTTAATAACACATAGTGTTTTTAACTTCTTAATTGGTTTAATTAAATCTAATTCCTGCTCGATTACAACATCTATATCTTTATATGCCCATCTAATTTCGTCATTAACATCAGATTTATTATTTTTACCTAATACTATTCCTTGATCTTTCAAATCTAAAATAGTATCTTCAACAGAGAATAACTCCTTAGCTTTTTTTCTAGACATCTTTCTACCTGCCCCATGGGAGCAACTGTTAAATGCTTCTGGATTTCCCAAACCTTCTACAATATATGAATAGCTTCCCATAGCTCCAGGAATTATACCCATATTCCCATTCTCAACACATATTGCTCCTTTTCTATGAACCCATACTTCCTTGTCATAGTGCTTTTCCAGTGAAGCATAATTGTGATGGGCATTAATTTGATTATTAAAAGATATTCCAGGTATGATTCTTTTCAATTTTTCTTTGATTACTTCCATCATTTTATTCCTATTTTCTTTAGCAAAATCTAAAGCTAGGTTCATCCATCTAATATACTCTTGACCTTCTTTAATATCAAGGGGTAAAAAAGCAAGGTCATAATTAGAGGGCACCGAAGAATACCATTTACTATTCAAATTTTTAGCTATATTATTAAAATACTTTGCCACCTTATATCCAAAATTTCTACTACCTGAATGTAACATAACGCAAAGGAATCCATTTTCATCCTCTTGAATTTCTATAAAGTGATTCCCTCCGCCTAATGTACCTATCTGATTATATCCCCTTTCAATTTCTTCATATAATTCAGGAATACTTTTGAAAAATTCATTTTTCTCAGCATCATCTAAAACTTTACTATCCTGCTTTTCCTTATGATGTTTAAATCCTGTGGGTATATCCCTCATTATCTGTCCAACTATATTTTTATATTGTCCTTCGTTTAATTCAGATTTATGTATATTGGTCTCAATAAATCCCATTCCACATCCAATGTCAACGCCAACAGCATTTGGTATTATAACATTTTCAGTAGCAATAACTCCACCAATAGGCATCCCGAATCCAGCATGAGTATCTGGCATCAGGCAAACCCATTTATGTATAAATGGTAAATTAGACAGATTTTTTGCTTGCTCTAAACAAGATTCCTCTAGCTGTTCTTTATCATCAAGCCATACTTTAATTGGCCTATATTGTTTTTTGTCATCGTATATAACAAACATATTAACACTCCTAATCTTAATTTCATTCCATAACTAATCTAATATAATTAAATCCATCATACCTCTTCTTTTTCCTATAAGCAAATAATTTCCATCCCTATACATGGTAAGGTGATAGTTATTTATAACCCCCCAAGACCATGCATATTGAGTAAAGTAGTCTCCTACCTGATACAACAGTTCCCCACTCTCAATATCAAAGGAATAAATAATACTTTTATATACCACAAATAGCTCATCATTTATAATTAGAGGCTTTATATTAATCAAATCATCCAAATTATTAGGAAAATGGTTTTCCCATAATGTATTACCAGTGGCTAATTCCACAGACTTAATCTTATTGTCGGTAATATAATATAGCTTATCATCATCAATAGTTGCACAAAGGAAGACTTCATCTTTGTTCCACAATACTTTGTTTTCTAAATTAGAATACAAACTAAATTCCGTTTTATCACGATTTTTATGATAATGTCCTCTTTTATCTCCATAAGAATCTTCATTAAGAGTTCTTAGAATGGAATATTCCTCATTTAAAAGTACAAGGGTACTGGCTTCATCCCTAATATATTGAAGAACTACTCCTGTTTCAAGATCTATTAATCTAAATCCATCTTCAAAACCAATCCACTGTTTATTATTCCAATTGTTATTACTCCAGTATATAGGATCACCTATTATATGATCAATACCAAACATTTCCCCTGTTTCATAAGTCAACTCGCCCCTTCTAGGAATATCAATTGTAAAAACCTCTTTTCCTGTTTTCGAATCATAAACATCAAAATCTTTTTCATCAGTTTTCTTTTCCCATAGAATAATTCCTGTTTTCTGATCGACCCCAAGTATTATACGATTATTATTTTTTCTAGGTATATCCGCACATTCAATAATAAACTCATCTTGTATTGAAGTTATTTTTATGCTACCTCGATTATATGCATTATTAAGAATCTTTTCCCATATAATTTTTCCTGTTTCAATTTCTATACATTGTATTTTTTTATCTAGGGGTACTGCTGTTATAATGTATTTTTTGTCACTACTTAAGCTATAATCAACTCCCATGTAGCCTCCATATACAGACCATATCTCGTTACCAGTTTTCATATCAACACCATATAAATACTCGTCATTATGATAGCCACTGTAATACCTATCATGGCCATAAATTAAAACAACGTCTCCTACTCGCCCAGCCGGTACTAAATTTTCAACATTTCCTTTAAAAGTCCATTCTATATCCATTATTTCCTTTAAATATCTTACGGTATCATATCTCTTGATTGAATCATCAGACAAGTCTATTTCATAGGATACAGTATAATCCCCTAGAGTTGTTAATGCTTGAATATAAATTTTATCCTTTTTTCTTTCATAGAAAGAGCTATCTTTTAAATCATAAGAAGTATAGATTCTCCTTACCTCTTTAATTTCCTTTGGAAGTTTATATTCAGCGACTCTATTCCAATTATAATCCCATATAAGGAAATAATTATTATCCTCTTTAGTGTAAGTATAAATTTCATAATAATCATCTCTATCGCTTAAATAATCATTACTTGGTATAACAGCTACATTAGTTATATTATATTCTTTAATAGGCTCATCCTCTAAAGATCGTGTAAATAAGTGCTTCTCCCCATACCAATTTGATACTAAAGTTACTTCGTTATTTTCATCGCGTACTTTAAATATTAACCAATCACTCTCATAAGATATATTAAGTACTTCTAAATCTATATTAGTAACATTAACATTCATATCTGCAATATATGAAGTTATATCTATACTATCTGCTGTGTCATCCTTTTCAAAGGCTACAGTAGTCTTGGAAAGATATAGATTATTATTCTTATCCTTTGTTAGTATAAAGTCATCAGATTCATAGTTTATTATATCCCAAACAGTAGTTCCACCAATATTCCTTCTTAACACTTCAATATCTGGTATAACAGGATAAATATCTTGTTCACCACTTATATCATCAACTATATAAAGGTTATCAAATTCTTTTTTTACAATATTTCCATACTTATTCTGATTTTTTTTCTTATTCTCTTTCTCATTATCATTTTCTCTCTTAATCTCTTTCTCATTTTCTTTCTTTTGTGATTCAACATCAGCCTGTTGAACTTCTTTATCTAACTTACCATCAACTTCTTGTTCATTTTTTTTCTGAGAACAGTTAGTTAATAATATCAATACAGTACATAAAATAAAAGTTTTTAAAAATTTCTTTTTCATAGAATCCCCCCAATTGCATCGTATAATGTTTACACGTAAAGCCTATATAATAGTATCTATGTCTTATCTTAAGTAAAAAAACTAAAGGTTTTATCCCTTTCTAATAAATTCAATGTTACTATTAAATTGTATCAAATTTCCATAACAACTCTACATAATAAAAATAGAACCCAGGTGTCAGTCTGAGTTCTTAAAATAATCACTCTTTTCAACCCGTTGGAAATATATTACTAAACCTTCATCTGTAGTATAATAGCTTTTATTTAGTACTACTCCTTCAAACTCGTATAATAAAGACATATTTCTTTCTTTAATTTGCTTTTCCATCATATCAGATAAAGCCTTTTTAAAATTAGGATTATTAACCAGTTTTACCTACACTAAATCTTTGATTTCATAAGATGATTCTATAAAGTTGCTTAACCAGGTATTGGAAAATTATGTTTTGAAAATTAATGCAAGCATACTCATATTAACGACTTATTTAATAACAATTTATCATACATTTATTTTTAATCTATTGCTCTTATTGATTCAACTACATTAAGAGATATTGCTTTTTTTAATGGAATTAAGGTTGATATTACTGTTAAGGTGGTTGTTACTACACATGCTAAAATCATGGATGCATAACTTATTTCTAACTCTAAGTTCATTCCTTTT
>NZ_JAETGO010000065.1 GCF_016765695.1 Sporosalibacterium faouarense | reverse complement strand
AAGTTCTAGCACTTGATTCTAGAAGCTCCCACTTCTGCGTGAGCAAGTGGTGAGTAGTTCACTACTTTCCTATATAATAAAAAAGTGAACCCTTAGGCCCACTTTTTCTAATTCTAAATTAGCAAAGCTCCTTCACAACATTTAAGGCTGCTTCATAATCAGGATGATTTGTTACTTCACTGACATACTCAACATACTTAATATTTCTATCTTTATCTATCACTATTACTCCTCTTTCTAATAGACGGAATTCCTTTAATATGAAACCATATTTATTACCAAAATCCAATTCTTTATGGTCTGACACTACTGATATATTATCAATTCCTTTAGCTCCACAAAAACGTTTTTGTGCAAAAGGAAGATCCACACTAATTGTAACTATATATACATCTGAAGATAACCCTGTAGCTTCTTCATTAAAGTTTATAGTTTGTAGTTCACATACTCCTGTATCAAGGGAAGGTACAGCACTAATAATCACTACCTTGCCCTCTGTTTCTTTATAAAAATCAAATTCACTTAAGTCTTGCTTTACAGCAGTAAAGTTTTCTGCCTTATCTCCTACCTTTACTTCATTTCCTAATAAAGTTACTGGGTTTCCTCCAAAAGTTACCATATCTTTTCTTTCCATTATATAACCTCCTAAAAAATCAAAATAATCTGTTTCATATATTTTTTATACCCAATATTATCAAAAGAAATTACTAAAATGAAAATTTTTCTATTTAAAATTTTAATTTAAAGATTAATAGAATTTTTTTATTATTAAAGCACTAATCACTTTGAATATTTAATCTATAAATATTCAACTTCCTCACTTAATTGTAAAAAATATCATGCATATGAAATCAATTAGATATATAATTCAATTAAGATATCTTATGGAGGTACTGATGATGGAAAAGAAGATTATTAATAGGATTCAAAGTGCAATTAACTATATTGAGGAACATATTTATGAAAAAATTGAAATCGAAGATATTGCTAAGATGGCTTTTATGTCCCAATCTTCATTTTATAAAATCTTCTCAGAAGTTTTTAATACTACAGTGAAAGACTATATAAGAAAGCGCCGCCTTTCTCTATCAGCATATGATCTATTACAATCCAATTTATCTATTTTAGACATTGCCTTAAAATACCAATATCATGCCTATGAATCTTATTCTAGATCTTTCAAGAGACTATTCGGTATTTCTCCAAAACAATATAGAGAAAAAAATCTATATACTAATGTTTTCCCTAGGGTTACTCTTAACTTTAATAATTTAATAGGAGGTCCTAAAATGGTAAATAAAGAAATGAATAAAGAGCTAATTGTTAAAAAACTTAACTCTCTATCTAAAGGTTATATATTAGATATTGATATTGACCATTTCCAAAAAATAAATGATGATTATGGATATAAAATAGGTGATAAGGTCTTAGTTGAAATTCCAAGCAGGATCAAAATGGTCCTTAAGAAATATAACCTTGATGTTGAGGTTACTAGAATAAATGCCGATGAATTCGCCGTTATATTAAAAGATAAATCTAAGGATTTCGTAATAGACTTATCTAAGGAAATTATTAATGCTATGAAGTCAGACTTTATTTTTGGAGATGTAAAACTGGATGTAACAGTAAGCATTGGAATTAGTGATTTTAGTGTTGATAAAGAAGATGAAGAAATACTTAAGTCTGTAAGAAAAGCTATGATTTTAGCAAAGGAAAATGGTAGAAATCAATTTATGATATCTAAATAATCAACAATCAGATTATTCTAATACTAATGCCCCCATTATTTAAATGCATGGGGGCATTAATCGTCTAATATTTTATTTAATAGCAGCAGTCACAGACATTTCGACTAAAATCTCTTCTCTAGCCATCTTTGCTTCCACACATGCTCTAGCTGGTTCAAACCCATTTTCAACCCAAGCATCCCAAACTTCATTCATTTCACTAAACAGCGAAATGTCTTTTAAATAGATTGTAGTTGAAAGGATATGATGCTTATCAGAACCATATTTATTAAGTAACTCTTCTATTTTTTCAAGTACTACTTTAGTTTGCTCTTTAACATCCTTATCTCCATCACCGCATGTCTGTCCACATAAATAGACTGTATCATTATGAATCACAGCACGACTCATTCTTCCCGTTCCTTCATACCTTTTAATCTCCATATCAACTTTTCCTCCTATTATATAATATTTTATATCCATGCTAATTATATAGAATATAAAATATTAATTCAATTTAATCAGAGGAATTTCTTTAATTGGAATATTAAAACTCTATCACGTAAAATCAAATTTATCTATTCTTTATCTCAATGCCTTTATCAGTAATTCTTATCATTCCATTTTTAAGTAGATTTCCAACTGCTCGCTTAAAAGCTCCTTTACTCATCTTTAGCTCTCTCTTTATACTTTCAGGTGAGCTATTATCATTTAGAGGAAGCTTGCCACCTCTTTTTCTCAGCTCACTCCAAATCTTATCTGAATCTTTATTTCTTTTTCTAAATCCTTTTTCCCTAAGACTTAGATATAGCCTACCATCATCTCTTACTTTACTAACTCTTGCTTCAATTTCATCACCGTATTTATAATCTTCATATATTTCATCTTTAGGTATTAATCCATGATACTTATTGTCAACTGCTACAAATGCTCCCATATTTCTATTAAGGGTATATATTGTTCCCTTTACTTTATCTCCTTCTTTATAAGGAGTTTCACTAGAAAGCATTTTGTATATATCCATAGTTGCACAAAGCCTATCGGATTTATCTATGTAAAGTCCAACTAAATACTCTTTTCCTTCTGCAATATTTCCTTTTTGCTCTTTAAAGGGAAGAAATAAATCCTTTTCTAATCCCCAATCAAGGAAAGCACCTATTTTAGTTTTAGCTACAACTCTTAATAATTCCAAGTCTCCAAGTTGAATTTTGGGATCTCTAACAGTAGCTATTAATCTATCCTTTGAATCTCTATACACAAATACTTTTATCTCATGACCTACCTCAATATCCTCAGGTATCTCTTTCTTTGGTAATAAGATACTTTCATTGTCTTCACCTTTTTTTGAGTTTAAATATGCTCCTTGGGATTCAAACTTAACAACCTCTAATATTTGAGTTTTTCCTAATTTTATCATAATACACCTTCTCTATTCTTATTTTTAGTTGAGTAAATTTACATATCTGCATTACATCAAATTAAGTTTAATTTCTATATAATCATAAAATGCAACATCTTTATAAATAACCTCAGTTATAGTATATAACATTTATATGGTATTAATATACAGCCATAGTAATATTTTTTTGAAATTGTATCATAATTATATATTTTTCTACAATATATGATATAATACTAAATGATTATTTGTAGTTTAGAAAATAATACTTAGAATTAAGAAAGGATGAAATATAATGTCTTTGTTTGAAGAATGGAAAGAACTAGCTTATAGTGAGCGTACAGAAGAAGAATATAATAAGTTCTGGAGCGAATATTTGCCTAAAGAACAAAGCAACTATGAAACTATACTAGAAAATAAAGATGAGGTAATAGAAGGTACTCTCAAGGAACTGGCAGAAAAATTCGATATGGATTCAACCACATTTACTGGCTTCTTAGATGGAATAAACACTAGCCTTACTGAGGAATTAGATATTGATAACTTAACAGAAGAAAGTATAATAAAACTTTCTGTTGACTTTGAAAAGCTTTATTATAATATGCTTGATGCTAAAGCAGACTGGCTATATAGTCTACCTCAGTGGGATGACATATTACCTATTGAAAAAAGAAAAGAAATAACTAAAGAATACAATAGATCAAAGATTGTTGTTAAACCTAAAAAAATTGGTAGAAATGAGCCATGTCCATGTGGTAGTGGTAAAAAATATAAAAAGTGTTGTTTAAATAAATAATTTCAAAATAATATGTATTAGCACTTTCTATACAAAAATTTAACTTCTGTGAATAACTTAATAAATAGCTGATATATAAATATTGCTTTACATCCTAAATAATTATACTATATATCAGCTATTTCCCATTTATATATTTGAGAAAATTGTATATTTACAAATCAAATATCTTATTCTATCTAAAGTTTTATTAATCTCTAATTGGAATTTTTCTAATCATTAAGAAACATAATCCAAAAATAATTATTGTGCTTATTCCAAAGCTGAGTATTGCTATATAATAATTTAAATTATCCGCAAACCCTAGTAATTTTGTAAATATATGCAGTATTCCATTCCAAATCTGAAAGTCTATTAAATTATCCATAACACTTAGTAAGACTATAAAGACTACTGGCAGAATTGAAACTATCGTTTTCATAACCTTATTACTTCTATAATATATCATTGTAATAAGCCACCCTAAACTTACAAAGAACATAAATAATCCAAATGACCATAGAATATCTCCAAGGATAAAACTAGTTTTATAAAGCTGTTCAAATATTCCTTGATAAGGTATCACATTTTTTAAAATATTATTCATACTAACATCTATAAATGCCATTACAACAGCCATTATAATTAATGCTATTATATTGGCAAAATAAAATCTAATTCTTGATACATTGTATGCCTGCATGAACTTAAAATTAGACTTAAAGCAATTCAATCCTGCTATAAAAATAAAAATTGCAGATGATAGACCAAATCCTCCAAAGCCTACATTTGCATCAGGATTATTGCTATATCTAATGCTTAATATGGTCATTAATATTGAAATTGATATTATAACAGTGTAAAACACAATCAAAGAGTTTCTCATATCTTTAATTTGGTATTTAGTAACCTTTAATATATTATTCAAATCAATCTCCTCCTTTATTAATTAGTCAGGTTTATAAATAATTTCTGAAGTTCTACATTTGAAAACTCCAAATCAAGTTTTCTAGCTAACTCTTTATTTTGCTTTGAGGAATTTTCTAAAACAGTTACGGATTTAAATCTTCCCATTGTTTCTTCTCCAATATATTCTTTCCCTGATATATAACTATCCACATTGGAAGCTTCTCCTGAAACGGTATAAGCTGATTCTAACAGTTCCTCTACTGATTTTTTAGCAAGTATCTTGCCCGCTTTTATAATTATAGCTTCTTCCAATACTTCTGAAACCTCTTCAATAAGATGAGTAGATATTATTATTGTTTTAGGTCTTTCATTATAACTGGTCAATAACTCTTTATATAATAAATCTCTGTGATTAGCATCGAGGCCTAAAACAGGTTCATCTAATAGTAAGACATTAGCATTGGAAGCAAGAGCTAATATAGCTTTAAATATTGAAGTATATCCCGTTGATAAACCTTTAACTTTTTTATTTATATTCAATCCAAATTTACCTGATAAACTCTTTGCATAATCATCATCAAATGAAGTATAAAATTCTTTAGTCCATTTAAATACTTCCTTAACTTTCATTGTTTCAGGAAATAAATTTTTCTCCATCATATAAAAAATATTATTTAAAGCTTTGTCATTTTCAAAGATTGACTCACCATCAAGTGTAATATTTCCTTTATTTGGAAAAATCTTATTAGTTAGAAGATTTAAAAGAGTTGTTTTTCCAGCACCATTTCTTCCTAATAATCCATAAATTTTATTTGGCTCTATAGTAATAGATACATCGTCTAATGCTTTTGTGTTACCATAATACTTAGTAATATTTTTCACTTCTATGGAATTCATTCTAATTACCCCCTTCTATCATCTTAATAATTTCTTCCTTTGATATTTTTAATTTTGATGCTTCTTCTAAAAGAGAACTTATAAAATTATCATAAAAGCTTTTCTTCCTTTTCTCTAAAATTTTGTCCTTAGCTCCATCACAAACAAACATGCCTACACCTCGCTTTTTATAAATTATTCCATCATCTACAAGCAAATTTAACCCTTTTCTTGCTGTGGCAGGATTGATTTTCAAGCTTACAGATAGTTCAGTAGTTGAAATAACCTGTTCCTCTTCTTTATATATATCTTTTAATATGTCATCTTCTATAGCTTCTGAAATTTGAATATATATAGGCTTATCACTATTAAAATCTAAGAGCACATTTATTCAGCTCCTTTCTTGATTAGTTAATCACTTGTGTAACTAACTATATAACTAATTAAGCTTTTTGTCAATATTTTTTGAGAAATATCTCTAATTTTTTATAAAATACATTGTTATGTTACAATGTTGTTATGGGTAAAACAGTTAAGGGAGGAATATAAATGGCAAACTTAATTTTCTTTGATATAAACGGAACTATTATTAAAAGGGATGATAGGACAGATATCCCATATCAAAAAGCTATAAATACTTTTTTAAAGGTTGAAGATGGAATGAATGGGGTAAATACTTCAGCTCGTTCAGATAAAGATGTTTTCATAGAGGTGCTTGGTAAATATAATCAAAATTTTACAAATGAAAAATGGGATGATTTCTTAAAGGTATATGAAGAGCAACTAGAAACTTTTAAATTTACAGATGTATGGAGAGAAAATGCAGATGCTAAGAGTATTATTAGCAAACTTAGTAAAACTAATCATAAACTTGCATTAATAACAGGTGAGCTTAGCTTGGGAGCACGCTATAAACTAGAGAAAATTGGAGTTTGGAAGTACTTCCCTATAGGTGGCTTTGGGGAAGATGGGCTCAAAAGGTTTGATATTGCAGAAACTGCATTAAATAAGACTAAAAAATTGTATGATTGTAACTTTGAAAATATCTTTATAATCGGTGATACTATTTTAGATATTAAAACTGCTAGACATCTAGGTGCTAAAGTCATTTCCATTGCAACTGGCTCAAATACTAAAGAAGAACTAGTAGCTGAAAAACCTGACTATATTATTAATGAGTTTGCTGAAATTGAACATTTATTTTTATAAGTTAATCGTCTACAATAATTTTTTATATTATTTATTATAAAAAATACTAAGTGAATATCTATGGGATATTTCACTTTTTTATTGGCTATTTTAGAGCCTATTTCTAGCTAATATGCTGTTATTCAGATTACCAAATCGACGAAAATGATATAAAAACTTAAGAGATAAATTAGGAGTTTAAAAACTAATTAATTCTTAATTTTAAACAGATTCTGTTTAATTAAAGGATCTGTTTTCTTATCCTTTTTCTTATTTCTTAAATTTAACTTTTCAAACAGCTTCTACTCATATATAATCAAATAAGTATGTTTATAAATTGCAGAAAAATATGAATTTATCTTGATACAAATGTATAATCAGAAATTTAATACTGTTTTTTATAAAATTTTAATATGTGATTATGCGATTTTTTTGTTTTAAAGCTTTAATTTATAAAATTAGTTAAAAATAAAATATTTAATTTTTTTATTTACATGAATTATGAAAGGAGTTTATAATGAGTATTTTAAACGTTAAAAACCTTACTCACGGATTTGGTGACAGAGCTATATTTAATAATGTTTCTTTTAGACTTTTAAAGGGAGAACATATCGGATTAATAGGTGCTAATGGAGAAGGAAAGTCTACTTTTATGAACATTATTACCCGCTCCCTTGAACCAGATGAAGGACAAATTGAATGGGCAAAAAAAGTTCGTGTAGGATATCTAGATCAACATACATCCCTAGAAAAAGGAACTACTATTAGAGATACTTTAAAGGGAGCCTTTCAATATTTATTTGACCTAGAATCTGAGATGAATGAAATATATAGTAAAATGGGCGATGTTAACCCAGAGGAAATGGATATCTTACTTGAAGAGGTCGGCACTATTCAGGATCTTCTTACAAACAATGATTTCTATATTATCGATGCAAAGGTTGAGGAAATTGGACGAGGCTTGGGTCTAGATGATGTTGGTCTCGATAAAGAAGTTCAAGACTTAAGTGGTGGTCAAAGAACAAAGGTTTTATTGGCCAAACTACTACTTGAGAAACCTGAAATTTTACTCCTAGATGAACCCACAAACTACCTAGATGAACAACATATTGAATGGTTAAAACGTTACCTTCAGGAATACGATAATGCCTTTATCCTTATTTCCCATGACATTCCTTTTTTAAATAGTGTTATTAATATTATTTATCATATGGAAAATCAAGAATTAAATAGATATGTTGGGGATTATGATAATTTTCAACAGGCCTACGAGGTAAAGAAACAACAGCTAGAGGCTGCCTATAGGAAACAGCAACAGGAAATAGCTGAACTTAAGGATTTTGTTGCTCGTAATAAGGCAAGGGTATCTACTAGAAACATGGCTATGTCTAGACAAAAAAAGCTTGATAAGATGGATGTTATTGAGTTGCCAAAGGATAAGCCCAAGCCAGAATTCAATTTTTTAGAATCTAGAACTTCAGGCAAAACCATCTTTGAAACTAATGATTTAGTTATAGGTTATGGTGAACCTCTTTCTAAGTCTTTGAATTTATCGATGGAGCGAGGTCAGAAAATTGCTTTAGTAGGGGCCAATGGTATTGGAAAGACTACATTGCTTAGAAGTATTTTAGGGGAAATACAACCTATATCTGGTAATGTAGAGCTAGGTGATTACCTTCATATAGGCTATTTCCAACAGGAAATAAAGGGTGAAAATCACAATACTTGTATAGAGGAAGTATGGCAAGATTTCCCTTCCCTTACACAGTACGAGGTAAGGGCCGCTTTAGCTAAGTGTGGACTAACAACAAAACATATTGAAAGTAAAATGTTAGTTCTTAGTGGTGGAGAGCAAGCCAAGGTAAGATTATGTAAGCTAATAAATAAGGAGACTAATATTCTTGTATTAGACGAGCCTACTAATCATTTAGATGTGGATGCAAAGGATGAATTAAAAAGAGCATTAATAGATTATAAGGGCAGTATGCTCCTAATCTGCCATGAGCCTGAGTTCTATAATGACATAGTTACCGATGTTTGGAATTGTGAGACTTGGACTACTAAGATAATATAACTTTTATAAAAAAAGGCTTAAAGAATTAATATATTAAGAATTCTTTAGGCCTTTTCAATTTAAGGAAAAAGTGAATGAATGAGTAGCAACTACAATGAAGTTTCGTAAAAATATATTTAATTTGTAAATATGCAATTTACTCATTTAGTAAAACTTTATCCCTTTTATATACGATTTCTTAAATTTTGTGTTATTGCAAATTTAATCAAGTATAAATAACTCCTCTATTGTAGTATTAAATGTCTTTGCAAGGTCATGGGCCAACTTTAAAGAAGGATTATATTTCCCCTTTTCTAAATGACTTATTGTCTCCCTTCGAACATCTACTTTATTTGCTAATTCTTCTTGAGTTAAATTAAATTTAGCTCTAAATTCTTTAATTCTGTTATCTATTCCCATAGTCTCCTCCTTACTATGCCTTATCATAGATATGAAATGATAAAGTAAAAACAACGATTATCACAACGAAATTTACTGCAAATCCAGTTGCTAAAATCTTTACACTCTCAACACTCTCAATTAAGATTCCATAGGTTAAAAAGCCTATAAATAAAACCAATGAAATAAAAAATGCATTTCTACATGCTTTGTTAATATTTTCAATTAGTCTCTCATCTTTTTTAACACTTAAAAAAGAAAGCCAACCTAAGAAACCAAAGAAGCCATAAAAACTTGAATTCCCTGTAAAATATCCTAGAAACCCTAATAAACTTAGTACACTTAATACTGGTAACCAATTTCTTTTCATTTATACCCCTCCATCATGTGATATATTTATAACTTTATGTTATAAATATATCACATGATGGAGGATTAGTCAATCTAAAATTTACCTTTTTTTCTTTTCATCAAAACTATATATAGGCATAACAACCTATTTATTAGAGATTCCTTATAATGCAATGAATTTTGTCGAAAATTATGCTATTATATAGATTGGTACAAGCTTATTTTTTTATTTTTAAATTTCATTAATTACTCATTACTATAAAACATCTGCAAAAAAGGAGAAATGCTATGAAGAATATTACAAAGACACTTGTTTTTTTAAGCATACCAGTTTTTTTATTGATAGCCACATTTGTGCTAGTATTTAATGTATTTAGCTTTTCAAAGCCTTGGCCTATGATTTTACAATATGCATCATATGTTTTCTTTTTAGTTGGTATGCTATTAGGATCGCGATTTAATAAGAGTAAGGTTTTCTTCTTATGTTTGATACTGGCCATTGCACAGATGGTATTATCATATGAAATTACCTTTACTCAAAATCTAGCAATCAATTATCCTAAACTTTTTCCTATATTAGCAATAATACTTCCTGTGAATATTTTTATTTTCTCCCTTCTAAAAGAAAGGGGCATTTTAACTATATGGGGTAAACTTCGTTTTGGTATTATAATTATTCAAATCATTTTAATTTTTTGGCTTATACAGTCTAATGCTTCTATTACTCAATCATTGATTGACTATAAATTGATTAAAATTGAAATAGCTGATAAATTTTATATGCCTCAATTATCTATTATATTTTTTACTTTTATTTTTATGTTTTTATGTGTAAAAATGTACATATCACCTACATTAATGAATAGCTCACTAATCGGTGTTATTTTAGCAATTTTCTGTGGTCTACTACTCAAGGATCAATTTCTTGCCCTCCAGCTATTTTTTGCCATGTCAGGCTTGGTTCTTGTTATTGCAGTTATAGAATCTTCTTATTTTATGGCGTATTTAGATGAGTTAACCACAATACCAGCTCGAAGAGCATTAAGGGAATCTATGATGAAATTAGGTAGCAAGTATACTATTGCAATGATTGATATTGACTTCTTTAAAAAATTTAATGATAAATATGGACATGATGCTGGGGATGAAGTTCTAAGAATGGTAGCTTTAACTTTACAAGGAGTCACAGGAGGTGGAAAAGCATTCAGATATGGTGGAGAAGAGTTTACGATTCTATTTGTAAATAAATCCCGCAAGGATGTAATTTCCCATTTAGAAGATCTAAGAGAAACTATAGCCAATCAAAAATGTCATTATAAAAAAAGAAAAAAAGTTAAAGGCAAGGAGAAAACCATTGTTCAAAAGCTTAGCGTTACAATAAGTATTGGTGTGGCAGAGAAAAATGACAAATATAAAACGCCTGAAGAGGTTTTAATAGCTGCTGATAAAGCCTTATATAGAGCAAAGAAAAAAGGTAGAAACTGTGTTAGTAAATAGTATCTAGAATATTTTCTATTTAAAGATATTTATCTATATATCTTAAGATAGATCAAACTATGTTTAGAATATTTCCTATTAATAAAACAAGAAAATCACTTTTAAAAATTATAAGCAAGATTATATTCTTGTGACTGAATAAGCTTCAGCTCAAATATAATCTTGCTCATTATTTTATTTCTTTTTAAACATCATTTGAGCTTTTTTCATTGTTCCACCTTTAATATCCCTAACATCCATAACTGATACGAAGGCAGATATATTATATGCTTCTAATAAACTCTTTACTTCTTTAATACTTTTTCTTCGGGCAGTTACATATAGAATATTTCTTTCACCATCTCTTCCTTCTCCAACTACTACCGTTACTCCATATCCTTTTTCTCTTAAAATATCAATAATCTCATTATAGGATTTATGAATTATAATTCTAATTGTAACATCTCCAAAAGCCAACTTATCTTCTAGCTTAGTACCAACTATCAGTCCTGTTGAAAATCCAAGGGCATATGCAACTAAATATGCAGGTTTATCTAAATCATTTACAACTATTCCCAATACATTCATATATACAATTACTTCAAAAAAACCTATGCCAGCTGCTAGTTTACTCTTCCCTTTAGTCAACAAAATAGTCCTAGTAGCCATCATACTCACATCAAGTATTCTAGAAGCAAAGATTAAAAAGCATTTTAATAATATTGTAGCCAATTAATTCTCATCCTTTCTTAGCGAAGTTTATTTTTATTTAATATTTTAATTAGCAATTCTGGTCTATCAGTAATAATTCCATCTACACCTTTTTCTATAAGGCTATCCATTTGGATTTCTTTATTAATTGTCCAATAATATACTGGCATATTTCTTTTATGAGCATCCTTTAGTAATCTATCATTAGTAAGGTTCACTTTTATTCCAAAAACATTATAGCTTAGAGGAAGATGTAACATCTGAAAAGATGCGAAATTATTAAGGACTGGTAACCTTAACTTATGGAAAATAAAAAAACTATACATTTCTTTTTTACTTGCTGATGTAGCTATCCTTCCACTAGATATATGCCGTAATTCTTTAAGAATTTTTTTGTCAAAGCATGCCACTACAACTTTTTCTTCCATATTATACTTGTTCACAAGCTTCCAAAATACTTCTACACTTTTTTTACCATCCTTACCTGAGTCCTTTAACTCAATTAACATTTTCTTATCACCATATTTACTGAATACCTCTTCTAAATTAGGAATATAAGCTCCCGCATTAATATAAGGATTCCTACTAGTATCTCTTATAGTATTACCATTTCTGTCTTCTAATCCATATGCAGCGTTAAGCTGCCTTATCTCTGAGTAGTTTTTATCCCTTACCTTCCCTGTTGAATTAGTATTACGATCTAGTGTTAAATCGTGAATAGTTACAAGTTGATTATCTTTTGTAAGGGCAACATCAAATTCTAATATATCTACACCTATATTTACCGCGTGCTCAAAGGCTAGATTAGTTGCAGAAGGTCTTTCTTGATTACCCCCTTGATGGGCAATTACCAAAGGAGATCCATTTATATTTTTGAACCATTGAGATTCTAGGTCCGTTCGTCTTCGAGGAATAGTTAGATTTAATATATATACAATTAAAATAATTGCCATAATAATTAAAACTTTTTTTCCTTTTACTAATTTCAATCTTCTCCCCCCATTTATATCATAAAATTGCTAACATTTATTATAATACTATATGTTTTCAAATGAAGATAGAAGTTTTTTTCAAAACTATAATGTTTTTTTCTAATTTGGCTTTATTAGGATAGTGAAAGTTCTATATACTAAAAAAACTGTAGACTTTCAATCTTGAAAGCCTACAGCAGTTATTCTATAATTTATGTTAAGCTATGCACTAAGTTCTGATGCTTCATTTTTAGCATAGTAGATATCTGGGTTAAATTCATTTTCTGATTTTGATATAAGGATTGTACATACTGTATCACCTGTTATATTAACAACTGTTCTAGTCATATCTAATAATCTATCAATACCTATTATTAGAGCAATACCTTCTATCGGTAACCCTACTGACTGTAGAACCATTGACAAGGTTATAAGTCCAACTCCTGGAACACCTGCCGTTCCTACTGAAGCTAATGTAGCAGTTAATACAACTGTTAATAAAGCCTGAATCGAAAGGTCTATACCATATACCTGAGATATAAAGATTACTGCAACACCTTGCATTATAGCGGTTCCATCCATATTGATAGTAGCACCTAAAGGTAGTGTAAAAGAGGCTATGTTTTTAGAAACACCACATCTTTCTTCTGCAGTTTCTAATGTTACTGGTAAAGTACCACTACTTGAAGCTGTAGAAAAAGCTACCCCCATTGCAGGAATAAAGTTCTTAAAGAACTGGATAGGATTTAGTTTCCCAATTGTACTCAACATACCCATGTAAGTTAATCCTGCATGTAGGATTAATGCTAATATTACTGCTATCATATACTTAAGCAATGGTATCATTGCTTCAAAACCTACAGTTGCAAAGGTTTTAGTAATTAAAGCAAACACACCAACTGGGGCTACCATCATTATAATCATAACCATCTTCATCATAAGTGTATTTAAGGCTTCAAATAAATCAACTACTGGTTGAGCTTTTTCCTTTACAAGAGATAATGATATACCTGTTAAAAGTGCAAATACAATAATTTGAAGCATTTCACCACTTGCTAAAGCGTTGATTGGATTACTTGGTACCATTCCTATTATTACATCTACAAAGGATTTTGAAGCTCCAATTGTTGGCTCTTCTTTAACTATATTAGATAAATCTAAACCTACTCCAGGATTGATTAAACTACCTATTCCTAAAGCTAAAGTTATTGCTATACAAGTTGTAACCAAATAAAACAATAATGTCTTGGCACCAACTCTTCCTAATTTCTTAGGATCACCTAGTGCAGATGCTCCACATACTAAAGACACAAAAACTAGAGGAACTACTAACATTTTAATCCCACTAATAAATACTCCTCCAACCATGGATATCAATCCATCGATAAGAATTGTATCTCTAACGTATCCCTCTGGAATGAAGCTTAATAAAATTCCAAAAGCAGCACCTAATACAAGACCAATTAAGATTCTTTTAGTTAATTTTGATTTCTTGCTCATTACTCTTCCCCCTTTAATTCTTATAATTTCATTATAAGGGTGAATAATCGCAAAAATACAAAAAACTACAGAAAACTACATCGAGTTTTCTGTAAATTGCAATCTAAATGCTATAATATTTCACTATGTAAAATAATACCATTAATGAATTTTTTCACGTTTGTTTTTCCACTTGTCTTTTTCTTCCCTCTTATGTAATCCATTTCTGATTTAACATCTTCAAAATTAAACAAGCTACTTGAATAATTTACAAAGCTATCATTCATATAATCTTCTATTCCTAGGTTAGCAATATTAGTCATAGCTCTACTTATAGTTCTCCTGATTCTCTGTTCCATTGCCTTTGGATTATCTTGACTTAGTGTTTCACAAATTTCTTTTATATTTAAATCTAAGCTTTTATCATCACTATTAATTATATATTCACATATAGCTAGAATATCTTTTCCACCTTTTTCACCCAAAACACCTAACTTATTTAAAATAATCTTTATATTCTTCATTCTGTGGTTAGTATTAATTGCAACTTTACTTGTATTTCCTTCATTAAACATACTCTTAATACTTTTAAGGGTGTTTTGCATATGGATTTTTTCTGAAACTTTCTTGATTACCTTGGTCACTTCAATTACATTAATTGGTTTATTGATAAAAAATTCTATACCTGAATTATATGCTTTACTAATCATACTTTTAGATGAAACTTGGGAAATCATTATGCAATTAATATTAAAATCACTATTTCTTATTTCATTTACTATATCTATACCATCTTTATTTGGCATCAATAAATCAACTAAAACAATATCTGGTTTCTTTAGAATAACATCTCCTAATGCTTCTATACCATCAGTAGAATAGCCAATCACATCTCCTAGATTCTTTTTCTCAATAATATGCTCTAGATTCTTAATTACGGCAAAATCATCATCAATTATATAAAATTTCATAATTTTATACCTCCAAAGCCTTTCTAGGTATTTCTACTTCAAATATTGTGCCCCTATTATTATTAGAATGTACTTCAATATTCCCTTGGAAATAATTCTTCACAATATCACGGACAAGTGCCAGTCCTAATCCTCTGTATATATCACCTGTAATTGAATTGAATTTAGTAGAAAACCCAGGTTTGAAAATCAATTCTTTATTTTCATCCTTAATACCAATACCATTATCTATAACTCTAAAAAAATACTTTTCTTCATCTGCAAGCTGTATAACGGTTATTTGTCCCTTATTGTCTATATTACCTACTGCTTCAATTGCATTATTAATAAGATTTCTTAATATGGATATTAATGCATAATGTTTATCTGTTTTAAAATCTTCTTCTAGTTGAAATTTTAAGTCTATATCTTTCTTTTCACTTATTAACATTTTCAATGTACTTTGTTCTAATATGTTCATTATTGTTTTCATGCTCATGATGTTGTATTTAAATTCATTTTCAAATAAAGCTTCTATCCCTTTTATTACTCGCTCATAATCTTTTTTTATTTCATGAACATCCTTTGCTATTGTAAGAGCTAAGTTTTCCATGTCCGATATCTCTTTACTTTTAGAAATTCCTTCATATAGCTGATATGAATTCCTCATTACATTTTCAATATAATCTGAGTTTTTCTTCATAAAATATATCTCACTTTTTAAATTAGATATCATAAGTATAAGATTTCTATACCTCTCTTCATGTTCCTTTTTTACTATCAAAAGCTTATAATATTTTAAAGCATTAATTATTACAGTAACTATAAATCCTCTTATTATAGCAATTATTATTAATATACGTAATACATTAGGTATTTCAATATCTTTGATACTATTTACTCTAAGTATAATTTCTGAGAGATTTGCTATAAAGTCACATGTACATATTCCTAAAAATAAATTGCCTAATTTTTTATCATCATCTCTCAATCTCATAATATAAAATAAAACTCCATAAAGAACATAGAAAAGAATTACTGCATAATTAGTTCTTATTATGTAATTAATATTATTATTTGATACTAGTAGTAGAAAACTCCTAAAAATAAATACAGTGCTTCCAGTAATTAATGACGTCTTGACTATATTTATATTTTTATAAATTAATAAGAATAGTGGAAAGATTATTACGGACAAAGATACTCTAAAGCTATCTGAGAATAAATTTATATAAACCTCAGATACCAAAGAAATAGAAATACCTATTAATAGCATCTTTCTTAATTGCTTCACCATACTCACCTCATTTTAATAAAGTATATCATAATCAGTATATACATTATTAATTTTTCAAGACTATTTCTATCTAATTTTTAAATAAAATTCCCTTAAGGTGTATTTAAGCCGTTCCACACCCCAAGGGAATAATTTGTTGTCTATTCTATTTAGTTTTTATCTTTTAATGCTATTGTTAAAGTAACTGCTAAGCCACCCCATAGCACAGTTGCTCCGAATAAGAATAAAGCGATCGCTGATCCGTTCATTCACTACACCTCCTCAGAGTCTATATCTTCTAAAACTCCCTTTTTCCATTTAGTAGTAGAAGAGATAACAGCAAGGACTATTATAGCGCCAACTACACCCCATCCTAATAACATTAGAGCAGAAGAAGGATAGTCTCCGCCACCATAAGGATTACTAAGCTCATTTATTATATTACTTCCAACCATGTAAATTAATATAGCAGGTGTTACGAACTTAACCATAATCTCCCACCATTTTCCTATACGATAGATAGAAACTGAGTTAGTATGTTTTCTGATTTTATCAGCTCCAACTACCCAGCCGATAATAATTGCTTCTAATAGACCAACAACTACTATACTGAATGAGTTAATAAAGTTATCAATAATGTCTAAGAAGTATAATCCTGCTCCTGTAGCATATAAAACACTTACTAAATATCCAACTATAGCAGTAATAGTTACTATTTTCTTTCTTGAAGAACCAGTTTTATCAACCACAGCACTAGCAAATGCTTCCATCAAGGATATACTTGATGTTAATCCAGCAAATACTAATGAAGCAAAGAATAAAACTCCAAATACAGTACCTAAAGGTCCCATTAATGAGAATACCTTAGGGAATGCAACGAAAGCAAGACCTATACTTTGACTTGCAACATCCTCAATAGGTACTCCTTGAGTAGTAGCCATGAATCCTAATATACCAAATACTCCAATAGCACATAGAAATTCAAATCCACTGTTTGCAAAAGCAGTCATAAATGCACTATTATTCAAGTCTGATTTCTTAGGTAAGTAACTAGAATAGGTAATTAAAATACCCATTGCCAAACTTAACGAGAAGAAAACCTGACCATATGCATCTATCCATACTCCAAGTTCTGTTACTTTTGACCAATCAGGCGTAAATAGTTTATTTAAACCAAGTGTAGCTCCCGGTAAAGTTACCCCTCTAACAACAATAATAACCATAATTCCTATTAGTGTTGGTAATAACACTTTGTTTAACTTTTCTATACCTCCAGAAACCCCTTTGTATGATATAAACCAGTTGATTGCCCATATTAGAGTAATACCTATAAATATTGGCCATCTCATTCCAGCGATATCAAAAGGACCACTTGAAATTCTTAAGAAATCATTAAAGAAGAAGCTATCTGTATCTACTCCCCATGATTGCCCAAATGAGAATGTTAAGAAGTTCATTGCCCAACTTAATATCATAGTATAATAAGTTAAAATAATGAATGATGAAAAACTTGGCCACCAACCAAGCCACTCAAATTTCTTGTTAGCTCTAGCAAATGATAATGGTGATGAGCCTCTAAACTTATGTCCAAACCCGTATTCCAATAGTACTAATGGTATACCTGCTGTAAATAACGCAACAAAATATGGTATTAAAAACGCTCCTCCACCATTTGAATAAAGTAAATATGGATATCTCCAAATGTTTCCAAGTCCTACTGCCGAACCTACAACTGCAAGGATGAAACCAATCTTCGATCCCCATTGTTCTCTCTTTTGTTCCATTTTTTCACTCCCTTTAATAATGATATGTTTTTTAAGTTGTGGGACTGTGAGTAATCTTTTGTTTTCACAGTACTAATAAAAATTTTTCTCCATGATCTGGCCAGATCTATTTATACAAATTTTGTTGTTTAAGCATATTCTTTCCCAATCATCATACTAAAACAACAAAAAGTATAACTAAATTACGCTTTACTAATTTTGACAATATTAGTTTAACAATAAAATACAATTTTTATAATTGGTAATTTATTTATATTTTTTCTTTTTACTTTTTATAATTTATTATATAATGGGTATTGTGTCAAGAAAACGTTTCCTAATCGGAAACGTGGATACATACGAAGTATTATGTCAATTGTTTTAAGTCTTTGTTAACATTATGTAACTATTATAGCAATTTTCGAGTTATTTTTCAACAATTGTTAATAATTAAACAATGCGCCTGATCTTCTACCTTATCCCATGGTAAAGTATAGCTTTTACCTTTTGAACAAAAAATTGATGAAGAAGTATATTCAGGGTCAACGTTCTTATTATAACCTATTCTTTCAATAACATCAATTTTATTATGACATTTTTGATATCCGCCAAAAGTCATATTGATAATTCCCCTGCCTTGTGTGAAGGACGATAGGTCTGAGCTATAATTCATAAAAGTTGATACAGGAGCTTTTCCGATTATAATTGCTTTATCTCCTAAAGTTTTTGGAGATTCAAAGCTTCCATGACTATTCTGAATATCTGAAATTACTCTACCAATATAATCTAAATCAACTTTTATTTTAAAATTATAATATGGCTCTAAAAGAATATTTTTAGCTTTCTCCAATGCTTGTCTTAAAGCCCTGTATGTGGCTTCTCTGAAATCACCACCACTAGTATGCTTATTATGAGCTTTACCTGTCAATAAAGTTATTTTCAAATCAGTTACTTCGGAGCCAGTAAGTAATCCTTTATGTTTTTTTTCAAATATATGATGCTTAACTAATCTTTGGTTACCTACAGTTAAATTATCTGCATGACAAGCATTTTTAAATTCTATACCACTATCTCTCTCTCCAGGTTCCAACTTTAAATGAACTTCTGCATAATGGCCTAATGGTTCAAAATGGCCATATCCACAAATAATATCTTCAATTGTTTCCTTATAAAGAATTTCAGGTTCATCAAAGGAAACATGAAATCCAAATCTATCTTTTACTAGCCGTTTTAAAACCTCTAATTGTATAATTCCCATAACGCTGATATGAATTTCTTGTAAACTTGGTATCCAAGTGACATTTAAGGATGGATCTTCTGCATTCAGAATATTAAATGCTTTCAGCATATCTTTAATACTTATTTCACTTTCAAATATAACCTTAGATTTTAGAGTAGGAACTAAATCAAATTTTGATTTTTCTTTTAAGCTTCCTAAACCGTCGCCTATCTCTACATTTGACAAACCAGTAACAGCAAATAATTCCCCTGCTTCTACTTCATCTATACTTCTATATTTATTACCGTTATAAATCCTAAGTTGAGTGACTTTTTCAATTTTTCTATTATCATCATTACCATAGCCTATTTCATCTCTAACCTTTAAATTTCCCCTTAGTGCCTTTATATGAGATATTCTAGTTCCATTTTCATCATATCTAATTTTATATACCCTTCCAGCAAAATCCTTTTTATTTAATTGCGAATAGTTTGTGAATGTTAATTCATCTAATTTGATTATGAAATCTTTTATCCCTATATCCTGTAATGCTGAACCACTAGCATAGGGAAATACTTTATTCTCCTTAATCATACTTTTAAATTTACTTAGCCATAATGTCTTATCATATTTCTCCTCAATGAATTTTTCAAGCAAAGCTTCATTTCTTTCTGCAAGAAATTCAATTAACTCATCTTCTATTTCTCCATTGCTAAAAGATTTAGTTATATTACAAATATCTTCAGTAAAATTCAGTTTTATTTCACTAATTACTTTATTGACATCTGCTCCAACCCTATCAATTTTATTTATGAAAAAGAAAGTAGGTATACTGTGCTTCCTTAATAGATGCCACACCGTCTCAGTATGTCCTTGTATTCCTTCAACTGCACTAACTATGATAATAGCATAATCCATTATCTGTATTGACCTCTCCATTTCTGGTGAAAAGTCAGTGTGCCCAGGTGTGTCTATCAAATAGTATTTTGAATTATTATACTCCATTATTCCCTGTCCTGAAAAGACAGTTATTCCTCTATCCTTCTCTATATTATGATCATCTAAAAAAGCATCCTTATGATCTACTCTTCCTCTTTCTCGAATACTTTTTGTATGGTAAAGAAGCTGTTCACCAAAAGTGGTTTTTCCTGCATCAACATGGGCTAATACTCCAATAGTTTTATTCATCGTAACACCTCAATCTATATTAATGCTTTTACTATATCAAATAAATAATATAAGTAACAAGGCTAGGATAAGATACAATTGAATCTTATCCTAGCCTTAATGAAGTTTATTTCAATTAATCTATTACAAATTCTGGTTCTCCCATAACACCAGGACCTATTTCATATTTATCAAAAACAATTACCACATTTCCTTCTTCATTTATATAAAATTTTTGATTCTCACTTACTCCATTAAAGCCCATCTCCCCTTCGAAGAACATATTATTGGGATTTTTTCTTGCTTCTTCTATCTGGGCAAATATACTTTTATTTACAACATCTATATGATTCTCGCCTAACATATCTTCAAGTGTAATTATTCTATTATTATTAATATCTATATTGTAATAATATGTTTTAATATATGAACTTGCAAGTGCTTCAAAATGATATATTCCAAATGACAATATATCTTTATTTATAGATTTCAATTCATAATCTTCTTTAACGATCATTGGATGGAAGTTCTCTTCTTTGCCTCCAGTTGCTAAATACGCTTTTTTATATTCATTAGCTCTTTTTTCGGCTTCTTCAATACATAATTTCATTTTCTTATAAATTTCATTATTTATTCTCTGCTCTAACTCTTTATCCCCTAATCCATCTATCTCAGGAATACTAACTTCAGCTTCAATGGCATCACTATGAATTTCATATTCTACAAAGGTTAATAATTTTGCTATATCTCCTAGTATTGGTATTTCTCCTAGTGTTTGGGCAAAGACTTCACTAGTATTTAGTCCTATAGTAATAGAACTAACTGCAATAACCAATGTTGCAACTGTTGATATAATCTTTCTTTTAGTACTCTTTTTATTTCTAATTTTACTAGCCCCTTTTATTGTTTTATTTACCATATTATCTAGCTCCTTTGGAATTTTTACATTTTCATATTTCTGTCTAGCGTTATTAAACTTCTTTTCCATTATAAGCACCACCCTCAATTATTTTTTTTAATTTACTAATTGCCGAGTAAAGCCTTGTCTTTACTGTATTGATATTACTTTCTGTTATTATAGCAATATCTTTGAATTTCATGTCCTCAAAATATTTTAATAAAATAACTGTTTTTTGTTTTTCATCTAACTGATCTATTGCATCATATAGATCTAAACTTATATCTAAAGAATTGCTATCTTCCAAGCATATATCAGGAATTTTATTAGTAGTAATACTTTTTTTATTTTCTCTAATATGGCTAATGGCAGTATTAACGATAATTCTATACATCCAAGTTTTCATAAACTCAGGCTTTTTTAGTTTGTCCACCGAAGTTAATGCTTTATAAATAGCCTCCTGAACTACGTCTAAAGCTTCTTGTTCATTCTTTGTATAACTATATGCTAATCTATAAAACATATTTTGATTATTCTTTATGTAATCAACAAGCTTTAAGTATTGAGAATTTTTTTTCCATGGCATGCCTTTTAGTAGTCCTCCTTTCCTTTTCTCTTACACTCTTTAGACGGTTAAGAACATCAAAAAGTTTGTTTTATTTTAAATTTTAATTTAACAATCCTATACAGTATTTTAAAAATAAAAAAGAGATAAAGTTAGATCTTAACTCTATCTCAATCTTAATGCAAAATACTATTAGCTTTTTATCTTATTATTAAAAAGTGACATCTTCTTCATAATATTTATGAAACATCTTTTTTTAGTTTAAAATCTGCATACACATTCACTTGATATAGCTTGTTTTATATCATTTATAATAAAGAAAACTCTTTTTTTTCATCAATATTTTTTAAAATTAATACTAAGGAATATGCGATTACTAAACTAATAATTGGAAATATAATAACTTCAACTATGCTCATTTCTACACCAGCTAGATACTGACCTACTATCATAGCTGTAATTGCAGCTCCCATTGTAAAACCTTTCATAATTATAACAGAAGATAAAAGATATCCAAATATCTTTCTTTTAATTATTAAAACCCCAGATATAAATGCTATAGGCACAATAAATCCTAAATCCATACCTTGAATTACAAGGGTAGTATAATGTTCTAAACCTGGGGGGGTAGTTTTATCTATAACAGAAGGTACTATTCTTCCTAACCACATAAATATCAACATTATGGCAAGGAATATTTGAACCCCTCCAATAAATTTAACCGGTAATTTTTCACTAAAATATGTGCTGATATTTTTAAAATCAAATGATATCATGCTCAAAGTAAATGCAAAAAAACTCGTAGACATAAGTATCACATAAACAAGAAATAATGGATTATACATCCAAAGAAAAACATAAGAGATATATGTGTACAAGAAATATCCTAATGTTCCTGTCAATAGCAGTTTACCTTTCAAAGAATTTTTACGATACATATAAAGTGATATAAATAACAGAGGGATTCCTACTATAATTGTTATTATGTCCTGAGCCTTTCCTTGAGCAGCAACAGAAACAGAATCATTTTTATAAATACCCTTACCATAAATTTCTATTGATTCTCCATGGATTGAAACAAATTTATTTTCTTCTTTTCCTTTACTAGAAAACACTCCAATTATTGAAGTCATTAATGATAATACAACAATAATTAAAACTAATATAGAGATAGTTTTTTTATATTGCATAGTCCTTTTCCTCCAATCTCAACATTTGTTTATTTCTTTAGCAAATCTACTTATTTCTTCTTCTGATATATTTGAAGTATCTTTTTCCACCTTTGAAACTTTTTTTACAATAAAGCGCTCCATGAAATTTAACTTTTTAAAAATAAATTCTCCTCCAAAGAATCCTTTAGCAACTGCATTATCCACTAAAACTTTAGGATAAGAATCCTTAAGTTGTGTAACAGCCACATCTCTATCACTCATGCCACAAGTAAATAATCCTATTTTTTTATCTTTAAGGATATTTAAGTTTTTATTACAGAATTCCTTTACTTCTTTGTGAATTTTTCCTATATAAACAGAGCTACCAAAGATAATTTTGTTGTATATAGATAAGTCTATGTTTTTATGCTCACTAAGATTAATCAAATCAACTTCATAATCAAGGATTTCTGATAATTTCTTAGCACATTCTTCTGTACACCCATGTTTTGTACCATAAGCTATTAGAATTTTCATTTTTAATACCCCCATATATTTTTTATATCTTTAAAGCATTTTAAATTACTTTATGATTCTCATGCATAGAAACTTAATATTTGTTATTTCTACAGATTTTACAGTCATTTTTAATTTAGCCCCTATTGTTTCATTTGTATTTTTAGTTCTTCCCTTTACTTATTAAAAAATCAATTTCATTTCTTATTTTATTTAGTATATTATCTAAGTCTTCATGATCTCTTCTTTTCAAATAAAATAATAATTTACTATGGACAGAAGATCCAATTAAGTCCTGTAATACTTCAATATCATCTTTAAGTATTAAGTCCTGCTCAACACATTCTTCTAGTTTTACTCTTAAAAAATGAGCTACAGATGGTCCTGTATTGTTTTCTATCAACTCTTTAGGATATTCTCCTAAGTCTTCTAGAAAAATCAACTGGAACATGTCAGGGTTCTCTGCAAAGTATTTAAAATAAGCACATGAATTTATTATAATCTGTTCTTTACAATCTACCCCCTCATTTTCAAAAGCCATCATATATTTAAAGCAATCTTCTAATAAATCAAAGACACAGTATGTCATTAAAGCAGTTAAATCTTCAAAATAATTATATATAGTAGCATATGAATATCCTGCTCTCTCTCCAACCTTCCTAGCTGTTAATCCCTTTATGCCTTCCTCTTTGATTATTTCTTTAGCAGCATCTATAAAATACTTCTTCATTCTCTCTCTTTGTATTTTTTTGTTATCCATACAATCCTCCTATTTAAGTTATGTTAATCCAATAATACTTTAAACAAATTGGCTTTTTATTATTAATCCATTTTTCTAATGGGCAATTAAAATCTTTCTGTATTATTAACTATATTAATTTAATTAATCTAATTAATAATATTAACATTATTAATTAGATTAACAATGTTAATATTATTATATATTATCAATCTCATTTGTCAACATTCTTTTAAGTGAACTCGTTCTGCTCAAGCAGAACATCGGGGCTTCAGATGGAGACTCCACTCCACCTGA
>NZ_JAETGO010000014.1 GCF_016765695.1 Sporosalibacterium faouarense | reverse complement strand
AATTCATTCACCAAGCGCGTCGCGCTAAGGTTCATGAACTTCTTAAATCCCTGGTACGTTATAAAAAATTAGTTCACTTATTTCAGAGAATTCCTTATGGGTCAAAAACAAGTAATCTTTTGGATTATAACTATTGTTATAACTACTTATTATATGCAACATATTAATGCTTTTTTTATAGTAGACTGAAAAAGTGTATGGATAGATTTAATGGTGTGTCTAATTACGTGTAACAATAAGGGGGTATTTAATAAATGAAATATGTTAGTTATATTCTTATAGGATTTTTAATTTTTTGGATTGTAGAATTTTTGTCTATAAATGTGGGAACTGCAATTGGTTCGGGACCTGGAGAGATAGGTGTTGTAGTTAGTGCAATAGCGTTACTGTGTTCAACAGTAGTAATATGTACATTAATAATTGTAGATGCAATAAAAAATAATAATTATCAGAAATAAATAACAACATATCCTAGTATATGGTTCCTGAAAAAATCTATTAAATTAGCACTATTTTTAAACAGATTAAATAGAAAAGAGGAAATTTAAAGGCAATTAGAAGAGTAAAGCAGATTATTAAACTTGAGTTATATGGAGTCCTTTATAATTTAATGTGATAAAAATATAGTGGTAGGCTTTAAACTAAAATTATATTAACTTTATTAAAAATATTAAAATCAAATTAATAGCAATAAAATATAAAAGAAGATTGGGGAATTAGGCTTCGAAGCTAAGTAAACTTACTTCTGATAACAAAATGTTTACGCAAGGGGCTACTCGGGTGGATTCTGAGGATTATACGCCCACACCTTCTCGCTAACCGAGTCAGTCGTTGGAGCTCCAAGATAAGGGCGTATCATATAGTGGGTGGGATTCCTACTGAGAAAGGTCTAGCAAACCACTCATAGCGAGTCTTGGACATCATCGGGCAACTTATGATGTTAAGCGTAGGCAGCAAGGTAGTAGGCGGTAAGCGTAAAGTTGAAGGGATTGAGCCTCGAAATGACAATCGGGAAGGTTGATACTGTCGACGAAGTAGAAAACAATACTCATATATTCGTTAAGTGAGAATATATGAGTTTCCGTAGACCATCGCATGCTATACATTGATATGATACAGTCAATTTGGGAGACCCTGAATGCTCTTTACACAGAGAAAGTAGGACTAAACCAAGTGATAACAAAGCAAGGAAGTTCAATGCATCAGGGAATCGGATTACTGCATAGTACCAAAGAAGTAGAGTAATGTCTATGGAGGGAAGGCAGTAACACAACATCGACCTTAAAAGAGAAACATAAACTTCACACAGAGGGAGAAAACATATGGAAACGAAACTTGAGAGGATAGCAGAAATAGCTAAATCAAAACCTAAAGAGAAATTCACATCATTAATACACCTAATAAACAAAGAGAGCCTAATACAATGCCACGGAGAAATGAGAGGCAAGAAAGTAGCAGGAGTGGACGAGATAACAAAAGACCACTAGGGATACCTGCTTATGAGGACAAACTAGTACAATCTGCTCTAGCTAAAATATTGAATGCAATATATGAACAAGATTTCGTAGAGTGCTCATTTGGATTTAGACCTAAAAGAGGGTGTCATGATGCATTGAAACTACTAGATAAGATACTAAACAAAGGATATATCAAATATGTAGTAGATACAGATATACGGGGATTCTTTGACAGTGTAGACCATAAATGGATGATGAAATTTATAGAACATAGGATAGAAGACATAAACCTTCGAAGACTAATAACAAGACTGTTAAAGGCAGGAATAATAGAAGCAGGATTAAAGTATGATACACCACAAGGAACACCCCAAGGAGGAGTGTGTTCACCAATACTTGCAAATATATATCTACACTATGTAATAGACCTATGGTTTGAAGAAATAGTAAGGAAAAGATGCAAAGGAATGGCATACATGGTTAGATATGCTGATGATAGTATATTCTGCTTTCAATATAGAGAAGATGCAGTCAAATTCTATAAAGAGCTGATGAAAAGGTTAGGGAAATTCAATCTAGAAGTGGCACAAGAAAAGACAAAGATAATTGAATTGAAGAAAGACACTCAAAAGAAAGATAATGACAAAGGTAGCAGAGACAAAGGAGAAGAATCCTTTGACTTTCTTGGATTTACTCATTATATAGGCAAAAGTAAAGATGGAAGAATGAGAATGAAAAGGAAAACTAGCAAAAAGAAATACAAAGCTAGTTTGTTAAGGTGTAAAGAATGGATAAGGAATAATAGGACAATGCCCATAAGAAAATTTATGAAAGTGTTCAAATCCAAGATACAAGGACATTGTAATTACTATGGAATAACAGATAATCGCAAAGCAGTAGGTGATTTCATATATGAATGCAGAAAGTTACTCTACAAACGGTTAAACCGTAGAAGTCAGAAAAAGAGTTTTAACTGGGATAAGTTCGAACTATTTCTTAAGAAATATTCACTACCAAAGGTGAAAACCCATGTAAGAATATTTGATTTAGGTATAGGTAGTAGCTATTTAATGTAAATGATGAAGTGAAGAGCCGGATGCCTTAATAGGGCAAGTCCGGTTCTGTGAGGGATTGGAGTTGCAAGGCTCCGTCTACTCGACCATTAGGCGTTCGCTGGCTCACAGCCATGAGCAACTTCTTGTAGAGCTTGAAGGTGTCGCAAACACGGAGACGTTATGTGAAAATGCAAACTTAATAAATTAAAAATATTTAGGAGGTAAACTATGAATGAAAATATTAAGAAAAAAAACAATATGAGTTATATGATTATTTCATTAATTATGATTGTATTGTCAGTAGTGATAACGAGTTTTCGTACTTTTTTATTTTATATGCTTGAAAGTAACCATGATACTTATTATCTTTTAGGGTACTTTTTTGGCAACTACTTTATGGCTATAGTTTTAGCAATAATTATTTATTTTTTATCTAAGAAGAAATATAATTTTCTTTTTATATTTGCTGTAATTGCACTTATAGCTTCTTTTGGAGGTTTTGCTGAAGTCATAAGTAACTATTTGTAATATCGACATGAAAGACAAGGAAAAGTTTGCATCAACACATAATAATATGTTTGCAGTGCGTCCTGGCAGGGCGTACATTCTAGCGGGTGTGAGTCCCGTCAGGGTAAAGTCTAGCCAACAGCCTTGTATCGAGTCTTGGAGATACTATGGTGACATAATATTTTAAGCGTAGACAGAAAGTCAGCGAGGTAGAATTGACTGGATGACG
>NZ_JAETGO010000013.1 GCF_016765695.1 Sporosalibacterium faouarense | reverse complement strand
GATGAAGCAGAAAACAGAATGCATACTATCAAAGCTGTTATGGTTGCAACTTTAGGAAAATAAATTAAAAATAGGGTGAATAAATAATGAGTTTACTATTGGATGAAAAGCTAAATGAACAACTTCAAAAAAATCATGAACCTCTTATAGATGCTATAAAGAAGGTCGTGAGAATTCCAAGTATAATTGATGAAGATTCTAAAGAATTTGCCTTTGGAGAAGATATTGATAAGGCACTTAAAGAAACTTTAAATATTTGTGAAAGTTTAGGATTTAAGACTTACTGTGACCCTGAAGGTTATTATGGTTATGCAGAAATAGGTGAAGGGGAGGAATTAGTAGGAGTATTAGGTCATTTAGATGTTGTTCCCGTTGGAAGCTTAGAAGAATGGGCTAATGACCCATTTGATCCAGTCATTAAGGATGGTAAACTTTATGGAAGAGGTACACAGGATGACAAGGGTCCAACCCTTGCATCCTTGTATGCCGCTAAATCCTTGATGGATATGGGAATAGAGTTTAATAAAAGATTGAGATTTATCTTTGGTACTGATGAGGAAAACCTTTGGAGAGGTATAGCAAAGTATGTTGAAAAGGAAGAAAAGCCAAGCATGGGCTTTACTCCTGACTCAAGGTTCCCTCTTATCTATGCGGAGAAGGGATTATTACAGCTTCATCTTGAGGGAGAAAATGAAACATCACTTAATCTAAAGGGTGGAGATGCATTTAACTCTGTTCCAGCTGGAATTGTATACAAAGATAAGGAACAAGAAAAGCTAAAAAGTAAGCTTAAAGAGCTTGGATTTGAATATAAGGAAGTAGATGGAGGTATTCAAGTCATAGGAAAAGCAGTTCATGCTCAAGAAGCTGAAAATGGAATCAATGCAATTAGTAGATTAGCTATTGCGTTGAAAGGGATAGGAACCGATTCTAAAGCAATTGACTTTATTGCAGAAGAAATTAAAGAAGATGCATTTGCAACAAATATATTTGGTAATTGTGAAGATGAGGATTCTGGTAAGTTGAAGTTTAATATAGGAAAAATAAATATTGGAGAAAAAGAACAGATTTCAATCGATATTAGAATACCAGTTACCGCTGATAAAGAAGAAGTTGTTGCAAAATTAAGCAAAAAAGCTAAACTTTATGGACTTGAGTATAAGGAATATGATTGGCTTAAATCTATTTATATTCCTAAAGACCATTTTCTTATAAAAACACTTTTAGATGTATATCAAGATGTAACAGGAGATACAGAATCTGAACCTATATCTTCTGGAGGAGCTACTTATGCTAGGGCAATAGATAATTGTGTTGCCTTTGGAGCGGTGCTTCCAGGTAGAGAAAAGGTTGAGCATAAGCCTAATGAATATATTAATTTAGAAGATTTAGCTGTTGCAATGGAGATATATGCTAAAGCTATTTATAAGATAACTAGATAAGAAGATAACAGAATTACAAAAGAAATAAAGGGGGACATACAAATGAATAAATTAAAGATGCCATCAGCATATACTATTCTTTTTACTATTATTGTTATTGTTGCTATATTTACTTGGATAGTGCCTGCTGGACAATATGATTATGTAGACCCTAATGCATCAAAGCTTGAACCAATACCAGGCACATATAGCTCTGCTGAGCAAAATCCACAGGGCCTATGGGAAATAGTAAATGCTCCTATTAAAGGTTTTTATGATGCTAGGGATATAGCACTTTTTGTTCTAGTAATTGGTGGGTTTATAGCTGTTGTTATGAAAACAGGAGCTATAGATGCAGGAATTGGAAACGTAGTGAGAAAGCTTAAAGGTAGAGAACAAATAATGATTCCATTTCTGATGATTTTATTCGGACTTGGAGGAACTACATATGGTATGGCAGAGGAAACTATAGCCTTTTATCCATTGATAATACCCGTTATTATAGCAGCAGGATATGATGCAATGACCGCTGTATCGGTGGTAGCATTAGGAGCTGGTATAGGAGTTCTTGGTTCTACAGTTAATCCTTTTGCCACAGGTGTTGCATCAGGTTTTGCGGGCATATCAATTGGACAAGGTATTATTTTAAGAGCATTAATATTAATAGTTGGAGAAATTATAGGAATTATTTTTGTTATGAGATACGCTAAAAAGGTTAAGGCTGACCCAAGTAAGTCATTATTATCTAAGAGTCTTAGAGATGATAATAAAGACCACTTCTTAAAGAAAGATCAAGAGGAAGTAGTTGAATTAACAGGTAGAAGAAAAGGCGTATTATGGATATTTGGATTAACATTTATAATAATGGTTCTTGGTGTTATACCATGGGCTTGGAAATTTGATATTTTAATCTTTGAGAAGTTTAATAACTTTATAACAAGTATACCTGTTATTGGTAGCATAATAGGTAATCCACTACCACTTGGTGATTGGTGGTTTGGTGAAATTACAGTGCTATTCTTAGTAGCATCAATTCTTGTATCTATAGTTTACAAGATGGGTGAAGAAGACTTCATGAAAACTTTTGTTAATGGAGCTAGGGATTTACTAGGAGTTGCATTAATCATTGGTGTATCAAGAGGTATTACAGTTGTTATGAATGATGGTGGAATGACTGCAACCGTACTTCACTGGGGTGAGGATACATTAGCAAACCTTGGTTCAGTTGCATTTACAAACCTAACATATTTATTCTATATACCTTTATCATTCTTAGTACCTTCAACCTCAGGCTTAGCAACATTGTCAATGCCAATCATGGCTCCGTTGGGAGATTTTGCGGGAGTAAGTAGAGATATAGTTATAACTGCTTATCAATCTGCGTCAGGTGTTGTTAATCTTGTAACACCAACAAGTGGTGTTATAATGGGGGCATTAGCCATTGCAAGGGTACCGTATACTAAGTACTTTAAGCATGTATGGAAACTATTAGTGGTATTATCTATAATGGTAATGGCATTTATGAGTATTGCTATAATGATGTAAGATAAATTAAACTGTAATGAAGGGGTTTCTCCCCTTCGTTACTGGTTTTAACTTATAAAGCAATGTGATTTTTTTATTTTTTTGAATAAATCAATTGATTTAAATGAATTATAAGAAAGAATATTAACTTTTTTAAGGGAGGAATACAAATGAGTAAAATAGTTGTTGCATTAGGTGGAAATGCTTTAGGAAAGACACCAGAAGAGCAATTACAATTAGTTAAAAATACAGCTAAACCTATAGTTGATTTAATTGAAAAGGGTAATGAAGTAATTATAGCCCATGGAAATGGTCCACAGGTTGGGATGATAAACCTAGCAATGGAAACTGCTTCAAAGAGTGAAGCTAATACTCCAGAGATGCCATTCCCAGAATGTGGAGCCATGAGCCAAGGATATATTGGATATCATCTTCAAAACGCTATTAGAGAAGAATTATTAAATAGGAAGATAAATAGACCAGTTGCTACTGTTGTTACTCAAGTAATAGTAGATAAGGATGACCAAGCTTTTACTAATCCTACTAAGCCAATTGGAGCTTTCTATACTGAGGAAGAAGGTAAGAAGCTTAAGGAAGAAAAGGGCTATGATATGGTAGAAGATGCTGGTCGTGGATGGAGAAGAGTAGTACCATCACCAATGCCAGTAGATGTAGCTGAGAAGGAAACTGTTAAGACTCTTGTTGATAACGGTCATATCGTTATTACAGTTGGCGGTGGTGGAATCCCTGTTGTAGCTGAAGGTAATAGCTTAGTTGGAGTACCTGCTGTTATAGATAAAGATTTTGCTAGTGAGAAAATTGCCGAGATATTAGATGCTGACTATTTTGTAATTCTTACAGCAGTTGAAAAGGTAGCAATTAACTTTGGTAAGCCAGAACAAAAAGAGTTAGATAAAATGACTGTAGCAGAAGCTAAGAAATATATTGAAGAAGGACATTTTGCTCCAGGAAGTATGCTTCCAAAAGTTAAGGCAGTTATGAAATTTGCTGAGTCTAAGCCAGGAAGACAAGCGATAATCGCGTCTCTAGAAAAAGCAGGAGAAGCATTAAATGGAGAAAGTGGAACAGTTATAGAGCAGTAATAACAGAATTTATGAAAGATAAAGTTGCTTTATTTCATATAAAAATTAAATATAAACCAATAAATTACAAAACCACTTAGTTGATTTTTATCAGTTGGGTGGTTTTGTCTTGTAATTAAATGGCAGAATATACTCATTATATGAAGATAACAAAATATAATATTATAAGGATAAAAAACAAATATGGGATATGATGGTAAAATAAACATATGTAGCAATCTTCAACAATAAATATATTTGAAATATTTAATGGAAAATATATCAAAGAGGTTTAATTTTAATATACTCAAATAGAAGGGAAAGAATTAGTGATGAAAGGCTTTGTTGTATTTATTGATAGATTTAAGAACCAATGCTATATTTCTAAAAGTAAGGAGTTATATATAAAGATATCGTTTTTCAGAGAATTTATTAAATATTGTGATGAGTTGGATATAGCTATAATTGGGATAGATTTTTTTCATAAGAAAGGGAAAAGTGTAATTCCTATAAACCCAATTAATAGTTTAGATTGTAGTATGTTAGTAAAAAAATCATCCAGTTGGAGAGAAATAGTTCTTAATTGTAATGAAGAAGCTGTAAGGGTATTAGGATATGAAGAGAGTAATGACAATAGTTAATATTTTAATCCAACAATAATAGAAGAAGATGAATGGTACTCAAATCTAAAAAATAATAATTAGTGAATAAACTTAATTTTCATATTAAATAGAAGCGAATAAAATTGTGCTCTCTAGCTCTTTTGTCATGATTGATTATATATTTTAGGGGGTGTCTAGGTATTTGAGTACTAAAAGCAATAAAATGAAGTATATGTTGGTAATTGTATTAATCTTGGTTAATACATTAGGAAACTCGTGTACAAGTAAACAAGAATTAGTATCAGAAGAAACATTTGAAAATATAATTAATTTTGAAGACAAATGGAAATTAGAGCTAGATAGTACTCTAATATCAAAACCAATTATTCAAGACAGCAAAGTATATTGCATAACTAAGGATGCCAATATATATATAATTGATATAAATAATAAAGAAATTATTAAAGAAATAGTGCTACCAAAAAAACTCAGAAGAGAATATGATATGGATATGGTTGCATATAAAGGTAACATCATATTGGGAAATAAAAAAGGATATATTGTAATCATTAATATAGAAAAAGAAGATATACTATATGAAGGTAAAATAGCACTTAATTTTCTTAACAATTTTCTAGTTTCTGATGATGTACTATATTATTCGAGAGATGGTATGAGTGTATACGCAATGGATATTAATAACTTTAGTTCATTGTGGCAATATGGTGAAATATTAATACATGCGGGTACTTATCCGATTGCGGATAGTGGAAAGATATATCTTGAGGATACAAATGATAATATAGTAATTCTAGATAAAGCAACGGTCAAATTATTAATGAACTCCAGTTTGAAAATATTAGTCCAGAAATAACGATTGATAGAGACTATATTTATGTTAAAGCAGAGAATAATTATTTTATAAAGGTTAATAAAAAAACAGGTGAAGAAATCTGGAAACTGGAAAGCAATGGTTATAAGCTATCTTTTGATGAACATAGTTTATATTACTTTGACTTCTTAAATAAAAATTTGGTATGCGCATCTAAAGAGAATAGTGATAAAATCTGGGAAAGTAAGATTTTTAATTATCATGTCATTGATGTAATACCAACCGATAAGTATGTATTTATTAAAAGAGCTGATGGAAAAGTAATAGCTTTCGATAAATTTACAGGAGAAAGGTTGTGGGAGTATATAGCTGATGATGGAAGTGAGGATACTTATTCTTACTTAGCTTATAAAAAAAACACTCTCGTTGTAGCAGGAAAAGAAAATAAATTATATATATTTGATATTAGTGATGTTGATAAATAAATATAGTTGCTGAAATATCCACCCAAGTTTTTGTAAATAAAACCTAAAACTTGGGTGTCTTTATATATACTAGAATAGTACTAGTATTTAAAATATGGTGTAAAAGGAACATATTCAAATAATCCTGAAGGACTAAGAATTTCAAAAATAATAGAGATATAATCACAAGCTTCTACTACGATGGTCAGAATATAATAAACGAAGCAGAAAATGGTATATTAACTGCA
>NZ_JAETGO010000030.1 GCF_016765695.1 Sporosalibacterium faouarense | reverse complement strand
TCACCTTCGGTGTTCAGGACTTTCACCCTATAGACTGTGCCCATGCTGGGCACACCAAAATAAATAAAATAGGGGATTGTCACCCCTATTTCTTTTCAACATAAATCCATGGACAAACCTTCTTTTCTAATAAATCTAAACCTTTAAAGAAAACCATGCCTAAAATGCTTAATGCCAATATCCCTACAAACATATCTTTATAATTAACCATGGTCCAAGCATTCATTATATAATACCCTATACCGTAGCTTGTTGCGAAGTTCTCTGAAAAGAATAGAGCCGATATACTGATACCTACACTTATGCGTAATCCTGTCAACAGTTTAGGTAAAACAGCCGGTAAAATCAAGTGTCTGTATATACCTATTTTACCAACTCCCATAGAAGATACTGAGAAGAACAATTCCTTCGGTATCTCTTTTACCCCATCCCTTGCAGCTATTAATATTTGAAATACAATTATACTTATAATCAATATTATTTTTGATAAATCACCGATACCAAATAATATCATAAATATAGGTAAGAATGCTATTTTGGGCAGAGGATATAATATATAAACTATAGGCGAAATAATAGCATCTGCAGTATTATTTCTCCCTACCCATAGACCTAATGGAACACCTACTACCAGTGATATTATTACAGCAAAAACTATTCTAATTGAACTAGCTAACAGATGTAACGCCAATAATCCTCGTAGAGACTTTATAAACTCCTTTACAGTACCATAAGGACTAGGTATAATAGGTGAGTTAATAGATAGATATAAGATATACCAAATGATAAATACCATTAGAGTGCCATAGAGGGTTTTATTTCTTAATATTTTCGCTATAGACTTCATTGGCTTTCACCATCCTCAAGCCATTTCCTTACCTCAAGACATAGATTATAATAATCAATTTTCTTTCTTAACTCTTCTGCTCCAAAATAAGGATTATCAATAACTTTCTTAATTTTTGTCTTTTCCATAATGATAATTTTCTGACCTAAGAATACAGCTTCTTCTATGCTATGAGTTACAAACACAAGAGTCATTGATCTTTTCTTATAAACATCAAGAATTAAATTTTGAATATGTTCCTTCGTCATAGCATCTAAAGCAGAGGTTGCCTCATCTAACAGTAATAAATCAGGATTTGTCACTAAGGTTCTAGCTATAGCAACTCTCTGTTTTTGACCTCCACTCAATTGAGTAGGATACTTATCTTTTAGGTCTGTTATTTTTAATTCATTTAATATTGAACTAACTTTATATTCTATCTCTTTTTTGCTTAATCCTCTAACTTTTAATCCAAGAGAAACATTGTTCCACACTGTTTTCCAAGGCAAAAGTCCGTAGTTCTGAAGAATCACTCCTGTCTCTCTACGACAGTTATTCCATTCTTCACCATTAATTAATATTTCCCCTCTATTAATAGAAAGAAGCCCTGCTAGTAAATATAGCAGGGTAGTTTTCCCACATCCCGAAGGCCCAATAATAGCACATGTAGTGTTCTTTTCTATGTCAATATTTATATTATTTAAAACCTTTTCATCTCCATGGGAAAAATCTAAGTTCTTAATTTGAATCATTGTCTATAAACTTCCCTTCAGTTAAATCACTAGGTGTTACGTTCACCTCTTGATTTAATACCTCTTCAACCCAATTGATTATATTTTCTAAATAAGCGTCATCTGGTAAAGAAACTTTAGTATAATTAGGTAATAAAATGTTATCCTTTATTTCAGGGTTTAATTGTAACTTTTCAATTAGTATCTCTCTTGCTTCATTTTCATTACTATTAATATCTTCTATAGCTTTATTATATCCTTGATGAAAAAGCTTAATTGCTTCTTCCTTTTCTTCTAGTGCCTTTCCTGTAAATACCATTACATCTGGGCAATATCCATTCTTTAGCTCATATATTTTCTTTTCAAGTCCACCTAGCTCACCCATTGATGCCACAGGCTCTGGGAATAACCCCATATCTAAATTACCCGTTTTAAGCATTTCAAGTCTTGCAGGAATTTCATTTATAAATACTTTTTCAATATTATATTTATCTCCTAACCATTCATCTATCAAGAAATTAGAAACGCTAACTTCCATCATACCAACCTTTATATCTTTCTTATCTATAAAGTCTTTTTTAACCAAAACAGGAAATTTCCCTGATGTCATAGTAGTAGCTTTTATATCAAAACCACCATTTATATTTGTTACTACAGCAATAAAATCAGTCATTGCTCCATCAATACTGTTTGTTTGTAATGCACTCTGTCTATCTTGTCCATTATTGAAAATTTGAATATTTAGGTCTAATCCAAGTTCCTCAAAATATCCTTTTTCTTTTGCTAAAAACATAGGTGCTGAGTCTACTGCTGGCATCAATCCAATAGTTAATTCAAGATTTTCAGTATTAGCCTCATCATTCTCATTTGAATCTGGGGCACTACAACCAACTGCTAAAACTAAGCTAAGTGCAAGTAATCCTAAAAATATTTTCTTAAATGTCATCTTTATACCCCCTGTGCGTTATACATAAGTAATTTGTTATAATTTTATCTTTCTTTAGTATTGTAACCCTAAACAGCATAAATTTCAATATTATATAAAAATATTTAATATATAAATCATGTCATATTATCACTAATTTTGTTGATTTTCTATTACTATTGTGAAATAATTATTTAGGAAACTTTATGCTAAGTTATATTTATAACATATTCTTAATCTAAATTATATCTACAAACTAAAAGAAAAGGATGATTTTTATGAGTAATGAAGCTAGTTTTAAAAGAGACTCAGCCTATTTCAAGAAGCTTGTAAAAGATTTATGGATTGCCTTTAGACCATTATCTTTAACTTTGGCCGTTGGCTCAACTACATTGGGCATAATGGCTGCATATAGAAAAGGCTTGATGAGTAATGATACTCTCCCCCATGTTATAATAAAAATTGTATTAATAACAGTTGCAGGTATACTTGCCCAAGGCGGGGCTAACTTAATTAACGATTATTTCGAAGGTTCCTTTAGATATTATAGACCTAGTGGAAGAAAAATCGTGTTCCTAGGTGCTGAACGAACTTATTTTGATGTTTTAGTATTTCTATGGGGCATGACTTGCTTTGGCGGTGCTGCACTTATTGGATTATATTTAATCTACATTACTAATATTAATATGTTATTTATTGGACTTATTGGAGTAGTCGGAGCTTATGCATACACTGGCGAACCCTTTGTATATAAGAGACATGGCTTAGGTGTTCCCCTTTCATTTATTCTTATGGGACCACTAATGATCTTTGGAGCTTATTTTCCATTTAGTCTTGAATTTTCTTGGTACCCAATCCTTATTGGATTGCCACCAGCCTTTTTCATTCCTGCATTAATGATTAGTAATGAAATGAGGGATTTTACTAGAGATACAAGATTGAGTCTTGGTACTCTTAGTGTTAGAATAGGAAGCAAACTAAGTAAGTATTTATATAGGTTCTTAGTCTTTGGTGCATTTACATTGACCATATTATATATTATAGTTGGGTTATATCCTCTAGCATCTAGTTTAGTTTTTCTTACATTCCCATTAGCCCTTAAAGCCCACAAATGTGTTTCAAGCTTTGAAGGATTGGGAATACCATATACTAATAACTTACATTGGACATTCCATCTAATTATAATAATTTCTTTATTTTTTTAGTAAGAAAAAGACCTCTGTTCATCTATACTATGTGATGAAAGAGGTCTTTTATTTCTTGATAAACACATAATGATATCTTGCTTATATTATTATAGAATATAAACATTTTTTATAAAGAAATTGTACATTAAAGCTCTTTTAAGGATTATATCCTTCTAACTCTAATAATTTGTTGTTTTACTATTAATTTTAAAGAACATATAGTTTTATAAGTAATCTCCATTTGGGGTATAATCTTGCATAAAATTTTAATATGTAATTTCCTCAAGTATGTAATTTTTCAAATGACCTTCCTCGTATTTTCAAATTGATTATTATACATCTCGTAATATATACCTCGCTGATTAATTAGTGATTCGTGATCTCCACTTTCAACAATTCCTCCATTATCAATAACCATTATAACATCAGCATTTCTTATTGTACTCAATCTATGGGCAATAATAAAGCTAGTTCTGTCCTCCATCAATTTCAACATAGCCTCTTGAATATGCAATTCTGTTCTAGTATCGACATTACTTGTTGCTTCATCTAAAATTAAAATAGAAGGATTAGACAAGATAGCTCTAGCTATGGCAATCAACTGTCTTTGTCCCTCGCTTAAATTCGAACCTCGTTCAGAAAGCTTAGTTTCATATCCATCTGACATATGTTTTATAAAACTATGGGCATTAGCCATTATAGCTGCTTCTTTTATTTCCTCATCGGAAGCATCCAATCGACCATATCTGATATTTTCTTTTATTGTATCTGCAAATAAATAAGTATCCTGTAGTACAATACCAAATGTTTTCCTTAAACTATCCCTTGTGTATTCTCTTATGTCTAAGCCATCTATCATTATTCGTCCTTTAGTAACGTCATAGAATCGAGCAAGCAAATTAACTATTGTAGTCTTTCCTGCTCCAGTTGGCCCAACTAAGGCTATACTGTTTTTTCCATTTGTATCAAAGCTAATATCTCTTAGAACAGGAATATCACTTTGATAACCAAATGAAACATTTTCAAATCTTACGTGACCATTACATTTTTTCAAGTCTTTAGCTTTAGGTAAGTCTTTTGGTTCCTCAGCCTCTTCCAATACCTCAAAAACCCTTTCTGCACCTGCCACAGCCGATTGTAATGTATTGAAAATGCTGGCAAAATCATTAAGGGGTCTTACAAATTGCTTGGAATAGCTTATAAAGCTAGCAATTACTCCAATAGTTATTAAATCCCTAACAGCTAAAACCCCACCAACCCCTGCAACTGCTGTGAATCCAATGTTTTTAATTACATTCATTAATGGCATGATAAATCCTGACCATACTTGAGCATTAATTCCTACATTGCGCAATTCCTTATTGACATCATCAAATTCCTTAATTATCTCTTCCTCACGATTAAAAGCCTTAACTACTAATATTCCTGAAATGGTTTCTTCTATATGTCCATTTAATTTTCCTAACTTCCTTTGCTGTTCCTTAAAAAATACCTTAGTTCTCTTTGTTATTACTTTTGTTACTAACAAAACTAAAGGTATTGTTATAATACTAGCAAAGGTCAGTAATGGACTCAAAATAAGCATCATGATAAATGAACCAATAATCGTTATTCCGCTTGACATAAGTTGTATAGTAGACTGGGATATAGTTGTACTTACATTTTCTATATCATTTGCTAATCTACTCATGGTTTCACCATGGGCATGGGAATCAAAATAAGATATAGGTAAAACTTGAAGCTTATCAAATAACGCTGTTCTAAGACTTTTAACTATTCTCTGGGATATACCTGCCATAATCCATCCCTGAAAAAAAGTTATAATTGCAGTTGTGAGATATCCTACTAATATCACAACAACAATAATCCCTAGTATATTGAAATCAATAATTCCTGATTCATTAGATATTGTGTCTATTGCTCTACCAATTAAATACGGAACTGATAACCCTATTCCAGCAGTAATCACTACAAATAAAAGAAGTAATAAAAGTAATTTCTTTTCTCTACTGAAGTATTTCCATAATTTCATCATAGTCCCTTTAAAGTTCTTAGGCTTAACAACAGGCATTCCCCTTGGTCTACGTCCTCCACTTCTCATTCCCATAGCTGCTTTAGTATTTTTATTTTCTTGTTTATTAGCTTTGGACATAGCTACATCGCCTCCTTGCCTATCTGAGAATGATAAATATCCTTATAAATATCACATTCTTCAATTAGTTTGTCATGTGTCCCTAATCCTACTACCTCTCCATCCTCTAAAACAACTACTTTATCACATCCCATAACAGAAGTAATACGCTGGGCTATAGTAATGCATGTTAAATTCTTTGAGTATTCCTTTAAATCATTTCTTATTTTAGTCTCAGTAGTTATATCCAGAGCACTAGTACTATCATCCAATATTAATATCTCTGGTCTTTTGATTAAAGCTCTAGCAATTGAAACCCTTTGTTTTTGTCCGCCCGATAAATTCACTCCACCTTGTCCTAATACTGTATTATATCCACTGGTCATTGATGAAATAAAATCATGAACCTGCGCTATTTTAGCCACAGATTCAACTTCCTCTAAAGTAGCATTTTTATTTCCCCATCTAATATTTTCAAGAATCGTTCCAGTAAATAATTTTGTTTCCTGAGGTACAATAGCTATTTTCTCTCTTAACTGTTTAGGATTCAATTCCTTTACATCTAAATCATCAACCCTTACTACTCCCGAAGAAGTATCATGAAATCTCGGTATAAGACTAACAAGACTACTTTTACCTGAGCCAGTAGGCCCAATGATACCAATCGTTTCTCCTGGTAAAAAAGATAGGTTAATATTTTTAAGTATAGGCTCGCTAGAATATCCTTTATAGGAAAAATATACTTCTTCAAAATCAACTTGTCCTTTTATATCTTTATATATATTGCAATCAAATTCTTTCTCTACCATATCATTTTTCTGCTTAAAGACTTCACCTATACGCTCTACCGAAGCTCTTGCTCGTACAAACATATTAAATACCATAGAAATCATCATCAAGGAAAATAGAATTTGAGTCATATAATTTATAAAGGCTATAATTTTGCCTACTTCTAGATTACCATTATCTACTGATATACCTCCAAACCAAAGAACTGCTATTATCCCAAGATTTACAACAAAAGTAATTGCAGGTGAAAATATTGCTGTTAGCCGTAATGCCTTCATGGAAATATCCGTATAATCTTGATTTGCATTTTCAAAGCGATTTGTTTCAAAGAAAAATCTATTAAAAGCCTTCACAACTCTTATACCTTCTAAATACTCTCTCAGCACACCATTTACTTTATCTAAGGATTTCTGTACTTTTTTATAATATGGATAACCGACCTTCATATTTAAAGCTATCAATAAAGCAACTATGGGTACTACAATAGCTAGAACGATGGCCATTTTAGGACTTAGTATAGTTGCCATTATGAGCCCTCCTACACATAATATAGGCGCTTTAACAAAAATACGCATCATTCTATGAGCAAAGTTCTGCACCTGAGTTACATCATTAGTAAGTCTTGTTATTAATGATGCGGTTTCAAATTGATTTATCTTATCTAAAGATAGTGTTTGAATCTTTCTAAAAAGATCTGATCTTAATTCACTACCAAATTTTTGTGATACATTACTAGAAACTATATTCCGTGTAATAGCTCCTACCGCCCCGAAAGCTGTAACTAAGAGCATTATCATTCCCATATGTAAGACATACTCCATATCTCTATTGACAACTCCTACATCAACTATTTTAGCCATTATGGTAGGTTGTAGTAAATCACTTACAGCCTCAATTGTCAAAAAGAATATTGCTGTAATAAACGGTTTCCAATATCTCTTAATGTATTTGTTCATATATTCCACGATTAAGCCACCTCTACTTATCTAATAAATTAGAGCCTTTGTATTCTTCTTAATATTATATATCAACTGTATTATTAATTCTATCTCTAAAACTGGTGTTGTATTTAAGTAAAGATATTAAAAAACGTGATCCCAATATCGGAATCACGTTTTGATTATTATTGTATGGAATTAAAATTCTACCTTCTTATTTAATAATATTATAGCAACTAACTTTTTATGAATTGTTTGAAATTCTATAAATCATAGAACTATAATTATATATCGTTATAGACAAATTTAAAAAGGTAGACGATTCATTTGAATCATCTACCTTTTTTTCATATGGTGGAGGTGGAGGGAGTCGAACCCTCGTCCGAAAGCACTTCCCCACGAGCTTCTACCAGGATAGTTGCTGCTTTAAAATTCGCCTCATAAAACGCTCAACAACAAGCTTTTTAATTGGCTAGCTTCAATTAGTCTACTACAGGTCGAAGCATCCCAGTAGTAGTTCCCCGCAGATAATGGACCTTACACTCTAATAGGCGGGACTACTAGAGGAAGGCAACTGCTATATTAGGCAGCTAATGCGTAATTTTCGTCTGCAATTATATTTAGTGTTCAGCTTTTTTACGTGAAACTAAACAAAACACGCCTGGCTACTCCTAGTTCCATACCCCCGTCGAAGCCAATTTCACCCCCATATTAAATTGTCAAAATAAATATATCTATATAAAAAATATATGATCTGATATATTTTTTTCTATGATGTATCCTAATATTTAGGACTCATATGTCTCTCAATTCTTCTCTGAGCTTCTTTTTTAGCTATATCCTGTCTCTTATCATACAATTTCTTACCCTTAGCTACACCAAGATTAATTTTAACAAGACCTGCTTTTAAATATACCTCGAGAGGTATTAAAGAATATCCCTTCTGAGCAGTATATCCAATCAATTTATTAATTTCTCTTTTGTGAAGCAATAGCTTTCTCTTTCTAGTAGGATCAACATTGTAAATATTGCCATGCTCATAAGGACTAATATGAAGATTATTTAAGAAAACTTCTCCATTTTCAACCTGAGCAAAGCTATCCTTAATGTTTATCTTACCTTGACGTATTGATTTAACCTCAGTCCCTTTAAGGACAATCCCAGCTTCAAGACTATCCTCTATGAAGTAATCATGTCTTGCTTTTTTATTTGTTGCTACTGTTCTACTGTTTCCTTTACCCATAATTATCACCAACATTATTTAATATACTTTTTCAGAAGTCTAAATCTCAGTATAGCAAAAATTATATTGTTTGTCAACAATTTTGAACTATTTTTTGTTACTTTCTATTTTGCCTCTAAGTTTAATTCTTCTCAATGAAACTAAAAAATCCAAATCTACTGGAGTAGATTTGGACTCAGAAGTTAAGCTACTTATTTTTACAGTGTTTACAAACCTTTAATTCTTTTCCGCTCTCATCAGTATTATCCCACAATAGCTTAACGCCTGTTCTCTCGCACATAGGACATTGTCCTCTGTTCCACTCACTTGAATTTCTTAAGTTTCTCCCTCTATTTGATTTAGCCATAATAATTCCCCCTTTAATAATATTATGGTATTTTCAGAAAGTTTTGTCAAATTATATTTGTTGTAATTTTTAACTATATTCAAAGTGTACATATGACCATATTTCTAATTTAAAATGTATATGGCTTTTTCTTACAGAAATATCTGAAACGAGGCATTCTCAGATATTATACTATTACTTTAATAATATTATCATCTCTATTATCTGTAAAATCTAAGCTATTAGTTTCAAGCTTCTTATCATTAATATAAATTCCTTTATCTCTACCTAACAAGCTATTAGAAAATTTTACTCCAATAATATAATTTGTACTCTTATATTTATAATGAACTAGATAATCTACAGGGTTTGTTTTGACCTCATCCTTATTTCTCATCTAACCCCTCCTAACTTATAATGTTCCGCTTAGCGCCCTCTTAGCTAAATTATAACCAATATAATTATATTTTTACACTTTATTAGCCATTCTTTTTAGCCTAAGTAATTAAACTTCTATAACTTAAATATACTTTAGCACAAGATTTTAATATGGTATTTCTCAAGTAGACTAACTTTTTTCAGCAAAAAAAAGGAGGGTTAATCCCTCCTAAGTTTTATTCTTTAAGAAATCTCTTCTTCATTATCTTCATCACTAACTAATTCAAAGTCAATCTCTCTCTTAGCTGTATCTGCCCTTATAACTTTTATCCTTACTACATCTCCTATTCTATAGGTGTTCTTAGTTCTCTCACCTCTAAAGCAATAGTTCTCTTCATCATAGATATAGTAATCATCCACCAATGAGCTTATTCTAACTAAACCCTCTATAGTATTGTCTAACTCAATAAACATTCCAAAGTGAGTTATTCCAGAGATAATACCCTCATATTCCTTACCAATTCTCTCAGCCATATATTCTGCTTTCTTTAAATCGTCTGTTTCTCTTTCAGCCTCATCAGCCAATCTCTCTCTAGCTGATGATTGTTCTGCTACATGGGGTACTATTTTTTCAAGCTTACTGATTTTATTCTTGGTCATTTCATTGTTTATAAAGTATTTAATAATTCTGTGTATCTGAAGGTCAGGATATCTTCTGATTGGTGAAGTAAAATGGGTATAATACTTTGCTGCCAATCCAAAATGACCAAGGCATTCAGCACTATACTTCGCCTTTCTAAGGGATCTAAGCATTAATGTATTAATGACTACTTCCTCTTTCTTACCTTCAATTTTCTTTAATAAACATTGTAGCTCTTTCGGATGAATCTCTTGAGTTCCCTTAATATGATATCCAAAGTTATGTATGAATTTATTAAATTCTTCAATTCTCTCTTCACTAGGATCTTCATGTATTCTATATAGGAATGGCATCTCAGTCCAATACATGTATTCTGCTACTGTTTCATTGCAAACTAGCATAAACTCTTCAATTATTCTATTGGCAATTCTTCTCTCGTACTTTTTAATTTCAGTAGGCTTTCCATCTTCATCTAGCATGATTTTAGCCTCTGGAAAATCAAAATCTATTGTTCCTCTATCTTCTCTTTTCTTATTAAGTATATGACAAAGCTCCTCTGATAACTGAAGTTCTTCATGTATGTGTTTATATCTTTCAAGCTGCTCAGAATCATTATTTTCTAATAAATCTGATATATCAGTATACACCAATCTTTCTTTACTCTCAATTATAGTTTCTGCAATTTTATGATCTACCACTTTACCATCTAGATCAATCTCCATAAAACAACTTAGAGTTAATCTAGGAACATTTGGATGTAAACTACATACTCCATTAGAAAGCTTTTTCGGAAGCATAGGAATAACCCTGTCTACTAAGTATACACTTGTACCTCTGTTTAGTGCTTCCTTATCTAAAGGTGTATGTTCTCTTACATAGTGGGTAACATCAGCTATATGCACTCCAAGCTTAAAATTACCATTTTCAAGCTTCTCAATAGATATAGCATCATCTAGGTCCTTTGCATCTGCTCCGTCTATTGTGAATATAGTTTTGTCTCTTAAATCAAGTCTTCTATTTATTTCGCTTTCAGGAATCTCTTCTGGTATTTCCTCTGCTTGGTTAACAACATTTTGTGGAAATTCTTCAGGTAGCTTAAACTGTTTAATAATTGATTTTATATCTGTCCCCACATCATTTTTATATCCTAAAATTTCGATTATCTTACCTTCTGGATTCCTTCTTTTTACAGGCCATTTAGTTATCTCTACAACAACTTTTTGATCTGTCTTAGCTCCATTTTTCTCTGATTTGGGAACAAATATATCCATACTAATTCTAGTATCATCAGCAACAACAAAACCAAAGTTTTTACTATTTTCATATGTACCTACTATTGTTTGATTCACTCTCTCTAGAATCCTTATTATTTCCCCTTCTTGTTTCTTAGACTCTCTTCCTTGGGAGGTGATTTTAGCTACCACCTTATCGCCGTGTAAAGCACCATTTAAATCGGCAGCAGGAATAAAAATATCCTTAATATCCTTATTATCAGGTATTACAAATCCAAAGCCCCTTTCGTTACCTTGAAGCCTTCCAACTACTAAATTCATCTTCTCTGGTATTCCGTATCTCTTTTTACCTGTTTTTATAATTAATCCTTCTTTTTCCATATCGTCTAATAGCTTATGAAATTCTTTTTCTTCATCTTTATTAAGACTAAAGATTTTAGTAAGCTCTCCTTTAGACATAGGTTTGTACGCCTGTTCTTTCATAAATTCCACTAATTTTTCCTTAGTACTCATTTATATTCCTCCAATTTTAAAAGTATTGGTTATATTTATGATACCCCAATACTTAAAAGTTATAGCATTTTGTATTATATAATTAATCAAGGAAATTGCATATTCAAATTTCATGAAAAAATATACTTAATTTATAAATATACAATTTCCTCAATCATATGAAAGTTTCAATATTGAAAAATTTAAGAATTTAGAGAAAATATAAACTACTATAATCCTAATTCCTTAGAAATATTTCTCATAGAATTAAGACCTATACTGATAAAGTCATTTAATTCTAGCCCCATTTCACTACACGCCCTTATTTGTTCTCTATTTGCTCCCCTTGCAAAAGCTTTTTCGTCAAAACGTCTTAGTATGAAATCCTCATCTATTTTACTAAGTTTCTTATCTGGAGATATAAGAGCAGCTGCTACTATTAATCCCGTTAATGGATCACTTGAATATAAAGCTTTATCCATAGTGGTTTTTCTTTCAAGCCCATGGGCATCATTATGAACTTTAACTGAATATACAATATCTTCGTCATAACCTAATTCCTCAAGGATTTCAGCCCCTACTATACTATGTCTATGGGGATCGTCAGCTGTTTCATCATAATCTATGTCATGCACTAAACCAGCAATACCCCATTTATGCACATCTTCATCAAACTTCTCTGCCAATCCCTGCATTATAGCTTCTGTAGCAAGCATATGCTTAAATAAATTTTTATTCTTAATATTTGCTTTTACATGCTTTAAAGCCTCTTCTCTTGTCATTAATTTCCCTCCTCACATTATTTAATCTATATTAAGCTTAATTTTTATGCCTTTAAAAAACTTGTTCCAGAAAAGCATCTATCTCTTTAAAAACCTTTTCTCTTTCTTTTCCTAAAGTAATTACATGTCCACTTTCTTTCAAGTATATTAACTTCTTGAATTTAGATCTTATTTTCTTAAAAATAATCTCTGCACTTTCATATTTTACAGTATTGTCATCTTTTGATTGAATAATAAGTATAGGTGAGTAAATTTTCTTTAGATTTCTTTTTGCTTTTCTAATTAATGCTAGTAAATCTGGCACCTTACTAACAGGAGTTTTATCATAGCTTATGCAGTATTCTTCAACATATTTAGTATTTGTACTTACTTCCTTAGGAGTATACTTTTTAAAATATTTCATAATAGGAGAGTAATATGCTTTCTTATTTGTAATTTTAATAGGTGAAGATAAGCTAACTATTCCTTTAACATCATACTTTGACGATAATATTAATGATATAATTCCACCCATTGATAAGCCAATTATAACAATTTCATCACAGTTGGTCATGAGCTGACGTAGCTCTTCTTCTGCAGAATCTAACCATTTTCTCCAATCACTTTTTTCCATATCCTCAATACTTGTACCATGCCCCTTTAGTTGTAAACCTCTTACTGTATATCCTAAATCCTTTAAATGCTCTCCAAGGAGTCTCATTTCTGCAGGACAACCTGTAAAGCCATGGATTAGAAGACACCCCCTGCTATCCCCTTTAAAATAAAAGGGCTTAGCATTTTCGTGAATATATTTCAACCGAATCACCTTCTATTCTAATAATATCTTTATACCATATTATAACATATTTATATATGATTTATAGCCTTATAACACAAAACGCATAAGTCAAATGACTTATACGTTGTATGAATGTTAGATTAGTTATACTGTTCTATAATTTAGTAGCTTGATTTGCTAAGTCTTTTCTCTTAAATAAGTCAACGTCATAGGAATACATGTTTTCACTCTTATCTGAATGAGTTTTCTCTGCTATATTTATTAACTCAGTAATAAGTTCTGTAAAAGTAGTTCCTGCTGGTTCCCATAAGTAAAAAGCCATAGACCCTGGAATAGTATTAATTTCATTTATATATATATTTCCTTCATTATCCATTAAAAAGTCAATCCTTGCATTTCCTTTACAATCTATTGACATAAATGCTTCTTTAGCAATATTTCCTATACTCTTAGTTTGGTCCTCATCAATATTAGCAGGTATCTGTCTTTTTGAATTACTATTTTTTTCTCCACTCTTACTATCTCCTTTAATATATTTATCTTCATAAGAGAGAAAATCTTGCCATCCTAATGGCTCCTCACAAAGAGATGTTTTAACCTTATCATCATATCCCATTACTGCTATATTGATTTCCCTAGGCTTATCTATACCTTGCTCAATTATTATTTTTCTATCATATCTTATAGCAATTTCTATAGCTGCTATAAGCTCATTAGTATCCTTAGCCTTGGTAATGCCTACACTAGAACCTAAGTTTGCAGGCTTAACGAAAACAGGATAACTTAGTTTTTCTTCTACTTCTTTTATAATAGAATCTCTTTCTTCAAGCCATCTTCTTCTAAAGAACCACATATATTCAACCATAGGTAGATTATAGGATTTGAAGACATCTTTCATAAGTACTTTATCCATTCCAACTGAGGAAGCTAAAACTCCTGCACCAACAAAAGGAATATTTGCAAGCTCTAACAGTCCCTGGAGTGTTCCATCCTCACCATTTGTACCATGTACTAATGGCAAAAACACATCTATATTATCTATTTCTTTTTTCCCAAATAATCCTTTCTTCTCTGGATGAATATATAGCTTAGAATCTCTATAATAAGGCGTTAGAACTATTTCTTTTAGATTATTTAAATTGTTGTTTTTAAAATTCTTAATATCCTTTAATGACTCTCCCGTAAACCATTTACCTTCTTTATTAATAAAAATTGGTACTGCTTCAAATTTTGATTTATCAATGTTCTCCATTGCCTGGAGGGCTGTAATTACTGAAACCTCATGTTCTACACTTCTTCCTCCAAAAATTACTCCTACTCTCTTTTTCACTCATAAACCTCCAATCTTTTCTATTCATTGAATGTATCAGGTAAGTCATTTTCAAATAAAACAATATCCTTAGGCTTTACAAAAGTCTGCAATGTTTTTGTAGCATCATCTATACTATTTACAACGAATACTTTGTCCTTAGAAAAACCTTCTTCCATTATTCCTTCATAAATTGGCTTAGTTTTTTTCTTTCCAACCAAAATAATGTAATCACATGTCTTTGCAATGTTTTTCCCAAGTATTTTATTTTCCTCTTCTTCCTTATCTCCTAGTTCTACCATACCTGGAGTTATAATCACCTTATTACCTTCTTTAAATTGATCTAATACCTCTAGAGCTGCTTTAGAACTAACAGGATTAGAATTATATGTATCATCTATTACAATCACACCTGTACCAGGGTTCATTAGTTGTAATCTATGGGGAACTGGTTGAATTTTTACGATACCTTTAGCTATCTCTTCAAAGGTCATTCCTATTGATTTGGCAATGGCTGCTCCTGCTAGAAGATTTGATATATTGTGTCTACCAAGTAATTTTGATCTACACTCCACACTATTTCCTTCTTTATCTTTCAGTATAAATGTAGATCCTGCTTCGGAGATTTCAATATTTTCTGCATAAAGATCTAAATTTTCTATATCTTCCATACCATATAGTATCTTTTCCTTAAAAGTTTTATCGGCCAATCTTTTAACATAATCATTATCATAATTAAAAATAGCAATTCCATCTGGTGGTAGCTCTTCTATTAACTCATACTTAGTTTTTATTATATTTTCTATGTTTTTATATGTCTCTAGATGAGTAGGACCTATCGAAGTAATTACACCAATCTGTGGATTAGCTAGTTTAGCAACTTCTTCAATCTCACCAATTCTTCTTGCACCCATTTCCACTACAAAGGTTTCATAATCAGCAGTTAAAGTATCATTTATTACTTTACTAATACCCATTGGAGTATTATAACTTGCTGGAGTTTTTAAATTCTTAAATTTTTCTTCTAAGATAGTTGATGTAATAAACTTTGTACTTGTTTTTCCATAGCTTCCGGTTATCCCAACGATTTTTAAATCTTCAAACTTTCTAATCTTATTATATGCCATTTCATAATAATGTCTATGAATTCTTTTTTCTATAGGAATATCTAATAAATTGCCAAAATACATATTATACGGTGCATAGAAATATATTAATGCCATGGTAAATAGCATCACTGGATAATAAAAAATAATTTGACTTGAAACTAACAGATATATGGCTAAAATTACAAGCAATTCAATTCCACATGAAACAAAATAACCAGCAAAAAGTCTTTTAGCCCTTGCTGTAAAAACTAAATCTTTCTTTGCCTCTTCTTTTTTAAAGTTAATTCCTGATAATAAAGCCATAGTCCAAATTAATACATAGATTATAAGCATTATATAGTTTTGTATAAAGAATGACAGTATTAAATAAATTGATGATATAATTGCAATAAGACTAAAAGAAAACATCGTCTTTTTTGAATAAGCTCTATAGTTATACTCTTTTATCCAATTCAAATAATTGATATTATTGTACTCTTCTAATTGAATCATATGAAGAAAAAATCTACCTCTTATAAAAGTTCCTAACCCCCAAATTCCAAATGTAATTAAAAGACCCAGGACAAATAATATACTCTCTGTATTCAACATGCTATTCACTTCCTTCTAAAAAATTATCTATTATCACTTTAAAATGATTAAACTTATCTAAATATGAATAATGTCCAGCATTGTCTAATACTACTAATCCACTATCTGGTATTTCCTTTTCCATGATTTCACCCATGTAAACAGGAGTGTCTTCATCATTACTACCCCAAATTAAAAGAGTTGGCGCTTTTATACCACTTAAAAGAGGCCTTAAGTTCTCACTTAATACCTTAACCATTACTTTTCTCATTATTCCAGGTGAATTCTTATAATCTGTTGACCCAAATTTTCTATAAAATTTTTCCATTCTTTCTTCTTTATTTGATCCAAAATAAAAAGTAGTATATAGTTTCTTAAGAGTCTTAAAAGTATAAACCTTAAAGTAGTATTTTAAATGTCGTTTTGGAATTAATCCAGCACTATCAACTAAAATAATTTTGTCTATTATATTAGGATATTCATTCCCTAAGAATATTGATACTCTTCCTCCATGGGAGTGTCCAATAAGTGTGACTTTTTTCATATTCATTTTTCTTATGAACCCTCTAATACATTCAGCATAATCTAGAGTTCCCCAAACTTCTTTAGGTTCATCACTTTTTCCAAACCCAGGCAAATCTACTGCATATACTTTAAAACGGTCTTTTAAATGATTAAATATAGGTAGAACTGTTTCGATACTGGCTCCCCATCCATGAAGTAATAAAATATTTTTTCCTTCTCCTTCACATATGTAATTAATATTTAATCCATTTATATTTTCTATCATTTTATCATCCTCATCAAAATTTAATTATGAACAAATACAATTTCTTTTTAAGAACTTTATATTATCATAATATTTATTAAAAAAGCTTTCGTGAAACTAACCTCTATTTTTTAATTTAATATTTTCTAATTAAAAGTATGTAATAATTATTATTCTTTAGACATGTATGATTATAACCACACACTAATAAATTATATCATATATCTAAGTGTTTTAATAGTTTTGTAATATAATTAAATTTATGAAAAGAGTTACTTTGTTAAAGAATTCTTGTGATATTTTTATTGGGCAATTTAAAGTATAAATATAATTTTTTTGCATTTAAAAAAGCTCATCTCAAAAGAGAAGAGCTTTTTTAATATATTGTAAAACTAATTAATCATATTCAACTATTTATCTTATTTGAAATAGTTTCTAGAATAGACCCCCAAACTTAACAAATAATGGAGCAAATACTAATGAAACTATTGTCATAAGCTTAATTAATATATTAATAGAAGGTCCTGATGTATCCTTGAAAGGATCACCAACAGTGTCACCAACAACAGCAGCTTTGTGAGCTTCACTACCTTTACCACCATGATTTCCTTCTTCTATATACTTCTTAGCATTATCCCAAGCTCCACCTGCATTAGCCATAAAGATAGCCATAAGAACTCCAGTAACAAGTGCTCCAGCAAGTAAGCCTCCTAAAGCCTCAGTACCAAGAATTAATCCTGTAGCAACTGGTGCTAATACTGCAAGCACACCTGGTATAATCATTTCTCTTAAAGCAGCTGCAGTACTTATATCAACACATCTTTTATATTCTGGTTTAGCTTTACCTTCCATAATTCCAGGTATTGATTTAAATTGTCTTCTAACCTCTTCAATCATACTAAATGCAGCTTTACCAACTGCTTGCATAGTAATAGCTGAGAATAAGAATGGTAACATACCACCTATTAATAAACCTACTATTACAGTCGGTTTAGTTAAATCAATTCCATTTTCTAATAGTCCAACAGCCTGAGTATAAGAAGCAAATAATGCCAGAGCTGTTAAAGCAGCTGAACCAATAGCAAAACCTTTACCTATAGCAGCTGTTGTATTTCCTACAGCATCTAATTTATCAGTTATCTTTCTAACATTACCTGGCAATTCACACATTTCTGCTATACCACCAGCGTTATCAGCAATCGGTCCATATGCATCTACAGCAACTGTCATTCCAGCTGTTGATAACATACCTACTGCTGCTAGAGCAATACCATATAAACCTGCTATATTATAAGCAAATAAAATACCTACAGCAATAACTAATATTGGTAATGCTGTTGAAGCCATACCAACTGAAAGACCACTTATTATATTAGTTGAACTTCCAGTTTCTGATTCATCAGCAATTCTTTGAACTGGCTTATACTCAGTAGCTGTGTAGTACTCAGTAATTTTAGCAATTACTAGCCCAACTACTAAACCAGCTGTGATAGCCCAAAACGGGTTTAATGACTCTAATATTTGTCTACTTAATATAAATGCAACGATGACAGTAATTCCTGCACTTACAAATGTACCTAAGTCTAATGACTTTTGAGGATCAGCGCCTTCTTTTGCTCTCACAAAGAAAGTACCAATAATAGATGCTAAAATCCCAGTTGCAGCAAGTAATAGTGGGAATAAAGCACCATCTGCTTGAAATTCTAATAAACCTAATGTTATAGCAGAAATGATTGAACCTACATAAGATTCGAATAGGTCAGCTCCCATTCCAGCTACGTCTCCTACGTTGTCTCCTACATTGTCAGCAATAACTGCTGGATTTCGTGGATCATCTTCAGGTATTCCAGCTTCAACTTTTCCAACAAGATCAGCCCCTACGTCAGCTGCCTTAGTGTAAATACCTCCACCAACACGTCCAAATAATGCAATTGATGAAGCTCCTAGTCCAAATCCTGTTATAGTTTTTGCTGCATCTCTTAGTCCTTCTACACCTTCAACATCCCTTGTAAATATGAAATAGAGTGTTCCTATTCCTAAAAGTCCTAGACCCACAACAGACATACCCATTACTGCTCCACCAGAAAAAGCAACACTTAAAGCTTTGTTGATTCCTGATTCCTTTGCAGCATTTGCTGTCCTAACGTTTGCCTTAGTAGCTACTTTCATTCCAAAGAAACCTGCTAAAGCTGAGAAGATAGCCCCTACTAGGAATGATATGGATGTTCCCCAATCAATTCCAAATCCTAATATAATGAAAAGTACAATTACGAATATTGCCAATGATTTGTATTCTCTTGAAAGGAAAGCCATTGCTCCCTCTTGGATATGAGAAGAAATTTCTTTCATTCTTTCGTTCCCTACAGCTACTTTATTAATAGTAGAAGCTTTATATAATGCGAATAATAATGCGATGACACCAACTACCGGTGCTAAGTACAGTAGTTCCAATTTCTTATCCTCCTTTGTATTCAGTTTTATTGAACTGCTACTAATATTAGTGCGCAAACTACGAATGCTATTGCTGCTACTGCCGTAACTTTACTAAGTATACCTTCATAGCTTCTTCCTTTATTCTTACCCCATAAACTTTCTGCCCCACCTGCGATAGAGCCTGAAAGTCCAGCACTTTTTCCAGACTGTAGTAAGATACTAATTATAAGAATCAAACTTGGTATTAAAATTAAAATTTTTAAGAACGTTCCCATTTTTCCACCTCCCGATTTCTAGTAAACATCAATATTTTAACACAGGAATACGATAAAAGCAATATTTATTTCTTATCCATAAGCTTATTAATAATGTTATTTCTAGCAGTTATTAGTTAAAATTTCTACTGAAAATCTATTAATCTACTATATATCAATGCTGTACTTGATTAATTTTTCTTATAGGATTCTCACTAAAATTATTTCCATTAAATTCAATTTTAAATCTTTAAAACTAGAATTCTTTTAATAATTTACAATTACTAAAAATAATTAAATTATATGTTATTATTTCTTATTTAAAATAATAAGGGAGAATTCTCTCCCTTATTATTTGATGAAATATGCTTTTTATTCAGTCTTATCTCACTTATTTAAGGTTATAGAATACGTCCAATCCTTTATATTGTGAAGTTCCTCCTAGGAACTCTTCTAATCTAAGAAGTTGATTATATTTAGCCACTCTATCTGTTCTTGATGGTGCACCAGTCTTGATTTGACCAGCGTTTGTTGCAACAACAAAGTCTGCAATTGTAGTGTCCTCTGTTTCTCCTGATCTATGGGATACAACTGCTGTATATCCTGCTCTCTTAGCCATTTCAATTGCCTCTAAAGTCTCTGTTATAGAGCCAATTTGATTTAATTTTATAAGAATTGAGTTAGCAGATCCATTTTCTATACCTTTCTTAAGCCTTTCAGTGTTAGTTACAAATAGATCATCACCAACAATTTGGATTTTATTGCCCAACTTATCAGTCATAAGCTTCCAGCCATCCCAATCTTCTTCATCCAATCCATCTTCAATAGATATGATTGGATATTTTTCAACTAAGTTACTATAGAAATCTACCATTTCAGAAGAACTTAATTTTTTACCTTCTGCTTCTAAATTATATGTTTTGCTTTCGTTGTCATAGATTTCAGTAGCAGCTACATCCAATGCTAACATAATTTCTTCGCCTGGCTTATATCCTGCTTGTTTTATAGCTTCAACAATTGTTGAAAGTGCTTCTTCATTAGATGATAAGTTTGGCGCAAAGCCACCTTCATCTCCAACTGCTGTATTATGTCCTTTAGATTTTAGAACTTTTTTCAAGTTATGGAATACTTCTGTTCCCATTCTTAATGCTTCTTTAAAGCTAGGTGCTCCAACAGGCATTACCATAAATTCTTGAATATCAACATTATTATCTGCATGCTTACCACCATTTAATATGTTCATCATAGGAACTGGCAATGTTCTAGCATTTACTCCACCTATATACTGATATAAGTCTAAACCTACAAAGTCAGCTGCTGCTTTAGCTACTGCTAAAGAAACTCCTAATATTGCATTTGCTCCTAATTTCTCTTTGTTTGGTGTTCCATCTAACTCTATCATTGCTAAATCTATTCCAACTTGGTCTCTTGCATCAAATCCTACTATTTCAGGTGCTATTATTTCATTAACATTAGCTACTGCTTGAGTAACACCTTTTCCCATATATCTATTTTCATCGCCATCTCTCAATTCAACTGCTTCAAAAGCTCCTGTAGAAGCTCCTGATGGAACTGCTGCTGTTCCAAAGGCTCCATTTTCAGTGAAAACTTCAACCTCTACTGTAGGATTACCTCTTGAGTCTAATATTTCTCTTGCAAAAATCTCAGTAATAATTGGCATTGTACTACCTCCTTAAATTTTTATATTGAAGAAACCACACGCATTTATGCGTTAGAGCTTCCTCATTTATTTTATAACAACATCATAGATTAAGCTATTATTTAGATGTAGCTTAGCCTCTATGTTTATTTAATAATTAATGATTCTCCTGTCATTTCCTGGGGAATATTCAAGTTTAACATTTCGAGTAAAGTAGGTGCTATATCTGCTAAAATTCCTTCGCGTAATTTCAAATCACCTTCACCAACAACTATACATGGTACTTTATTTGTAGTATGAGCTGTCAACGTCTTGCCAGACTCCTTATCAAGCATCTCTTCAGCATTTCCATGATCTGCTGTAATCAAGGCATTTCCTCCAGTTTTTACTATTTCATCAATAACTTCACCCAGACATTCATCTACTGTTTCGATTGCCTTTTTAGCTGCACCAATATCACCAGTATGTCCAACCATATCGGCATTAGCAAAATTAAGTACCATAAAGTCGTACTTATCTTCTCTAATTTTTTCTAATACTTGGTTTTTCACTTCTATTGCACTCATCTCTGGCTTCATATCATATGTTGCAACCTTTGGAGATGGTATAAGCACCCTTTCTTCATTAGGATTTGGTTCTTCCACTCCACCATTAAAGAAGAAAGTAACATGAGCATATTTTTCAGTTTCTGCTATCCTTAGCTGGGACAATCCTTCTTTACTTATAAACTCTCCAAGAGTATTTGAATATTTTTGAGGTTTATATGCTACATCTACCCCCTCAATAGTTTTGTCGTATTGAGTCATACAAACAAAATGAACATCTACCTTTTTCTTTCTATCAAATCCCTCAAAATCCTTGTCCACAAATGCTCTCGTTATTTGTCTAGCTCTATCAGGCCTGAAATTAAAGAAAATTATTGAATCTTTTGATTCTACTAATCCAACTGGCTTGTCATTTTTAAATACAACTGAAGGCTTAACAAACTCATCTGTTTCATCCTCACCGTATGCACGATTAATAATTTCAGTAGACGAACCGCCTTCCATACCCGTACCCATTGTCATTGCGTCATAAGCCAGCTTAGTTCTTTGCCATCTCTTATCTCTGTCCATAGCATAATATCTTCCTGCTATAGTGGCAATCTTTCCGACTCCAATTTCTTTCATCATGCTTTCTAACTCTTCCAAATACCCTTTTGCACTTGTTGGTGGCACATCTCTTCCATCAAGAAAACAATGTACATATACGTCTTCAAAATCATTCTCTTTAGCTAATTCTAAAAGAGCATAAAGATGTCTATTATGACTATGTACTCCTCCATCGGAAAGAAGTCCCATCAAATGAAGTTTAGTATTATTCTTTTTGGCATATTGTACTGCTTCAACTAATTCTTTTTTCTTATGAAATTCTTTATTCTCTATTGCTTTAGTTATCCTTGTGAGTTCCTGATATACAATTCTTCCAGCACCTATATTTAGATGACCAACTTCTGAGTTTCCCATCTGCCCGTCGGGTAGGCCTACTGACGACCCACTTGCTGTAAGAGTAGTGGATGGGTACTCTTGGTTTAATCGTTTAAAGTTGGGGGTACTTGCTGCCGTAACAGCATTCCCCTCATACTTTTCACCTAGTCCCCATCCATCAAGAATAACTAGTGCAGTCATTTTTTTTGGCATGAAAACACCCCTTATTAAAAATTAACTATATCAAGAAAATCTTTAGCTTTTAAGCTAGCTCCACCTACTAGAGCACCATCAATATCTGACTGGTTCATTATCTCTGTCGCATTATTAGGCTTTACACTTCCGCCATATTGAATTCTAACTTCTTCAGAAATATCTACACCATATTTTTCTTCAATTATTTCTCTAATGTAAGAAATCATGTCATTTGCATCATCACTAGAAGCTGTTTTGCCAGTTCCTATTGCCCATATTGGTTCATAAGCTATAACAACCTTTAACATATTTTTTGAATCAATATCTTCTAATGCTTTAATAATCTGAGTGTTAACCTTATCTTTAGCTTTTCCATTTTCTCTTTCGTCTAAAGTTTCTCCAACGCAGATTATTGGATTAATATCATAATTTAATGCCGCTTTTACTTTTTTGTTTACTGTTTCATCAGTTTCATTAAAGTATTGTCTTCTCTCAGAATGACCTATAATTACATAGTCAACCCCAATATCCTTTAGCATAACTGGTGATATCTCTCCTGTATAGGCTCCGTTGTCTTCCCAATGCATGTTTTGAGCACCAATTTTTAATTTAGTGCCCTCTACTTCTTTTTTTATTGCACTTAATCCTACAGAAGGAGAGCAAACTACTACTTCAACATCTGTTTTATTAGTTTCATCTTTAATCTGATTTACTAGTTCTATTGCCTCTCCTATGGTTTTGTTCATTTTCCAATTTCCTGCTATAATTGGTATTCTCACAAAATCCCTCCTTACTTATCATCTATTGATTCTATTCCTGGCAAAGTTTTTCCTTCAAAGAACTCTAAAGAAGCACCTCCACCAGTAGATATATGACTCATTTTATCTGATAATCCAGTTTTTTCAACTGCTAAGGCACTATCGCCACCACCTATTATTGTTACTCCTCCAGTTTGTGACATTGCTTCAGCAATTGCTTCTGTACCCTTTGCGAAGTTCTCCATTTCAAAAACTCCCATTGGTCCATTCCATATGATTGTTTTCCCTGATTTTATCTCTTTACCAAAGATACTTCTTGTTTCTTCTCCGACATCAAGTCCCATCATATCTTCTGGAATATCGTCTATACTTACTGTTTTAATATCTGTATCATTTTTAAATTCTTTGGCAACTACAACATCTATAGGAAGTAATAATTTAACTCCCTTTGCTTCAGCCTTCTCTAATAAGCTTTTAGCTAAATCAATTTTATCCTCTTCCAAAAGAGATTTACCAATCCCATAACCTTGAGCCTTTAAGAAGGTAAACATCATTCCGCCACCTATAAGTAAGCTATCTACCTTATCAATTAAGTTTTCTATTACACTTATCTTATCTGAAACTTTTGCTCCTCCTAGAATAGCTATAAATGGTCTTTCAGGATTTGACATAGCTTTACCCATTATTTCAATCTCTTTATTTACTAAAAATCCTACTGCTGAAGGTAAATACTCAGATACTCCTACATTAGAAGCATGGGCCCTATGAGCTGTACCAAATGCATCGTTGATAAATACATCAGCTAAAGAAGCTAAGTTCTTTGCAAAATCAGGATTGTTTTTCTTTTCTTCTTTTCTAAATCTAGTGTTTTGTAATAGGATTACATCTCCATTTTTCATACCATTAGTAGCCATTATAGCTACATCATTTACTACTTCCGATTCATCAATAAATTTGACTTCTTTGTTTAATAGATTAGCTAACCTTTGTGCCACTGGAGCTAGACTGTATTTTGGATTTGCTTCTCCCTTTGGTCTTCCTAGGTGAGACATTAATATAACCTTCCCGCCCTTTTCGATTATGTACTCTATAGTAGGAAGTGCACTTTTAATTCTTCTATCGTCGGTTATATTTCCGTTTTCATCCATAGGCACGTTAAAGTCACATCTAACAAGAACCTTTTTTCCTTCAAGCTCTAAATCAGACACAATTTTTTTATTTAACATTTTAACCCTCCTAATGAAAATATAAGAATCCAGCAAAGAAGCAAACTCTCTCTGGATTCTCATACATATTTATTTTATATACTTACTATAACCCTTTTTGAGCAATATATTTAGCTAAATCTACAACTCTAGATGAGTATCCCCACTCATTATCATACCAAGATACTATCTTAATCATGTTTCCAATACCCATTGTAGATAATCCGTCAACTATGGATGAATGAGAGTCTTTTTTATAATCAACAGAAACTAATGGCTCTTCTGAGAATCCTAAAATACCTTTTAATTCTCCTTCAGCAGCTTCTTTTAATACTTTGTTTATTTCTTCTGTAGTTGCTTCTTTCTCAGTTTCAAATACTACGTCAACAACTGATACAGTAGGAGTAGGAACTCTCATTGCCATACCATTAAGTTTACCTTTTAGTTCAGGTATAACTAGTGCAACTGCTTTAGCTGCTCCTGTTGTAGTTGGTATTATTGATTCTGCTGCAGCTCTTGCTCTTCTTAAATCTTTATTATGAGTACCATCTAAGATTCTTTGGTCATTTGTATAAGAGTGAACAGTAGTCATAAGTCCTCTTTTAATTCCAAAGTTATCTAAAATAACCTTAGCAAATGGAGCTAAGCAGTTTGTTGTGCAAGATGCATTTGATATAATGTTATGGTTCTTAGGATCATAATCTCCTTCATTAACTCCCATAACTACTGTAACATCTTCACCTTTTGCAGGAGCACTTATTAGTACCTTCTTAGCTCCAGCAGTAATATGCTTAGATGCGCCTTCTTTATCTCTGAATATACCTGTAGATTCTATTACTAGTTCTACTCCTAATTCTCCCCAAGGCAATGCCTCTGGATTTCTCTCTCCTAGAACTTTAATTCTTTTTCCATTAATGATTAAATCATTATTATCAACTTCAACTGTACCTTCAAATCTGCCAAAGCATGAGTCGTACTTAAATAGATGTGCCAAATCTTCCACTTTACCAGGATTGTTTATAGCAACCACTTCAAAGTCAGTCACATTACTTTCCATAGCGTATCTTAACACGTTTCTCCCAATTCTTCCAAATCCATTAACAGCAACTTTCATAGTCATTAATATACCTCCTAAAATTTATATTTAGCTGATTTGTTCAGCTTATTTCACTATCTCTATTATTTCTCTAGCTACTCCTTCATCCATAATTAATGTCATATCCTTTTTTAAAGATGAAATAGCTATGATAGCTTCTGCTTTCTTTTTACCACATGCCACTCCTACTACATTTTTTACTTTCTTAAAGTCATCAAGTGATAACCCTACAGTACTAGATTCCCATACCTGTTCACCTTTAGTATTAAAATAATACCCGAAAGCTTCAGCTACAGCACCTTTTTCTAAAATTTCTTTTATTTTATCATCAGGAATCATTCTTCTATTTGCCATTTCTTCAGCATTACCTAGACCAAATACTAACACATCAATTTTTTTAATTAAGTTCTTCAATTCCTTAACCTCAGGTATCTGTATAATGGTATCCAATGCTTCCTTATCTAAACTATCTGGTACATGAAGGAGCTTATAGCTTCCTCCCAACTTTTTAGCTAAGTTAACAGCCACATTATTTGCTTGGCTTTCAAAATTCTTTCCTAAACCACCTCTTGCAGGTATAACTAAAATATTACTATGTATATCTTGTTTAGGCATCTCATTGGCAACTTGGGCCATTGTGCTACCACCAGTTATCCCAATAATATTATTATCCTTTAGCATTGTCTTAATACATAAAGAAGATGTCTTTCCTACATCCTTTAATATATATTCATCTTCATCAAAACTTCCAGGAACAACTAGAATCTTCTTAATATTTAGAACCTTTTCTAGTTTACTCTCTAAGCTTTTCAAATCCTTCAGACTGTGTATGAAATCCTTTAGTTTGTCTACTATTATCTGTCCCTCATCTGTTACTGTCATTCCAAGGGGATTAATTTCAACTAGATTTTGTTCTCTAAGGACATTCACTTCAGTTCTAATTACTCTTTCACCTATACCTATTTTATTTGCTAAGGTACGTCTTCCTACTGGTTGATTATAGTAAATATTTCTTAAAATGTTATATCTTTTCTCAAGAATTTCAGTTAATTCAGGAAGAATTTTCTTCTGCAATTCAAGTATTTCATCCATTATAAAACTCTCCTTTATATGGATTACAAACATATGCTACAATTTTTATCTACCCAGTATTTATTTACCCAAATACCATAAAATTATGAAACTAAATATTGACATTATTAAAATACAAATGTAAAATGGCATAGCATATGTTTATTGAGTAGAAAACTTGTCTAAGGGACATTAAATGTCCCGCATATGCCATTGGCGTCCCGTTATGCTCAAAAAAATATCCTTACACTCTTATTATAGGTTAGAGTAAAGGATATTTCAAGTAAATTAGAAAAATATTTTTTTAATATCTTCTTCTTCCAGAAGAAGAAGGTATTCTTAACTCATCTCGATATTTAGCAACAGTTCTTCTAGATATTTTTATATTTTTTTCCTTTAGTAAGTTAGCAATACTTTGATCACTTAAGGGTTTTTCGGGTTTTTCTTTTTCTATTAATTCTTCTATCATTGATTTAATACTAGTAGAAGAAACTCCACCACCCTGACCTTCTACACCACTAGTAAAGAAAAACTTTAACTCAAATATTCCTCTAGGGGTTTGAATATACTTACCAGTAGTTGCTCTGCTTACTGTAGATTCATGTACATCAATATCTTCTGCTACTTCCTTCAATGTTAGAGGTTTTAAATGCTTTTTACCCATATCAAAGAAATCCTTCTGAAACTTTACAATTGACTTTGCAACATTATAAATTGTCATTCTTCTCTGCTCAATACTTCTAATAATCCACATTGCTGAATTTAATTTATCATTTAAAAATTGAGAAATATTTTCTTCCTTTGATTTTGATAGTAACTGCTTATAATACTTATTGATATTCAGTCTAGGTGCTGTAGAATCGTTTAGAATAATGATATACTCACCATCAATAAATTCAAGAGTTAAATCTGGTGTTATAAATTTAATATCATCCTCATCACTAGCAAATCCCCTTCCAGGCTTAGGCTCTAATGTCTTTATTAAATCACAGATTCCTTGAGCTTCTTTTTTCTGAATATTTAATTCTTTAGATATATTAGATATCCTATTTTTAGCTACATCTCCTAAGTGATTGTTAATGACATTTTTAATATTATCATTTAACTGTTTTTTTATCTCCAATTGGACTAAAAGGCACTCTTGAAGGGTTCTACTTGCAACTCCAATAGGATCAAAGGTTTGTATCACTTTTAATACATTTTCTACCTTATCAATTTCTACAGATACTTGTGATGCTATTTCTTCTATATTTGTATTCAAATACCCATTTTTATTAATACTCTCAATAATTAACTCTCCTACTTCTCTCTCTATATCGGAAAATACCGTTAAATTGAGTTGGAATAACAGATGTTCCCTAAGTGTTACCTTTGAAGATAAATAGCTTTCAAATCCTTGGCTTTCATTTTTTTGTCTTTTTATACTTCCTTTGTAACTTATATCATCATATTTCCCTAAATATTCCTTCCAGTCTATATCTTCATTCTTATCTTTATAATCATCAATATTTTCTGTCTTATTGTTTTTATTTTCCATTTCGAGCAATGGATTTATTTCCATCTCAGTTTCTATAAACTGATACAATTCTTGACTGGTGAACTGTAGCATTTGAATAGCTTGTCTAAGCTCTGGAGTCATTATTAACTTTTGGGATTGCTCTAGGTTTAATTCAAAACCAAGCCTCATATTTTTCACTCCCACTATTATAAATATTTTTAAACATTAGCAATAAAGGAAAACGTTGTCATTAATGTCATTTCCTGTATTCACCAATTTTCTATCACTTACTATAAACATATGAATCTTTCTATTTTATTATACCAAAAATAGTGCTATTACAAAAGTAATGTTATTTAAAAGACATTCTTTACATAAAAGGAACAAAAAAAATAGCTAAATAAGAAAAATATTTCTTTCCTTACTTAACTATCATACTATTTTATATTTTCAATTCAAACATAATTCCACAACTAATATACCCATCTATCTCTTAGATTTATCATATGGTATACCTTCTGCCTTTGGTGCTCTCGATCTCTTTGATGTAAATGCAAGTACTATCAAGGTAGCAATATATGGTAGCATTTTATAATATGTCTGATCTATTCCTAAATTATCCAAGAATGGTATCAGAGAAATAGAATATGCCAATGTTCTAAGGAAAGCAAAGAATAGAGCTGCAAATAGAATCTTAATAGGATTCCATTGCCCAAAAATCATTACAGCTAAAGCTAAAAAACCAAATCCTGCTACTCCAGTATGACCACTTACATTTCCGTCCATTACACCAACGGAATAGAAAAATCCTCCTATTCCAGCTAAAATACCTGAGATCGTTACCCCTGCATATCTCATTTTATAAACATTAATACCTACTGAGTCAGCAGCATGAGGATGTTCGCCACACGCACGAAGTCTCAACCCAAATTTAGTTTTATAGAATACGATAACAGCAACTATAAGAAAAGCAAATCCTATCATTACTGTAAGATATGTTCTTTGGAAAAACATCTCTCCCAATACCGGAATCTTAGACAAAATAGGTATTTCCTTGATATAAAAATTCATATTTGTAGTTATACCATCACTATTAAAGAACATCTTTGAGAATAGCAATATAACTGCTGGAATAAGCATATTAAGAGAAGTACCAGTAATAACTTGATTAGCCTTCATATTAACCGATGCAAAAGATAATAACAACGAGTATATTGACCCTGAAATCGCTGCAATTAACATCCCCAAGAGTAAAATAGTTTGAGGTTCCATGCCTGAATTTTGTACGATGAAAACAAATAGTGCACCGAAAAAAGCTCCAAAAAGCATTATTCCCTCAAGTGCAATATTGATAATACCACTAGTTTCACTGTACATACCACCTAATGCAACTAAAAGTAGTGGTATTGCTACGGGAAGCATATTTTGTATCAAATAATATATAGTATCCATTATTCTGCCTCCTTTGTATCGTTATCAGATGTTTCATTAGTATCAATCTCTTCTGTATTTGCTGATACTTCCTGTTGATAGCTTTTTGTTCTAAACTTCTTCTTAATAAATTTAGTTATTGCTGCATTCATTATCATAGCAAAGGCAGAGAAGTATATAATAACAGCTATAACAACATCTATTATTTCCGGCTTATATCCTACAAGACTTGCCAAAGTACCTCCTCTTTGAATATGAGAAATAAATAATGAGGATAAAATAATACCTATAGGATGTGAATTACCTAAAAGTGCAACTGCAATACCATTGAATCCATTAGCTGCAATAATATTAATAGGTTCATATGTCATACTACTACCAGCTATTGCAGACGGTGCCAATATCGCAAATGCTCCTCCAAGTCCTGAAAGGCCTCCAGCAATTACCATTGTAATAATTATATTTGTTTTTCCTTTCATTCCTGCATACTCACTAGCATGCTTGTTAAGACCTGTTGCCTTCAATTCATAACCAAAGGTAGTCTTCTGAAGTACGATATAAAGAATAATCCCAATAATTATAGCAAGAATAATACCCACGTTCACATTAGAACCCGTAATTCCAAGGGAAGGTAGTTGTACATCACTGGGTAAGTAGTTTGTTCTCGTTTTAGTAGATATATACATAACAGAATTGCCTTGAACCAACATATCTACTAAATACATTCCTATATAATTGAGCATTATTGTTGTTATAACTTCATTTACATTTAAAAGTGCTTTAAAAATACCTGGAATCAATCCTAATAACATTCCTCCTACCATACCAGCTATAACTGCTACAATCCAGTGAACACTACTAGGTAATTCCCACATAAATCCTACATATAGGGCAAAAAACATTCCCATTGTATACTGTCCTGATGCCCCTATATTAAATAGTCCCATTTTAAATGCAAAGCCTACCGATAGACCTGTCATCAAAATCGGAGTTGCAAAATAAAAAACATCACCAAAGCGACTGAATCCTCCCAAAAGTACGTATCTAAATCCCGCTAATGCGTTCCCTGGTATAGCAAACAGCATTACAAAAAAGCCAAAAATCAAACCAAGTAAAATTGCCATACCTGCAGATGAGAATGAAGAAAATCCGCTGCTTTGAGTTATATTTTTAAAACTAATTCTATTTTTTAAAATATTTCTATTCTCCATCTTTATTCTCCTTTATGCCATCACGTTTTGCTCCTGACATGTAAAGTCCAAGTTCCTGTACAGTTGTTGTCTTTGGATCAAGTTCACCAACAATTTCTCCTTCATATATAACTAAAATACGATCACTTACATTCATTACTTCCTCAAGCTCTAATGATACTAAAAATACTGCCTTACCAGCATCACGTCTTGCAATAAGCTGTTTATGAACATACTCTATAGCACCTACATCTAGCCCTCTTGTGGGTTGTACAGCTATAAGAAGTTCGTGCTCTTTATCAATTTCTCTTGCTATAATTGCCTTCTGTTGATTTCCTCCAGACATACTTCTTGTAATAGTTTCTGACCCTTTACCACTTCTAATATCATATTCATCTATAAGTCTTTCTGCATATTTTCTTACTTCATTAAATTTAATAAATCCACTGTTTTGAAACTCTGGTTGCCAATATCTTTGAAGAACCAAATTTTCTTCTAATTTATAATCCAAAACTAGACCATGCTTATGCCTATCTTCTGGAATATGACTCATACCATCTATAGAGCGCTGTCTAATCGAAGATTTAGTTATATCTTTTCCACAAAGATTAATAACTCCTGAACTTGGTTTTTCCAATCCTGTCAAGGCATTTACAAACTCTGACTGACCATTCCCCTCAATCCCTGCAAGACAAACCACCTCTCCTGCTCTAACATCGAAGGATACATCCTTTACTGCATTATTTTTATGAGTTTTAGAAGGTACAGTAAGATTTTTCACAGAGAGAACTACATCTCCAACCTCTGGTTCCTTTTTATCTACTTTAAAACTTATATCACGTCCTACCATCATCTTTGAAAGCTCTTCTTTTGTTGTATTCTTGACATCTACTGTTCCAATGTACTTACCCTTACGAAGTACTGTACACTGATCTGCAACCTCCATTATTTCATTAAGCTTATGAGTGATAAAAAGAATGGACTTACCTTCATTAGCAAATTCTTTCATAATATGAAGAAGTTCTTTAATTTCCTGTGGAGTTAAAACAGCTGTAGGCTCATCAAAAATTAAAATTTCATTATCTCTGTAAAGCATTTTAAGAATTTCAACCCTTTGCTGCATTCCCACTGTAATATTTTCTATTAAAGCATCTGGATCTATTTTTAAACCATACTTCTCACTTAAGTCCATAACTTTTTCTCTTGCCTCTTTTTGTTGGAGAAAACCCATCTTATTAGGTTCAACTCCTAGAATTATATTTTCAAGTACAGTAAAAATCTCTACAAGCTTAAAGTGCTGATGGACCATTCCAATGCCAAGTGCATTAGCATCATTAGGATTACTAATATTAACAATCTTCCCATTCTTTTTTATTTCTCCACCTTCTGGTTGATAAAGACCAAATAGCACACTCATAAGAGTAGATTTACCAGCACCATTTTCACCTAATAGTGCATGTATTTCTCCTTTTTTTAATCTTAAGGTAATATTGTCATTAGCAATAATACCAGGAAATTTTTTTGTAATATTAAGCATTTCAACAATATAATTTTCCACGTTAACCTCTTCCCATTATAATTATTTTTTTACTTCGCATCAACTTCCTATATAAAAAATGGAGGAAAACATTTGCCTTCCTCCATTTTGTAACATAACAATTTCAATTTCATAAGGCTTAGCTTAGATTTATATTAAAATCATTCTATTACCTTGTAGTAACATTAACCTTTTCAAGATTTAATGAATTCGTAAGCTCTTCAGCTGTAGCATATCCTGTTGGATCTTCAACTTCTATTTGACGTGTAACTGAAACACTTCCATCTGCTAATTCAGCAAACACTTCATTATATGCTTGCTCATCAAAGCTCTCAAATCTATCAAATGCGTCTCCGTTGCTTTCACCTAATACAACTGTTGGAAGTCCAACTCCATCATTTGAAGCATCAAAATATGTTGTTTTACCAGCATAAGTATCCCAACTATCTGTATTGTAAATAGAATCAAGTACACTTTCTACAGAAGCTGATAAACCTTTTGTAGCTGAAGTCATAACAGTTTCACTGTCATATCTTTGGTCAACATCAACGCCAATAACTTTTGCATCTGACTCACTAGCTGCTGACATAACACTCTTACCAACTGATCCACCAGCAGCAAAAATTACTTCTACACCTTCTTGATACATAGTTTTTGCTGTTGCTTTATTAGTATCGTTCTCGTCAAAGTTTCCTGTATAATGGTATGTCACTTTGATTGTTCCATCATCTAATCCCAACTCAGTAGCAGCATCTTCAGCCCCTTGAAGGAATCCATATCCAAACGCTTGAACAGCTGGTACAGCCATACCACCCATAAATCCAAGGTCAGTCATTCCGTCCATAACAGCTGCATATCCAGCTAAGAATCCTGACTGTTCTTCTTTGTACATTATACTTGCAACATTATCTTTGATTTCATTTGATGCATAGTCTGCTGTATGTGGTGTTCCATCAAGAAGTATAAACTTAACCTCAGGGTATTTTGTTTGAGCTTCATAAACTGGAACCTCAAATAAAAATCCTGGCGTTACAACTACCTCTGCACCACCTGTAACTGCAAGGTCAATAGCTGCTAAATAGCCTGCATCTGACGCCTCTTCAGGCTTTATATATGTATGTGAAATATCTTCTTTCTCAGCAAAAGCAACTACACCCTCCCAAGCACCTTGATTAAATGATTTGTCATCAATATTACCTTTGTCAGTAATAAGTGCTATTTCAGCACCTTTATCACTTCCAGCACATCCTGCTAGACTCGTAACTAATAATAAAGCTACTAAAGAAATAGTTAATAATTTTTTCATTTTTGCCCCTCCTTTATTTAATCAAACAACCTCAATGATATTATACCCTTTTAAAAGAATAATTACAACTTCAATTTTCTCTACGGGATTATTTGTAATAATATCAATCAGCAAAGTAATTATGATAAATACAAAATACGACAGTAAACAATTGAGCGAAGCTTTGCGGATTCTAAAAAACTCTGCAGGCTTCGCTACAATTATTACTTATTTTTCATATAATGTGAAAACCAAAATGAAAATCATGGTTTTTTTTAATTAACTTATATAAATTTTATGACGAGTAATTGTCTCAAAATTTATTTTAGAACTATTACCTTAAAACTTAACAAGGATCTGATTCTTGAGCTACGTATCCTGCTTTAGCAAGTATTCCAACAGCCTTATCTAATTTTTCTTCATTTACCATTACGATAGGACCTGTACAACCCATTCCACTTTCAGCATAGATTCCATTTTTCCATAAGACCTTAACTGCATCTTCAAGATCCATTATATCTATACCCGAAACTGAACCTGTTACAACTTCTTTTGGTGGTGCAGTTATTTCTTCATCTTCACCTTCAGATTTCTTATTGTCTTTCTTAAGTCCTTTTAGAATATCTTGTAGCTTAGACTTATTTGCCTTTTTAAATTCAGCTTTGCATATTTCATTTACTTTATTCTTGGCAAGTTCCCCAGCATACTCAATAGCATTTGCTACAACTGGTACCCCTGATGCCCTAGAAAGGATTAATATTGTTCTTTCATATCCTTCACCAATTCCTGGTCCATATCCAAAGCCCATAGCTTCATAACTTCCACCTGTTGTATATGAAGAGAATATCTTCATTAAGAGATTTCCTGTTAATGAATCAGTAATCATTACATCTGGAGTTCCTGTTAGTAGGTCATTCCCTCTCATTACTGATCCACCGTCAGCCCTCATTGATTCTGAGAAGTTTATATCATATCCATTTGTTTTAAGTTCTTTTAATGCTCTTTCTACTTGTCTTGCTCCATCAACATTTAAAATTCCTACAGTTGGATTTTCAATGCCCATAGATTTTGCAGTTATTATACCGTATACACCATTTTTGACCATACCTTCCACTCTATGAGGTGATGATGTTCCTGTTGTAGTAGCTATAAACATTTCTTTCCCAACACCTGGAGTAACGACTCTTCCTATTGTTGATACTCCTATGGGGAAGTTATAGTGCATAGTTACAGCACTTTGGATTTCTCCACTGTCTAATAGCTCTTCCATTTTTTTATGTTGCTCTTCTTCAGTATTAGCTTCAACTATTTTTAAGTCAGTATCTACTTTAGGTCCTATTAGAACAACTTCCATTGTACTATTTCTTTTTTGAGCCATCTCTGCACCTTTAACAAGGTTTTCTACACCATGCTCACTTCCTAAAATTGTAATACCTACTCTGACTTTTTCTCCAAACTGACCTGTCTCCAAACCTTCAGCAATATCATTAAATACTTTCCCAATCATTTGTTTTACATTATTATCTGCCATTTTATATCACCTCTAATTTCCTAATAGATGTGACGCAAATTCTTTCATCGCCTCTGCTACTAATCCCTTAACTTCTGCTTCTGACACACCTTTTCCTTCGTCAACTTTTCCACTATTTTTTTCTAATACTATAGATACACCATCAAATAGATTAGTCATACGTCCAAGGAAAAGACTTCCTTTACCAACTATCATAGCTCTACTGATTTCACCCTTTGCCATTGCTTCTCTAGCAAATCCTGCATAAGGAATTCCCGAAGGTATATGTCCTTGAGTTGGCGCCCAACCTGGCATACCATGTTCTTTAACAAAATTAGGTAATTCTTTTCTGTCTAATTCCTTTCTCTTAACTCCAAGAGCAGCTATCATCTTATAGTTAGATGTTGGAACATCTCCTGCTCCTGCTGGCTTAGTTATATCTGGATTTTGCATTTCTACTGAGTATTTATCTATATCTGTAATCTTTAAATCACCTTTATCTAGTGGTGCAGTAATTAAAGCAGTAATTACTGCTTGAGGTGATGAACCAGTACCTACTGTATGACGACCTACTAAATCAGTTCTTAATACTGGGTTAACTCCATCGTTTTTGCTCACTAGTACAGCAAATCCCCCTAAAACATCTTCAAGGACTGGCATTTCTTTTTTAACGTGGTCTTTACCATTCATTCCTAGCTTTGCAGTTGCTCCACCAGCAACAATCACTACATTTTCATATACTCCAGCTTGAACTAATGCAGATGCTTCAATTAAAGCGTGGGTAGGTGCTGCACAGAAACCTCTTGTATCTGAACCAGTGGCATTTACACAACCTGCTACCTCTGCGATAGATTTTGCAAAGTTACCTCCGCCTCTTTGGTTCATATCTCCACATGCTTCCTCTGAACACTCTATTACATAGCCAATATCTTCTGGGTTTATATCATTTTTATTAATAAGGTTTAGCATAGCTAGTACACCAGAAGCCTTTACTACTAGATTCTCAAATATTGTATGTGCATTTAAGTTAATGTCAATTTCATGAGCTCTTTTGACACAACCAACTATTTTATTATTATTATATATTGGCTCAGCGTGAAGCTCATTTATTGCTTTATTTATATCTTCCATCTCGTCGCCTTCTTTAAGTTTAGCAACCATTTCATCAGTAATTAAAGGATGGTTCTCTAGCTTTTCTTTAGCGACTTTTGTGATTTCATTATTAAGCTTTACAAGATCAAATACATCTACTATTTTTAGAAGTCCTATAAATTCATCCTGTGGCATTATCTCACCAAATTTACCAAATCTACCTGCATCATCTATCTTTTTATCATACCAAGGCATCTTATACTCAGATAAATCTCCTGGGGTTATGTTTCCAATATATGTTTGGTTTGGTGGATAACTTACTACTTCTTCAAAACTTCTTAAATGCTCAGGTAATTTTTTTAAATACTCTGACTCTGGATTAACTATTCTCTCAGATGTTTGTGTTGTTCCATTATGAATTATCATGTCTGGCGTATGTACTAATACATATCCAGCTCCCTTTACTACAGAAAATGCCATTATATTCACCTCCGAAAATTTTAAAAAAAGTTAAAGTAGTTTAAATGAACATATCAAAAAAGTCACCGATTTTTACTAAGTATTTCATATATTCATTCAAACATACCCCTAGTTTATGAAAGTTTATTATTACTTTTAAAAGGGTGATGTTGCCATCACCCTCTATGATTTAAAAGTTAGCTAGCTAAAGCTTATAGCATATAGCCACTTTAATTACTTGTCAAAAACAGTTTGAGTATCAACTTCAGTTTCTAAAGCTACTAAAGCTTTCTCAACTAATTTTCTTCTTAAGGTTTTTTCTTCAGCTGCATCTAAGCTTGGGTTTCCAAGTGGATGAGGAATAGCAATAGTTGGAACTATTCTATTTGCACCTACTGTTAATGAGATAGGTACTACTGTACACATATGAACTACAGGAATTCCTGCACGTTCTATTTCTTTTACCATTGTTGCACCGCAACGTGTACAAGTGCCTCAGGTAGATGTTAATATAACTGCATCTACTCCATCTGCAACTAGTTCTTTAGCAAATTCTGCTGCAAATGCTTTTGAGCTTGCAACAGCAGTACCGTTACCAGTTGTAGTATAGAAGTACTTATATAATTCTCCAATCTTACCTTCTTTTTCCATATCTCTTAGTACATCAACAGGAAGTACTCTATCTGAATCATTGTTAGCATATGTTGGGTCGTACCCACCATGAGCTGTTTCATAGGTCTCTTCTGTTAAATCCATAACACCATCAATATCGTACTTACCATACTTTGAAGCACTTGAAGATTCTATATGATCTGGGTTACCCTTTGGTACAATACCTCCAGAAGTAACCAAAGCTATTTTTGCCTTAGAAATATCTTTAACAGCTGGATTTGGATCTACTCTGTCAAAGTCAGGCATTGGGAATTCTGTAGTGAAGTCCTGGCCCGTTAGTTTCTTAACAAGCATGTCAACAGCTCTTGCAGCACCTCTTTTTTCTGCAAAATAGTTCTTTCTTATACCTCTTGAGAAGTATCCTTCTTCATCTGGTGCTCCGATTTCTTCACCTTTAGCTAACTTAATAGCAAATGGAGCCATTGCTTTAACAGCTTTTCTCATACCTGCTGCACTGTTCTTAGTTGATATAATGTATACACTCTTCTTGAACATATCTGCTCCAGGGTTTTCTTCGTACATACCAGTTAAAACAGGGATACCTAATTCATTTTGTACTGCATCAGCTATAGTTCCACAAGCAACACCATATCTCCCGGCATTAAATGCTGGTCCTGCTACGAAAATATCAGGATTGTATTTCTTAACCATTTCGATTACTTCTGCTTGTGCTTCTTCTAAGTTTTCATTAAAGTAAGAGTCTCCACAGATAACAGTTGCTACTATTTCTGCTTCGTCACCGAATCTCTTGTTAAACTCCATACCTGGACCAACTATACCTTCTCTTACTTCTGGCTTGTAGTCAGCTTTTTCTTCTCCACCAATTCCAGCGAAGAACTGATTTATATAGTGAACTACTTTAATTTTACTCATTAGTTTCCCCCCTCTCTAGGTTTTTGGGTTTAGTATTTGTTATTTTAAAGTCATATTCTTCATTAGTCGTTAAATTTACAGAATTCGTCTCTAATATCTGTCATTTCTTCAATGATTTCATCTACATCAAGAACCATTTCCATCATACCAATTTGCTCGTCATAAACTTCAGCATCTACTTCATCCTTGAATTCTGGCTCTACTACGTGGAAAACTCTAAGTCCTAACTGGACTCCTGCTAATGGACCTGCAAACGTAGGGTCTCCTGCTGTAACAGTTTCAGCCGCTAAACCAGCAGCCTCTCCTTCAGCTGCACCTAAAAGAACAACTATGTTCTCAGCGCCATGCTTCTCTGTTAAATCTTTAACCCTTTGTTGATTTTCTAAGTCCATTGCTCCTGCAGCCGTTCAGACAAAACACTCAGTTGATGAGAAAACAACTTCTGCTTCTGTAGACTTTAAACATTCTTCAATAGCTGGACCTGGTATTCCATCTCTATCTCCAATAATGATAACTTTTTTGCCATCATAACGTCCCATTTTCGCACATCCTTTCAGTTTTTTATTTTATATTAATATCCTTTTGCTGTTAGCTTATTAAATCCTAGTTCATTTGTGGCTCCAGTAATAGCTTGAAGCTCAACTACAATTGAACCATCCTCTTTTAAACTACCATCAAAACCACCAGCTATACTATTAACTGGTTGTGTATATCCAATAATCTTATCCATAGGTGGTAACTCAATAACTTCGTTAGCATTACCGCCAGTAACAACTGCGTTTGCTAATGAGTCTGCATCTGCTAATGATTGAGATGCTCCATCTCTACCAGCATACTCATCTGTAACAATTACAGTTTTTATACCTTTTTTCTCAATCTTTACGCAGTTCATAATTAGATCAGTATCTGGGTTACCAAAACCTTCTTGAGATATAACTACTCCATCTACTCCTAGGTATTCAGATAATTTAGCTGCCCAGTTTGATGATCTTTCTTTATCGGCAAGGTAAACATTTTCATTAGTAATTATCATACCTACGAAGTTTACCTCTTTACCATGCTTCTCAAATAAGTCATGGATAATTGGATTATTTAAATGGTGATAAGTTGTGTTTTTATCACAAGCAGAAACACAGTTACCACTTATTATAGCTCCATCCATAATTTCAGTTGGGTTTATTAAAGTAGATAGTGTTTGTTTAGCATCTACTCCATATACATACGTATCATGTAATAACCCTTGACTTTGAAGCATTTGAACATATGCTACCTTTGGAAGGTTAGGATATTTTTCAACGCTCTTTAGAAGAGGTAATGACTCATACTCCTTAACCTCATCTGGTGTTACATCCTTACCAGCTTCTCCTAAATACGCAGCTGACTTTAACCCAGCCATTCTTAAAGCTTTTTCATGCTCATGTTGCTTTAACCCATCCTTTGGTTGACATACTAATACAACATTGTTTAGCTTTGAAAATGGTGTGTACTCAGCACCAGGTCCAGTCATATCTACAATACCTTCCTGGAAACCAACCACTTTACCAGTTGTAACTACTGCTGCGCCCTTTAATACATGAGTCTTTCCTGACCCAACTGTATCTACCTTAGAAAGTACTCCAGGGAATATCCCTCCTGGTCCTTCAACTTTAACTCTAGGCTCGATTACATCCTTTACAGGTGTAATTCTTGTGCTTTCACCAGGCTTTGCTAATTCAACTTCAACACTTTTAATGTTTTCATCTTCACATATTAAGTTAATCAATTCTTCTTTATTAACAAATAAAGTGTTGTTTTCTACTTTTGTCACATCGCCAAATTGAACATCCTTAATTAGAATGTTTCCTAATTCTAAGCGCATAGGTTCACCTCCTCTTGATATTTCCACTTTTGTTAAAATAAAATGTTACATATTATATGCAAAGTATATAAATGCTTGCGCATTTATATACTTAAAGCCATATTTTGTTTATTAGATTAGTAAGCTATTAGCTAAACCTTATTTAAATAGTTACTATAAAAAAGTAAAATTAGATATACTTTTTAATCATTTCTTCAACATTTGCTCTTGTAGCGTCTTCTTTAACTTTTTCATCTACTTTTTCGCCATCTTTATAGATAGCTATAACAGGTAATCCTAATATTTTTTGTTTTATTGCTAATCTTCTTGCTTTTGTAGTATCTAATTTACAGAATTTAAGTTGCTCACCGTATTGACCTTCTAATTCTTCAATATGTGGCATTAATGCTTTACAAGGCTCGCATCCTTCACTCCAGAAATCAACTAGAACATATCCCTCTGCATTTAATACTTCTTCTTCAAAAGTCTTCTTATCTACTGCTAACATTAAAATCCCCTCCACTTTTTATTATTTTTTTAAATTTAATCATTATGCTAACTAATTTTACTTATTCTTCAAAATTATTCTCAATATATTTCTCAGCTTGCACTGCTGCAATAGCTCCATCAGCAGTTGCTGTTACTACCTGTCTTAACGATTTAACTCTACAATCTCCTGCTGCGAATACACCATCAATGTTAGTCTTCATATTATCATCAGTTTTTATATATCCTCTTTCCATATCTACCATTTCTTCAAATAGACTAGTTTGAGGTAAATAACCAACAAATACGAATACACCAAATGTTCCATCTTCTTCATCAGCAACTATTTCAGTTTCTTCTCCTGTTTCTCTGTTTTTTAGAGTCATAGATTCTAATATTCCATCTCCTCTTAACTCTTTGATTTCAGAATTCCATATGAAATCTATTTTGTCATTCTTGAAAGCCTTTTCCTGAATTGATTTAGCAGCCCTTAAGGTATCTCTTCTATGTACTATAGTAACCTTCCTAGCAAATTTAGTAAGGAACATAGCTTCTTCAACTGCTGAGTCTCCTCCACCAATTACATATACTTCTAAATCTTCAAAGAAAGCTCCATCACAAGTTGCACAGTAAGATACTCCTTTACCTGTTAATTTCTTTTCTCCAGGTGCACCAAGTAATCTTGGCTTAGCTCCAGTAGCAATTATAACTGCCTTTGCTTGATATTCTGCTTTCTCTCCTTTGATAACTTTAATCTTGTCTTGAAGATTGATTTCCTTTACTTCATCTAAAACTTTTTCAGCTCCAAATCCTTCTGCCTGTTCTACCATTCTTGCTACAAGACTTGGTCCAGTTGCATCTTCAATTGATCCTGGATAGTTCGCAACTTCCTCAGTTGTAACAATCTGACCACCTGCTTTTTCTTTTTCAAGAATCAAAGTCTTCATGTTAGCTCTAGCAGCATACAATCCAGCTGCTAATCCAGCAGGTCCAGACCCAATTATTACTACGTCATAAATATTTGCCATTAAAATCACCCCTAATTATTATTTTTTATTTTTTAATTGATATTGTATATAGATATATTTTACAAATTCTACAAAAACTCATATTTTTTTCACTGTGTTTTCATTGTAACAATACCCATTAACAACCTATTTTATTCTACAAATCCTTATTTTATGCTACTTAAAGCATTATTAATGATTGATAAATCTATCACTTGAAAATCTTCTTTAATTTCTGAAGTCCACTCAGTAACTTCTTTACCTTTAATGAATTTTTTAGTGGTATCTATACTTTGCTCAATAATCATCAATGAATCCATATCCAATTCACCTTGTTTTTCTTCTATGATTATTGACTTATATGGAGTCTCATAAGGCTTAACACTTCCAGATAGAGGATGAGTTAGAAGTTTACTCCCTTTATGGATTTCATCTCTAACTACTTCTAAAATTTCTAGGTAATCGACTTCATAATATTTAACTGTAATTTTTTCTGATAATTCTTCCTTAACCAAAGGATTATTTGTTATTAGCAATGTTTTCAAAGTATTCACTCCCATTACTCGACCTTTATAACAATAAATATAGTGACAAAAAAAACAGATTAGAAAACACAACTAAAATTAGTATGTGCCTTTCTACTCTGTTCTAAACCTGAGAGATTCCTCTTTTTCAAGAATTGCTCCTTCGGTGCTATAAGCTTTCCAGAGAGCTGTCAAAATACGGTCCTTTTGCCTGAGAGTTTCATCGTAAAACGGCATTTTCTTACGACTTACTCCTTCGGCGCCATAAAAATGGTCTCTTCCGCATTTATCACTCAGCTACTGCAATATTTATTTGTAAAAAAAAGGTTAAAAGATTGTTAATTATTCCACAACCCCTTTCTCACTCATATTATAATATATAAATTTTACTTATACAATACTATTTTATTATTTTTTTCATCTATAATTAATTTTAGCAATTTTCTCCAAATTTCATTGCATTTATTGTCGTTATTATCCCCCATTCAACTCATAATCCCTGCTTTTTAATCCCATTTTTATCCTTATTCTAATATTCTTTTTCCTTCGACACAATTATGCACTCCTAAAATTAATCTTTTTCTAGACTAAACTTACTCTTCTAAACTATACCTCAATAACCCTTTTAGAATAATAAGTCGCTAACTCTTAATACTTTCAAAATAGATTGCCACTGCCCCAGTCCCTGCATGGGTTCCAACCGTTGCTCCTACTTCTCCCATAATAATTTCCTTGGGAGAAAAATGTTTTTGAACCTGTTCATATAACTCAATGGCAAAATCTTTGCAATCAGTATGATTTATTGCTATTGTCTGGTTTGAAAAATCAATATCTTTCTTCTTGATTTCTTTAATAAGCCAATTAATAACTTTTTTTCTACCCCTTACTTTTCCTGTCATTATAAGCTTACCCTTTTCCATGGTAAGAACTGGTTTGATTTTAAGCTTTTCACCAACATAGGCTTTTGTCGCTGATAATCTCCCACCTTTTTTTAAGTTTTCTAGGGTATCAACTACAAATATATACTCTATACTTCTTATCATTTGTTGTACTCTATCAACAATTTTATCCTTACTCTCTCCTCTTTTTGCCATTCTTGCTGCTTCCAATACCATCAGACCTTGTCCTAATGTTATCCCTTTTGAGTCTATTACAGTTACTTTATCTTCGATTTCCCCAATTTCAGCAGCAGTAATAGCAGACTGATATGTACCACTTAGTTCAAATGACATAGTAATAACTATTATATGATCATACTCATTTATATATTTCTTATAAACCTCTAAAAATTCTCCTAGTGTTACTTGAGATGTTGTTGGTAATTTGTCACATTCAGAAAGCTTTTTGTAAAATTCTTCATTGGTTATTTCTATCCCATCCCTATAGCTTCCATCTTCAAAATTAATAGTTAATGGAACTATATCTATATCCAGGTCTTTAGCTATGGATACTGGAATATCTGACACACTGTCTGTTATTATCTTTATCTTATCCATTATTTCCACCCCTATATACAATATTAATATATTGAATATTTTATTATTTCTTATTTAATTATATATTTAATACATATTTTGTACAACTAATGAAATAGAAACAAGGAAGCATTATTATTTGCTTCCTTGAAATAATTTACTTTATATTTATATATGTTTAAATTAATAGTTATGGAATTTATTTTGCTTACTATAAAAAGAATAATCAACCTAATAATTTAGAATTTCACCTATTACATTATTCATGTCACTTTCTCTTATATACTCAATTATTTCATCTTCACTAACATCAAGCCATAGTGGCAAATATGCTTCTCTCTCTTTCCCATCTATTATTCTTATTCTAGAATGCTTTTTTAATATTGCTACATAGTACTGTCTGTTGTTGCTTGCATATTCAGTCTCCACCCTAAGAATCTGTCCTTTTTTCTTGGTACTCACTAAATAATACTGTTGACCGTCTATGTTAATAGTTTTTCTTATAAGGTCATTATTGTTTAATATACTTTCTTTATCAAAGTCTTTTCTCTCAACATTAATATTGAATTCTAATATTTCATTATTATGATCAGAATTTATATATTCTAAGACAAGAAATCCTATATTATCTTTTGATAATTTTTCAAATTCATACACTTCATTTACTTTCATTTTTTCAATATTAGTTTTTTCGTCGATAAGTTTCTCACTATTATCAACAAAAACAGTAGATTTATAAAATGAGTGGCCATCTATATTTCTTAGAATGTTCATATTAGTAAAATATTTTTTCATTTCATCTACATTGTCAAATTCTGCTATACCATTGGTAATCAATTGTTTATCTCCGTTTATTTCTATTAACTTATATTGATTAAGTTTTAACTCTTGTTTTTCTTTTTCAATAATATCGTAAACTTCTTCATGATTATCTTCGACTGAATTTTTTCTATCCTTTGCTTGTTCATTGTAAAGGTTATATAAATTTTCAAAGATATCTTTTTCATTTTCTATAATATAGTTTGAAATTCTTTTACTAATATCCAATATGCTCTCATAGTCTAATTTTTCGCTGGTATCTTTATCAGTATGTATTACATCTAAATCTCGTTGTATTACACTAATCGCTATCATATTATCACTATCAAATGATGCATGGTCACTCATTCCATAGGATATATCACAATCATAACCTACATTATTAAAATAAGTTATTAACTCCCCTTGCAATATACCTGAAATATCTGTATCAGAACTTATATCTATTTGCTTTGCATTTTTTCCTCCTATACAATCAATATTAATATTTAATATCTTTTCATATTTATTTTTTATTTTATTAACAAAGCTTTTACTCCCTTGTAATCCTGATTCCTCTCCATTAAATGCACAAATAATAATATCATTACTAAAAGAGTTATCATTTGAGTATTCCTTCAGTTGTTTTGCAATAGACAAAAGTGATGAAACACCTGAACTATTATCTAATGCTCCATTAAAGACCTTATCATCAATAGCACCAACATGGTCAAAATGTGCTGATAATACTATGGCATTTTTGCCATCATTCCCCTTAATTAGACCCACTAGATTATTATCTATAATTTCTTCTTTATCTAATTTAAATTCTACTGTTATGCTCCCTTGCTCTTCCTTTAATAAGTCATATAATTCTTCACTAATTTGTATTACTTTTTGTTCTCTATTATTTATTAGATTATTAATAAGATATTTTTTGAAATTTTCTTTTTTGGATAAAATTAATTTTGCTTTATTAAAAACCTTTTGAAAATCTTTTTGGTTATCAATTACAATTGCGGAATTTTCAATATTTTTATCATCAATATTAAACGTAATTGGATATGTGGTATTTATATCTCCATCAACCATTTGAGGAAGAAAATCTTTCCCATAAATTCCTTTTTTTATAACTCTATTATTATCTTTGAAAGTAATATTGTACTTTTGACTATCAGGATTATAAAATTCATGGGTGTATTCTTGCCTAAAACTATTATTTTCGAATTTATCCAAGCCTAAATAATCAAAATATTGTTCAATATATTCCATTGCCATTTCATTACCTTTAGTACCTGTTAATCTCCCCTCTAGTTCATTTGATGCCAAATATTCACATGTTTCTTCAATAGAGTAATCATTATTATTCCTAACAGTCTCCTCTGTACAGCTTATTAAGAATAATAGACTTATAAGTATGCTGATTAATCGTACCATTCCTATTTTTCTCATTCTTACCCCCCCAAATAGTTTTTTATCTTTACTAATATATTTTATATGATATTTTTTTTACTTTCAAGTATTTACATTTTTGGTTATTTATTGCTCAAAAAAAAAGCAATAATATCAATTTATTGATATTATTGCTTCCTACTCATATATAAAATATAGAAATTCTTACTTTAGATTACTCTACTGCCTCTATAATTGAAATAGCAATGTTTGATGAATGGTCAGCTACCCTTTCAAGATTGCTAATAGTATCAAGAAAAACTATGCCTGAACTTGGATGACATTGAGATTCATTTAATCTCTTTATGTGATTTGCTCTATATTGCTTTTCTAATAAATCAATATCTTTTTCGTAAGCAATAACTCTTTTTGCAGTTTCAGCATTTGCTGTTTTAAATGCCCATAAAGATTCTTTAAATGATTCCCTAACTTTATCAAACATTAACTGTAATTCTTCTAAAGCTTGATCAGTAAAGTATAGCTTATTGTCAATCCTATATTGTGCTAATTCTGCTATGTTATCAGCATGATCTCCAATTCGCTCAAGGTCATTAATTGTATGGAATAATGTTGATACAGTGATACTTTCTTCATCACTTAAAGATTCTTTAGATAGTTTTATCAAGTACTGTGTAATGTCTTTCTCTAATTCATTAATTACTTTCTCTTCAGCAAATACTCTATGAGTTAGTTTTTCATCCTTTTTCATAAATCCTTCAATAGAAGTTTTTAGGTTTTCTTGAACTAGTCTACCCATTCTTAAAACTTCCTTAGAAGCTTGCCCAACTGCTATTGATGGAGTTTCCATTATCCTATCATCTAAATATTTAAGTCCTGTTGTCTCTTCAACTTCTCCAGGTACTAATTTTTTAACAGCTAACACGATAAATCCTGCAAATGGTAATTGTATCAAAACATTAAATATATTAAATATTGTATGTGCATTTGCAATTTGTCTTTCTATTTTTCCAGGACTTAATTGTATTATAAGTGACTTCATAGGAGTCAAGTAAATTAAAATCATAAATATTGTTGTACCAATAAGATTAAATAATAAGTGCATTACTGCTGCTCTTTTAGCAGTCTTATTAGCTCCTATACTAGATAAAAGTGCTGTTACACATGTACCTATGTTTTGACCAAATAAAATTGGAAAGGCTATGTCTAAATTAATGAGTCCAGATGCAGTAACTGCTAGTAAAAGTCCCATAGAAGCACTACTACTTTGAACTGCTACTGTAATAACAAATCCTACTAAGATACCAAGTAAGGGGTTATCAAGGCTTGTAATTAAGTTTTCAAACATTTGAGAATCACTTAAAGGCTTTAACTGGTCACTCATAAGAGACATTCCTAAAAACAGTATACCGAAACCAATTAATACCTCAGCAATTTCCTTATGTCTTTTCTTTGATGTAAAAAGCCAAATGGCAACACCTATAGCAATAACCATTGGAGCTATATCCGTTAACTTAAAGGCTATAAGTTGGGCAGTTATAGTGGTACCGATATTGGCTCCCATTATAACTCCAATGGCCTGAGTTAAGTTCATTATTCCTGCATTTACAAATCCAACAACCATAACTGTTGTGGCACTACTGCTTTGAACTAACATGGTGACAATAGCACCTACGAAGACTCCCATAACTCTGTTCTTAGTTAAAATCCCAATAAGGCTTTTTAGTCTGTCACCTGCTACTTTTTGGAGACCAGCTCCCATTAAATTCATTCCGTACAGGAATAGACCTAATCCTCCTAAAACTCCAAAGGCTATTTCCATTATAAATCCTCCTCATATCTTTTTATCTTTCTGCTATACCAGCTCGTCCATTTATTATGTTACAACATTACCTTTATGTTTGTGTTAAATCTATGTTAAATATGTTAAGATATCATTTTTTTCATTAAGTTTATGTTAATTTTAGGTAAAACTACACAAGGTTGGTAAATCCAATTTGCCTTAATGCTTCGTAAGCTATTATCGCAACAGCATTTGATAAATTCAATGATCTAGCATCCTTATTTTGAATCATTGGAATTCTCATTGCTGTTTCTTTGTTGGCATTAAGTAGCTCTTCAGGTAATCCAGCTGTTTCCTTTCCAAAGACAAGGAAACAATCATCTTCAAATTTCATATCCGTATATGTATTTCTGGCCTTTGTCGTTGAATAAAAGAATTTGCTATTAGGATACTTTGAAACTAATTCCTCGAAGGAATCATAATAACTAATATCAAGTAAATCCCAATAATCTAATCCTGCTCGCTTTAAATACTTACTATTTACAGAGAATCCCAAAGGTTTAACTAAATGTAATGAAGAACCAGTTGCTGCACAGGTTCTTGCTATATTTCCAGTATTCTGTGGGATTTCAGGTTCTACAAGAACAATATTAATTCCCAAAATATCACCTCTTTTTAAATTATACTTATTTTTCCTTAACAGAAATATTAATTTCTATAATATCTTCCTCACTCTTAAAGGGTATGCACAGCACTTGATCTTCGACTGTTTTCATTTTGATTTCTCTACCTGAAATAATACTAGGTGGAGTGATATCAATTGTTAATCCTAAATCATATAAGTTAGTAGCTGCACTACCCATTATCATATTACCCATTTCGCATATGGCGCTTTTTGCAATATCATCTAGGGTTGCTATAGGCATACCACCCATCATATTAGAAGCAATTTTTTTCCCAACTTCTGACGGAATATCTATAATAACCTGTCCCTTCAACGATCCAGTTAACCCTACTACTATTCCAATATTATTCTTTAATTCTACTTCTCTTTTTTCATAAGCATCTTCTACTTCCATCTGAATATTTCCTACTTGAGCAAAAATATCTTTACTGGATTTTGAAAATGGACCTACTAGTTCAAAATTCATCCGCAACACCCTTTCTTCATTCTTTAAGTAACATAAGCAACACCTCAAACAGTATACCATATTAATATTATCATTTTAATAATTCTTTTAAAAAAATCAGTAAATTATTGATTTCCATGAAATCCTTTTATCCCTTTACTATCTAATACAACTTTTTGATTATATGCTTTTATACTAAATATCTCTTCTGCTTCTTTTAATGAAATTCCCTTAAATCTCACATTTTCTAGCTTTCCTTCACCTAATCCTCTTTTATAAGATTCATATATATAATGAACAGCTTGAGGTAAAAACCCTAACAACCTTGCTCCAGTAGTATCACATGCCACTGGATCAGTTCCCGCTATTATTAATCCAGGAGTATCTACAGCCTTACCTGATGATGGTCCTGTACCAACCATTGTTTTATCTGCACTTATGATTGTTAAATCAATTGGTATCTTTTCCATCATTGCTACAATAAAATTATGTAAATCCTCATGAATTCCAAGGTCCTTTTTAGGAAACCCATGGATTTCAGCAGGCGGCCATCCTAAAGCTATATTCTTCATACCCGCGCTTATTGTCGCTTCTTCATGTACTTTTAACTGTGTAAAAGATATAAGAACATCCATTTCATCAAACAATTTATTTATCTTAGTTTTAGATGGAACCTCATGATTTAATTCTATTTCAATATATGGACCATAGTTCAAATCCACAAACTTAAGGTTATGCTTTTCAATAACTTTATCATATCCTACATAATTCATAACCTTATCAGTAGGATCGCCTCCTGAGCCAGTAGCAATGATAATTTCTAAGGGATTATAGTTCTTAACAATTTGAATTAATGTATCTAATGTATTTGGCCCTACAACTGTGGCGGTTTCCGGAAGCTTAGCTTTAACCCAATTAGGAGTTATAACTACTCTATCTCCTTCTTTTATAATTTTGTCCAATGGAAGATTGTGTAAACACTCCATTAATGACTTTTCTTCACTTTCATTTTTAGAGATTGATACAATAGGTTCTTTCACTTTTCTTTCTCTCATAGAAATCATCCTTTCTAGAATAATTGATACTACTAAATATCTATATTCTATTATTGTTTATCCCTATTTCTTTTATACAGGATAACTCCTATGTCTTAATGATTCATTACTAATATAATCCACTAAGTAAGTATCAGTTTTTCTAAAGCATTTGCAACTCCATTATTGTCATTTGTGTCAGTTATTATATCTGCTATTTTTTTTGCTTTTTCTTCTCCATTACCCATGGCAACAGATTTTCCCGCAAAATCAAACATAGGAATATCATTGAAGTTATCTCCTATGGCTATAACTTCACTTTTATCAACACCTAATTTTCTTGTTAATATTTTCAATGCTTCTCCCTTTGAAACTCCTTTATTCATAATATCAAAGCTTTGGGTCATAGAGCTAACAATCTCTATATGTTTGTTTTCCCTTAGCTGATTAACTACAGTATTTAGTTTATTGTCATCTTTATCCATAACAACTATCTTATACACTTTTGGTTTTCTTTCATCAATGAATTCAATTGCATCTTCAATAACTTCAATATTTATCCTATCTCCTGCCTTTTGATCCTCATTCCATCTGTAATATTTAAGAGAATTATAATTTAACTCCTTAGTATAGAAGTTCTCATTATCATAAAAATGATAATACATATTATTTTCCTCAAGAACCTTTACAACCTTTTTGTAATCAATTAATTCTAAGGCGCTTTCATATAGAACATTATTCCTATGGTATTCACAAACATAAGCCCCATTACATGCAATTATTGGAGTAATTAGACCAAGAAGCTTAGCATAATATCTTGCAGAAGCAAATAAACGACCAGTACAGATAACAACTTGAATACCTTTTTCATTTACGGCCTTCAATACATTTTTATTTTTATCACTTATTTGATTATTGCTATCAAGTAAAGTTCCATCCATATCTATGGCAACAAGCTTATAGTTCATTTTATCACCTACCTTTACAGTTTTGTCTCAATACTATAATACCCACTTAAATCCCTTATATCAATAGATTATTCAATCATTCAATACAAAAGTCATTGTCGTAATCTAACAACAATAAAGCTGAAGCATAGGTTTATACATGCTTCAGCTTTATTATTACTAATACTTTTATATTTTCTCTTAAGGAATTTCATCACTTGTATATCTCCATTAGAAAGTATTTGTATAAGAAGAATTTAATACGGCCCAGATTATTTTTTATCTTGTTTTCCGTCTTATAGTAATATCCTATTACTTGATTTACTTCATTCTTTAAAATCTCCTCTTCACTGTATCTAGCTTTATTAAAAATATCTGTTACTTCATTAAATTTATAATCCACTTCCCAAACGTCTAGCTTTAATCTACTACTATACTCAATTGTTGTCTCATACTCATTTTTCCCTTTATCCACCTTATCTAAAAGATTCACAATATACTTATAATAATCTAATATCTTATCTCTGTCTTCTTTATTATTAACTCTTCTAAATAGCTTTTTGATTTTAAAAATATTAATTAAAGTTTTAAGAAGAACTAATGCTAATACTGTTATTATTATATACATAATTATTTTAAATAATATTATGCCTTTTGATTCTTCCTCTTGTTGTAATAGTTCTCCTTCGATAAGTAATTCTTCTTCCATAGCAGGTTCCATCATATCTTGTAAGTTCCTATCAATTGCATCCAAATCAGTATCAATTTCTCCATCAATTGCTTCCTCTTCATTTTCTATTTCCTTTTCTTCATATGATACATTGGAATATCTAGGTGTAGCTTCAAATATCATCCATCCATTGCCTTCAATATATACTTCTGCCCAAGCATGGGCATTGCTACTATAGACTAGATATTGTCCATCCTCATTTACATTTTCATTTGATGCTTTAAACCCTTCCACATATCTAGCAGGAATACCAGCTGAACGAGCAAGAACAACCATAGAGGATGCAAAATAGGTACAATATCCCCTTTTTAAATCATTTAGAAAATAATCTACAAAATCTTTATTATAGGGTGTCTCAGGTGGTTGTAAAGTGTACTCAAAATTATTTCTAAGATAGGTCTTTATTGCTACAGCTTTCACATAATCATTAGTTAATCCTCTAGTTAATTTATAAGCTATATCATCAACACTAGAAGGGATAGATGTTGGTAACTGCAAATATTTCTCAAAATCTTTCTTTGGAATATACATGGAATAATCTAAAGATTTTGGATAAATATATGGTTTTACTGATGTCACAGTATATGATTTGTCTTTCAATACTAACTGATCAGTAAAAGCTTCATTCTCCTTTGTTAAATAATAATAACTACTAGCTAAATTAAAGGTTTTTGGAATATAAGCATTGAATAATGAAGATGTTACAATATTCTTATGTGTAATTGTATATCTAATCTCTTTACCTAAAATATTCTTATCATAGGAACTATTTGCTATACCTTTTAACTCTTGTTTATATGAGCTGTCACTTGATTTCCAATAAGAGCCGGTATAAAAATCTTTAACTCTTCCTTTTAAATATAACGGCTCGTCACTCTTTACAGTCATTATTAATATGTCCTTTTGATTAACAGGACCCCCAAGTCTTTTATATTCTCCTTGGAAATCAGTTAGTGTTAAATCAAATTTCATTTTATTTCCATAACTAAATGATGTTTTTCTAGAGTTCCTCCAATTTGCAAAATGATCAAATCTTCCCTGAAGCTTATCATCTAGCCATCTCCATGTTATTGGACTGAAGTTTTTAGGTATTGCTGCAGCTATAAATACAATTAGAATACAAACTATTGTAGAATATATTATCCAGTTTCTAATAATATTTGTTTTTATTATCTTTCCGTCTTCTTCCCAATGCTTTTCTTTACTAATATATATATTAAAAGCCAATAGCATCAGTACGAATCCTATATAGAATATTCCATAGACTATAGCTATGTCAGAAAATTGAAACCATCTAACTACAAATATGAGTGTCCCTAGAAAAAGTAATATATAAACTCCTTTTTGTTTATAGGTTAGAGCACTTGTAAATAGTGATAATATAAAAATAGCTACACTCAACAGGATATTAAAAAATAATTTGTGCAAGAATGTTAGCCCTGCAATAAACCTATAGGACCAAGTAACAAAGTCATCGAATTTCTCTAATAACTCTAAATATAGCTCATACTGATAAAAATTCATATATGCTAATACAATTAATGCAATTACAAAAATAATAATTAAAATCAGAGGCTTTCTAAATACTACTCTCCAAAAGCTTATTGATAATATTGATACGCAAATAATTATTAATATTAAATTGAAATCCACTTCTAAATCTAAAGCGTTTATAAAAAGCATAATAAAAAAATAGTTTACTAGTACATTAATTAATCCTCTATAAGAAATTTTTAAAAACCAATTTTTAGCTTTCATCTAATCACCCCAATGCATACCTAATATCATCTTCAAGATCTACTTTATAAATATCTACACCTGATTTCTCAAGTATATTTATATCTTTTTCTAAGCTTTTATTCTTTTGAAAATCATTTGCTAGAATGAGCATTATGTTATATCCCATTTTCTTAAGAATTAATATGGATGATATAAGCTTCTTTTCTACCTTCGGTGTGACAATAATTACAGTGGTGACAGGAGAAAATGTTCTCGACTCATTAACTATAATATCTCCTAGATTTATATTATTGGTAGGCCTAATTCTAGCACTTAGTTCCAAAAACTTTCTAAAGGATACGATATCTTTTCCTCTTAGTTCAATTTTCTTATGAGTATAGGTCACAAAGTTTGTGCTTACCTTTCTATAGAGAGCATATCGCACTATACTAATTGCACATTCCACTATTTTTTCTTCTATTAATCCATCAAAGTCTTTACTATACTTGTCAGATTGAAAATCCATAAATAATTGTAGCTCTACATTTGTAGATACATCATAATTTTTGACAAACAATTCTCCTTTTCTTGCAGTTACCTTCCAGTTAACTCTCTTAATACTATCACCCTGCTGATATTTTCTAATATTCTTTATACTTGAATAATCTTCATTAAATTTTTGAGTTGTAGTTACTGAACCAAAGGACTCACTGCCAGAAATATTAAATTGCTTCAAATTATATACCTTAGGATATACGGTTAAGTCTAGAGGGTCTTTAATTAGTAATTTAGTATCTTTCAATCCAAATATATCACCTGTTACAACTTCCAATTTACCTACATCATAAATCCCTCTATGTTGACATTTTATTTTTCTAATAATATTAATAGTATCAAATGGAGTCATAAAATAAACATTTGTTTTTCTCTCTTGATTATTAAGTCTTTCTGAAATGTTATCATTAACCTCTGCATAAACAAGTGGTAATAAGGAACTATTGTATAGTTTATAATTGATTTCAACTATATCTCCTTTTTCTACCAAGTCTTTATCTGACCAAAAAACTGCTATTAAATCTTTTTTTATTTTTCTATGGGATAAAATCGAATATCCATATATAAATACTACTAAAAAAAGTAAAAGGTATGGAAAACTGCCACCAACTAGTAAAGCAAATAAGATTAAAACGATTAAAAATATAATACTCAAAATTAACCTTTTATTCATTCCCTTTCACCACTGGAACTTTAGTAGTTTCTAATATACTATTTAGTGTATCTTTTTCGGTGGCTCCTTGAACCTTAGATTCTGGTCTTAAGATTATCCTATGGGATAATACCTCTTCTGCTAAATTTTTTATATCGTCGGGTAATACGTAACTTCTGTCACTTATATAAGCAAAAGCCTTAGCTGCTCTATATAAAGCTATACCACCTCTAGGACTTACCCCTAATCTTACATTTTTATCTTTTCTTGTTTTAGTAATTATATCAACAATATAGTCTTCAATAGAAGAATCAACATGGATTTTATCTACTTCTTTTTGCATATTTATAATGTCTTCAGATTTCAAAACCGATTCAATTGTTTCTAAAGGATTGTTACTGCTAAAACGCCTTATTATTTCCTTCTCACTAAGTCTATCTGGATATCCTATGGATATTTTCATCATAAATCTATCTAGCTGTGCTTCAGGTAGTGGAAATGTACCTTCATATTCGATTGGATTTTGAGTTGCCAATACTATAAAAGGTTTGGGTAGAATATAAGTTACTCCATCCACAGTTAATTGCCCTTCTTGCATTACTTCTAATAAACTTGACTGGGTTTTAGGTGAGGTTCTATTTATTTCATCAGCTAAAACAACGTTATTGTAGATAGGACCTTTTTTAAATTCGAATACATTTGATTGCTGATTAAATATTGATATTCCTGTAACGTCTGATGGCAGTAAGTCTGGAGTGAATTGTATCCTATTAAAAGACATATTAAGGGATTTTGCTAGAGTATTAACAATTGTAGTCTTTCCTACTCCAGGGACATCTTCTAACAGTATATGTCCCCTACTTAATAGACAAACAAGTATTTTTTTTATAGTTTCTTCCTTTCCTACTATGACCTTATTAATACTATCTAATAACACCCTCACATTTTCTTTCATAAATATTCCTCCCCAATATACTTTTTGTTTGGTTAATTTTTTAAATTTTCAAAATATTCTTTATTATCCATTTCTATATATTTATTAGATTTACCTTCCGAATTTTATTAACTTTACGTAACATTGAACGTTTTAAATAATAACTTTTTTTAACATTCTCCAAGAATCTGTGAATTACAACAATCAATGGTGTTTTTTATAAAAAAAAAGTAATGAAATAAAATATCCATCACTTTTTAAATACTTTTTCTCTTTTTTCTTAATAAATAGATAAAGAAAGGACCTCCAAACATTGCTGTTATAATACCAACGGGTATTTCAGTGGGAGAAATCATAGTTCTTGCTAAAGTATCTGCAAATATCATAAAGATTCCACCAACCATTGCTGACGCTGGCATTAAAATTCTATGGTCAGATCCTACAATTAATCTAACAATATGGGGAATAATTAGTCCAACAAATCCGATTATCCCACTTACAGAAACAGCCATTGCCGTAAGAAATGCTCCTATAATTAATATTATTAGTTTTACCTTTTCTACTTCAATGCCTAAATTCTGAGCAGTTTCTTCTCCTGTTAACATAGCATTCAAATCTCTAGCAAAAAAATTGAGTACAACTATTGATATAATAATTGGAACAGCTACAGAAATAAGCTGGTCCCATCCTTTCCCTGAAAAACTTCCCAAGGTCCAGTATATTATTTTATCTAAATCATTACTATGAATAACCATAATAAAGGACATTATGGCTGTGAAGAACTGTCCTATTGCAATTCCTGAGAGTAATAATACAGTAACAGGAATTTTGTTTTTTACTCTAGAAATCATATATACAACAAAAGTCGAAGTTATAGCTCCAATAAATGCTCCAAGAGAAGTCTCTGATATACCTAAAATTAAAAAGCTCACGTTTCCAATTATAGCTAATGTAGCTCCTAATGCAGCCCCTGACGAAATCCCAATAACATAGGGATCTGCCATAGGGTTCTTAAACATACCTTGAAAAGCAGCCCCTACAGTAGATAGAGCTGCTCCAACTAACACTCCAAGTAAAACCCTAGGTATCCTTATATTCAATACTATTACTGCTGAAGATCTAGGTAAATCATTTATGTCTACTAGATTCTTCAAAACTGGAATCTTTGATATTATAATTTTAACTGTATCGAGTACTGTAATACTTGCTGAACCAATAGTCACAAATACTGCTATACTCACAACTAAAAAAATTATAAGAAATGATATGGATACTATCCATTTATTTTTTTTCTTTAAGTAACTCACCATATCTCAGCTCTTTATTACTCAAATAGCTCTGGGTGTAATGTCTTAGCCATAAGTTCTAAACCATCTACAATTCTAGGTCCCGGTCTTGAGATAATATTTGGTTCAAGTAAATAAATACGGTCATTATTAATGGCATTAATTTCATCATAACCAGGTCTATTGATTATTTCTTCCTTATCGCTGTCTTTTGTAGCTATATATACATCTGGATTCTTTTCAATTAATTGTTCCGTATCAAAAAGTGGATATCCTTCTTCAGCATCTGCAGCAATATTTTCTCCACCAGCCAAAGTAATAAGTTCATTTAAAAATGTTCCTGGTCCAGCTGTCATTAAAGGATCGTTCCATACTTCATAAAATACTTTTGTTTTCTCTGCATCTTCTACTACCTGAGTAATATATTCAAGCTTACTTTGCATAACAACTGTTTCCATCTTAGCAGTTCTCATAGTATCAGTAATTTTCCCTAACTCTGTTATGAGATTAATAACATCATCAATTGATTCTGGCTCATAGCTTAATAGTGTTATTCCTGCATCTCTAAGACTTTTGTTTACATCCTCAGCACCAGGTCCATACTGTATTACTAAATCTGGATCAAGCTCAATTATTTTTTCAATATTAATTGTTTCAGAGTCTCCTACTTTTTCAATTTCTTTAGCTTCAGCAGGATAATCAGAGTAGCTGTCAACACCAACAATCCTATTTCCAAGTCCTAGTTTAAAGAGAATCTCTGTATGATTTGGAGCTAATGAAATTATTCTCCAAGGCTTACCATCTAAAGTAACCTTATTACCAAAGCCGTCTTCTATCTCCATTGGATATACAGAATCTGGCAACTCAATCTTTGATAAATCATCATTATCTTGATCTTTTTCTCTATACTCTTCTTTAACCCTAACGCACCCTGAAATTAAGGATGTAATTAATAGTAAAGATAATAATAGTAGTAATACTTTGTTTCTTCTTATGTTCACTTTATCATTCCTCCATTATCCTTTATTGTTATGGTACATCAATATTATAACATACTGTATCTATAAAAATAATAACAGATAAATTTCTAACCTTCAATACTCTTTATATTCTATCTTATGCTCAAAATATAGGTTTCTTCTATCTCTATTTCTGTCTTTTCTTCATGATTACTATCTTCATTTCCCCTTAAAATTATTAGTTTCCCCTTGGTTTCACTTAATGGTATTATTCTAATTATTGTTCTAGCAAGATATTCAGGATCATATACCATCCAGTAGCTATTCTCATCTATTTTCTTAATAATTAGTCTATCATCATATGTTCTAATATCGCCATTTACTTTTAACCTCTTTCTTCCTTTATGGATATATAATTCTGCTATTCCTTTCACAAGTATCATATTTAGATTTTTGTTTTCTTCCATGTATCTTATATCTCTATACTGAACAACTTCTCTATTTAGAATTTTGCCAAGAACTTCTTTACTATTCTCTAATATTCCTGTGTGACTTTCATTAATATAATAATTTCTTTCAAACACACCAGCACAACTCTTGGTAGTTACAGTGCCATCACCTTTATAAGTATTTGAAACATATTTAGGTATACCATCCTCCCATAGCATACTATCTGTTTTTTTTCTATCAACTCCAATATACATTTCTGTCTTATTTCCTTCTCCAATGATGGAATACGCATTTACTCCTCTCATATGAATAAGTGATGAACTCTTATTTAGATTATTTAGGAAGTCATTTTGAACCTTCATTCTATTGATAGGTATAAACCTATTGACTCCATCTTCATCCTTACTATATAGATAGTTGCCATATTCATAGCTTGGCATTAGTTGCTTTATAGAAGGAAACATTTCTCTAAGAGTAATAAGATCACTTTTCATTCCCTTGATATTTTTTAATATCCAGACAAAGCCCTCCCATAATAATCTAAAAAATATATTTTTGTTTACTCTTTCATAGGGTAGCTGTCCTCCCTCCCAAAAGAAGTAAGAGCTTACTGAACCATGATTAGGCGTTCCCAGCATTATTAGCTTATCAACATCATATTTATACGAATTTCCCTGGATATATGCCCTTGCCATTAATCCTCCCATACTATGGCAAAGCAAATTCACCTTTTTCTTTTTAGTCTGTTTCTTCACTTTTTCAATCATTGGAATCAGATATTGCTGGACACTATATTGATTTTCTTTTTTCCAATCATAGAAACATACATACAAGTCTTCATCAAGCTTATATCCCAATGATTTTAAATTATCTAGCATAGGTCTATATACTGGTTCAGCCAAACCGAAACCCAAGTTCCCTGTACCTGGGATTATTTCATTTCCCATTGAAGATAAAATCCCTGGTATAAATACAATTGGATAATCCATAATTACCACACCCCTTAAAAGCTACAAAATTATTTATTATATAATATGCTTATGTAGCCTTTTCGGGAGATAAAAAAAAGACCCTTAAAAGGGTCTTTAGTGATGAACTTATTCTGCTACCTTTGTATTAGGTAATATTAAGTTTAAAAGTAACGCAGTTATTGTTCCTGTCGCTATACCAGAGCTAAGAACTACTTGTAATCCATTTGGTAAATGACTTAATACATCGGGTCTAACAACCACTGCCATACCTAATCCTATAGATATTGCTACAACAAGACTATTTCTTCTTGTAAAATTAACTTTTTGAAGAATCTTGAATCCTCCTACTGCTATCATACCAAACATAATAATTCCTGCTCCCCCAAGCACTGCATTTGGCATTATCGCAATTAGAGCTCCTAATTTAGGTAATAGCCCAGAAATCATTAGAATTACTCCTGCAATTATAATTACAAATCTACTTGCAACTCCAGTAACAGGAATAATCCCAACATTTTGGCTAAAAGAAGTATTTGGTCCAGCATTAAATATACCTGCAAAGAAGCTACCTACACCATCTGCTAATAATCCTCCACCTAGCTCTTCACCAGAAACATCATGTTGACTGGCTTCTCCTACTGCTAAAAGGTCACCTATACTTTCAACTGTAGTAACTAAATAAGCTGGTATAAAAGCTAATAGTGCTGGAAGACTAAATTTAACACCATATTTAAATGGAGTCGGGAATGACACCCAACTAGCATTTGTAACTTGACTAAAGTCTAATTTTCCCATGAAATACGAAACAAAATAGCCAACAATTATACCTATTAATATTGCCCCTGCACGAGTGAATCCTTTCCCCCATTGATTTAATACAACTATTATTGCCATAACCACTAATGCAAGGAAAATGTTTTCCAAGCTACCATAATCAGACGCTCCAGTTCCACCTGCAGCCCAATCAACTGCAACTGGCATAATTGTTAGCCCTATTAGAGAAACAACTGTCCCAGTAACAACCGGTGGGAAGAACCTCATTAATGGCTTAATAAATCTACTTAAGATGATTTCTACAAAAGAACCTAGTATTGTTGCTCCAAAAATCCCCGGTAATCCCATAGTACTACCAACAGCGATTGATGGTCCAACAAAAGTAAAGTCAGTACCCATAATACATGGTAATTTCGAACCAATAGGTCCTATTCCATATGCTTGAATAAAAGTTGCTACTCCTGCCATAAATAAGGTTGCATTAACGATAAACGTCATTTGTTCTGGTGTTAGTCCGATTGCTGAACCTACTACCAGTGGAACTGCAATAATGCCACTAAAAGCTGCAACAATATTTTGGATTGCCAACGGTATAGCAACTGCTAATGAAGGCTTATCATTAATATGATATAATAGCTCATCCTTTTGCTCTACCTCTGTGTTCACGATCTTTCCTCCACTATCCATCTTACCCCTCCATTTTATATTTAATGATGAAACTAAATTGCATTACACTAATTAATTCCATCAAACTTTTAAAATCCCTTTGTATGTTTTGACTAAACAATTCAAGTTTTACATAATCTATATCTATTAAATTAGAAACTATAATTTACTATAAGACTAGATTTTATTTGTGTTTTTGGTAAATCATACAAAATTCTACCTTTTTTCTTCTAATATACGGATAGTTTTTTGTAGTATTTAACCAATTGTAAAACAGTTACAATTTTATGAATTGTCAGAATATTTATCTTTTAGTAAGACTGCCACTTATAGAAGTGGGAGATAAGACTTCCTTCAGGTGAAGTAGAGTCTCCATCTGAAACCTGATGTTCTCTGCTTTAGCAGAACAAATTCACTCGAAAGATAAATAGATATATGCTTAGCATATATCTATTTATCTTAAAAAATATTCAGTTTTATCTCCCTTTTCTACTATAGTGATTTTATTACCCTCTAATTCTAAAAGTTTAATCTTAGTATGTAATCCGCCACCATAACCTACTAAGTTTCCATTACTGCCGATAACCCTGTGACAAGGTATTACTATAGGTAAATGATTTCTATTATTGGCCATACCAACGGCACGGGATGCTTTTTCATTACCAATTGCAGATGCAATTTCTTTATATGTTCTAACTTCGCCAAATGGAATTGCTGTAAGTGCTTTCCATACTCTCTTTTGAAAGTCTGTTCCGACTAACTTGAAAGGTATATCTATCTCTTTTCTTACTCCATTAAGATATGACATTATCTTTTCTTTATAGAATTTATCTTCATTATAATTACCAGTTTTGTCAAAATTCTTTTTAATCCATTCCATAAGTTCTTTTTTATCCTTCTGTTTGTCTCCAGATGGCAAACTTAATTTCAATATTCCCTCATGACTATATGCAATCCATATTTCACCTATATCTGTGGGAAAATTATCATAATATATGTTCATTTTATTCACCCTTTTTGATTTTCTCTAACTAAGTTCCATTGTTCTCTAGCTAATTTCTTAATTTTAGGTTTTGTGCTTATCAGCGAATGAGAAACTACATTACTAAACCATTTAATTGCTTCATCAGTATTCCCTAATCTTCTTTGTATTTCACCAATTAAATAAGCTAGAGTAATTTCATCAATCGAAGAGTTAATCAGTGATTCAGTTGAATAAGCTTCAACAAATAGGTTAAGAGCGAATCCAAGAAATTTCCCTTCATTTTTCTTATCATTTTTCATCCTATATAACCAAGCTATACTTAGGCATAATCCCCCGTTATATGCTTTCTTAAAAGCTAAAACATCTCCACAATTTAGAGCCAGCTTATAGCACATAATTGCTTCATCAATGACTCTAGGAGTAGAAAATTCTCTTTCTTTCCATCTTGAAGTTATTTTATCCCTAACTATAGCTTTTTTATCATTACTAATATCATTATATTTTTCTTCCGTTGCAGCATATCCACACATCGGACATATAAAAACATTATATTTTAAAGGATTCTCTCCTTTATAATAGGTTAATAGGTCGCTATCCTTACTTTTAACTCTTAATTTTGAATATTTAACTTTTTTGGATGTGAACTGGGTTTCACATACTGGGCACTTTACCTTTTTGTCATATAGTTCTTCTACAGCCATAGGCTACCCCCTTGTTATCTATTGAACTAATCTTCCTTTGTAATTGTTATCTTGAATGCTACTTGTTTTAGAGTTACCTGGACCAACTCTTATTATATATTTTTTAGGTTTATAAAAATCATCTGAAATTAATTCCCTTTTTACAACCTCACCATCTTCATAAAAAACTCTATATGTTTTAACTTTATAGCCATATCTCCCTTGCTGAAGTATCTCTGTTGACCAAGGAGCTAAATTATTATCTATTCTCTTTTCAACATCTGGTTCAACTCTTTCTTCTATTTCAGAAACTATATCAATAGACCTACTACCACTAATTTGCCCACCATATATCTGAAAAGTAACCGCATATGAATTAGCTAAACCCCTAATATAGATAGGAAAATCATAATTGTTTTTAAACTTTAAGTCAAGATATCCATATGATACTGTTGCATCTGCACCCTTAGGTACATATCCAACAGGTAACGAATGGTGAGTTCTTTCAACAATTTCTAGTCCAGCTCTTAAAACTGCATTATATAAGGTGGTAGACACTTGACAAACTCCTCCACCTATGTCATCAACAAACTTACCATCAACAATGACTTTAGATATCATATATCCAGTTTCTCTATTCCTAAAACCTGTAGCTTTGTTAAATGAAAAAACTTCTCCAGGTAAAATCAATTGACCATTAATCTTCATTGTTGCCACCTGTATGTTATTTTTTCTGGCTTCACTACTTCCTCCAAAGGACGTACTGAACCCTCCTACATTTGCTTTTATTTTATCTAGCATTTTCTTCGTAATCTTTGGTAAGTCTTTTTCTACTGGAACCTTTACCTCTTTACTGGATTTAAGTGCAGCAATTATTCTCATTCTAAAAACGTCAATGTTTATTTTCTGTCCAATTACTTCTGGAGTAATATTAAAACTGCCATTAATATATTCAATTTTAGCATCTTCACTATTTATACATATATCTTTTCTGACATCCTCTATAATTCTATCTATTTTCTTATCATCATATAATAATCCTAACCCAATATTCCCACCATTTATTCTAACATGGAGAATATCTTTTAATTTTTCAATTATACTTTTTTGTCTTCCAATTGCCAAGCTATCTTCTACAGCTTTATAGTAATCATATCCTACTCCAAGGTCACTGTATTTTGCTTTATAAATATAGTCTTCATACCTCAATATCAATACTGATTTATTAATCTCATCTTCAAATTCATTCTGTAGCTTTTCAATGGCTTCCATTCTATTAAGTTTACTAACATCTACACCACTGATATTTATTCCTTCGTATATAGTTGTTCTATTGAGTAAAATATATGAAAAAATCATAAGGGCAACTACAATAGTTAGAATTATTCCTATACTTATCTGAAAAAATTTCTTGGCATTTATATCAAACATTTATTAACCTCCTTATTATAAAGACAAGTACATATTGCATAAATACAAAATTAGCTTACTAAATTGTATTATTATAATTTTGTCTTTATGAATAAGAGGCCGATTAATGCCATTAGAAAATCTAAATTTCTGGCTTTTCCCAGTAAATTTCTATATTATCACCATCTTTTAGTTTTTGAGCAAACTCAGCTTTTTTTCCATTCACCTTAAGGATAATAATCCCCTTTGGTTTTGATAAATCAAAATCAATATAATTAAATAAGTCAACAAATATTAGATCTTTCTTTACGTATTCTATCATCTTTGCACTACCATTTATTATCAATTCAATTGTTTTCTTAACTGGAATATCCTTATTGTTTTTTATATCCATATTTTCCTTGTTATAAGAATTGCTGTTTTTATCTGCTATTTCTTCTTTATTCTCATTTGATGCATTATTTTCCATTTTGATTTTCTTAGTAACAATTTTATCTCCATGATGCAATAAATAGTTTTCCTCTACTTCATTCCCATTTACCCTCACATTATATTCAGTAATACTTAAATCTTGAGCTTTAAATAGCTCTCCAAGTATATCGATTTCTTTAACCTCTATTTTATCATGTTCATTTATAGTTCTATCTTCTGTTATTAACTCATTATTAACCTTTATTGATTCAATAAGTTTTACTTCATGATCATTAAATAAAACTCTTTTCACCATTTTTACACAATCATAAATCCTAGGAGCTTGTGGCTTTTCTCCTGAAGTAGATTTAATGACCTTTATGTTATCTCCGTTTAATAGTCTATATTCTAAGTTAGCTTCACTTCCATTAACATATATTTTAGCTGGTTCACCTACATCGCCTTTAATAACTTTTTTTTCACTATTGACATAGTAAGTAAAGTCTTCTCCGCGCTTAGGAATTAAATCTCTTGGGTTATACCCAATTAAAATAAGAGCATTAGATACTTTTATTTGTTTTGAATTAAATAGCTTAACCTTTTGTCCATTGATAACTACTTCTAAAAAATCCTTATATTTACTGTCTATTGCCGTTTTAGCAATACCTATAGGTGTTATTGCATTAGGTCCATTTAGAGCTTCAGGTATACCCTTGACGTTTTCAATAATTGATGTATCTCTAACAACCACTCTTGGCTCAGGCATTTTTAAATAATTAGCGATATAGTTTGTTAATCTTGGTATCTGACTACCACCACCAATAAGGAAAATAACACTGGGAGCCTTCTCATTATATTTCAATATCTTATCTCCTATTTCTCTAGCTAAATCTTCAATTGCGTCATTTATCCTATCTAATACTTCTTCTGTGGTTAAATTATGTTCTATACCTACAACATCATAAAATTTATGCTCATCTTTGGAGTTTAAACTAATCTTTAATTTTTCTGCTATGTCATAATCTAACAAAAACGTCTTTGCTATTTTCTCTGTAATCTCATCTCCAGCCACTGAAGCCATAGCATAAGCAATAATTGTTCCATCCTTTGTTATTGCGATATCTGAAGTTCCAGCTCCTATATCAACTAAAGCTAAATTCAACAGTCTAAGACTTTTTTTAATGGCCACATTTATAGCAGCTATAGGCTCTAAAGTCAGATTTACTACTTCCAAACCTACCCTACTCATAACTGTATAGAGACTATCTACAACTGTATGAGGAAGAAAAGTAGCCAAAACATCGGCTGAAACCTTACGTCCTCTATGACCTTCTAAATTCTCAATGATATTTCCATCTAATAGATAGTTTACAACTGAGTATCCAACGCAATAATATTGTGATCCTCCATCAGATGACTGATTTTCTACAGCTCCTTGAGCTTTTTGTATTGCTTCCATTTCTAGACCTTCAATAATTCTTTTATTGACTTCTTGCATATTTTCAATGTTTTTTTCTACTATTACTCTATATGTCTCAAGAGCCCTACCAGCTGCAGCTATTGAAACCTTGTCCAGTTTTTGCCCAAGCTTATTTTCTAATCTGTCTTTTATTTTCCTAACGATTTCTGTAACTCCTCCGATATCATGAATCTGTCCATCATACATATTTCTCTCATCATGTTCAATTATATCTGACTCTACTATCTCTAGGTTATTATCTTTATATTTACCTACTAATCCAATTACCGTTCTAGTTCCTATATCTAGAGAAAATACTAGCTCGTCAGTATTCATTTTAGTTACTTTGTTAGTTTCCATCCTAACACCTCTTTATAATAATTTCATATTAATTTATTTCTCTATTATACGCAGTTTTTCCTCTATATTTGACATTTTTTTTAATAAGTTTAATAAGTAAAATAAGTGATTACTTTTTTAACAAATTACTTTTTCACATTTTGATTGAAATATAGACAATAATCAGTTAAAGAACACTCTTCACATTTTGGTTTTCTAGCTTTACAAACTCTTCTCCCATGGAAAATCAACCAATGATGAGCATCTGACCAGTCTTCCTTCTTAATATTTCTCATTAAATCCTTTTCAGTATTCATAACATTATCACTTGAGGCAAGACCAATTCTATTTGATACCCTAAAAACATGGGTATCAACGGCGATAGCTGGCTTATCAAATACATTACTAATTACCACATTAGCCGTTTTTCTCCCTACTCCTGGAAGTTCTTCAAGCTCTTCTCTAGTTTGAGGTACTTTTCCACCATATTTATTAACAAGTATTTCACAAGTCATTAATATATTTTTACTCTTATTTCTATAGAAACCACAGCTTCTAATTAATTCTCCTAATTCATCTTGAGTAAGAGTGAGAAAATCTTCTGGTTTTTTATATTTTTTATATAATTCCTTAGTTATCTTATTAACTCTCACATCTGTACACTGGGCAGCTAATATCGTTGCAATTAATAGCTCAAAAGGGCTTGTAAAATTCAATTCTGATTCAGCATTGGGATAAAGCTCCCTTAATATATCAAGTACTTCTTTCATTTCCTTTTTAGTAAGTTTCTTTTTCATAATATCATCCTTTCTCTACAGTATTTCTATTTCATGACGAATTATTTCTACCCTTCCATCTCTATCTATAAACTTTATGACGCTAGATATCATTTTCTTTGCATGAATTGTATCATTTGAAACACATGCTATACCTAAAACTGCACTCCTCCAAATATCATTTAATCCAACTTCAGCAATGGATACATTATATCTTGATTTGATCCTTTCAACTATACTCTTTATTACCTGCCTTTTTTCCTTTAAGGAATTTGCTTCATATATCATCAATTCTAATGTGCATGCACCTATTATCATTTTATCACTCCGTTCACATGTCTATACTAAACACATTATCATTATTTTACCATAAAAAGTAGACTTCCATATAATTCTTCTATGTTTTACTTATAAAAAAAAGACACCGGTAATCACCAGTGTCCCTTAGGAATCTATATTATATAATTCCCATTTCCTTTCCAACCTTTTCAAATGTAGCAACCGCTCTATCTAATTGTTCTTCTGTATGTCCTGCTGTTACCATACATCTAACTCTACCTGTTCCCTTTGGTACTGTTGGGAATACAATAGCAGAAACAAATACTCCATTTTCTTTAAGCTTTCTACTGAACTCCATAGACTTAGCTTCATCACCTATAATAACTGGCGTTATTGGAGTTTCGCTTTTTCCAGTATCAAATCCTAATTTACCTAGTTTTTCTTTAAAGTATTTTGCATTACTCCATAATTTATCGGTATACTCAGTAGTTTCCATAAGTATAGTAACAGCTTCTATTATTGCTCCCACTGCTGCTGGTGGTAACGAAGTACTAAACAAGATAGGTCTACCTCTGTGATTTAACCATTCTTGACCTGCTTTACTAGTAGCAACATATCCGCCAATAACTCCAATAGCTTTAGATAATGTTCCTATTGAAAAGTCAACCTTTCCATGTAAACCAAAATGATCGACAGTTCCTCTACCACTCTCACCTAATACGCCTGAACCATGGGCATCGTCTACATAAGTCATACACTTATATTTTTCTGCTAATTCAACCATTTCTGGAAGCTTAGCTATGTCTCCGTCCATACTGAAAACTCCATCAGTTATAATTAAGCAATTATTATATTGATCTCTTTTTTCCTTTAATACCCTTTCAAGGTCTTCCATATCAGAGTGTTTAAATATAGCCTTATCAGCTCTACTTAACCTAACTCCATCTATGATACTAGCATGATTTAACTCATCAGATATGATTAAATCTCCCTTTTCTGTTATAGCTTGAATAGTTCCAGCATTACAATTAAAACCTGATTGGAATACCATTACAGCTTCTTCTCTTTTAAACTTAGCAAGTATTTCTTCAAGTTCTTCGTGGATATCCATATTACCTACTATAGTTCTTACTGCACCAGACCCTACTCCATACTTTTCAACAGCTTCAATAGCTGCTTTCTTTAATCTTGGGTGATTAGCAAATCCTAAGTAGTTATTTGATGACATGTTTATTACTTTTTGTCCATCTAAAATTATTTCCGCTTCATTTGCGCCTTCTAGAACTGGTAGCTTTCTGTAAACTCCTTGGTCTTTTAAGTCTTGAATTTTTCCTTCTAAAAAACTATGGTTATTTCCCATTACATATACCTCCTTAATTTAAAATTATATTGAAAATATACTGCAATTAACTTGATATGTATTTCACAGTTATTAGTATAACATATTTGATTTGATTTTTCTTTTTTTATCCTACATATTAAAAATTTGTTAATATCCTTTATGATTCTTTATGAAAAAAATCTAAGCTGAGCATTTATTAGCTCCTCAGTGAGCTCTAATACTATATATGAGAACCATCTCTCTCTTCTTTTATCAGTTGGTGAGCCTGGATTCAGCATAAGTCTTTGATTTTTAGTTTTTATAATAGGTTGATGACTATGTCCAAAAACTAATATATCTACATCATCATTCTTAAATTCATCATATACCCTTTCAATGGTAGTCTTTCTATTACCATCACCATGAAATATTCCTATTTTATGTCCTAATATTTCAATAAATTCTTTTTGCTTTAACATATCTTTAATTTCAAGACCATCTACATTTCCATACACACCAACAAAGTCATTTGTTTTTTTAAGTTTATCAATCAAATCTATGGTAGTATAGTCTCCTACATGAATAATAGCATCTAAATCCTTTAAATATTTTTCTATAAAGCTATCTATTTTACTATAATCCTTTCTTATGTGAGTATCTGATATTATGCCTATTCTCATTTATTATCACCTTCGAAGTATTTAAGTAGCTTTATTAACTCATTCTTTACATCAACTTCTTTTTCTTTATCAATGTATTTTCTAATTAGCTTAATACCTAACCCTTTATCTATTTTAAGCAAAGCCCATGCAGAATATTCTCTTATAATAGAACTTTGGTCCTCTAGGCCTTTAATTATAAAGTCTAAATTCTCTTTGTCCTTAATATTACCCATAGCTATTATACAATTTCTCTTTAGAATATTTTTCCCTCTCCAACTCCCTGCCATATGACCATACTTCTTCTTAAATTCTCTATTGGACATGTTAAACAGCTCTCTTAGTTCTATTTTACCATTAGTTATTTTGGGATAAAAACTTTCATTTTCCCCTAAAACAGTCTTTTTATTTATAGGGCAAACTAATTGACAAGTATCACACCCGTATATTTTCGTTCCCATCTTTTCTCTTAACTCATATGGAATTTTTTCTTTAGTCTGTGTAAGATATGAAATACATCTTCTAGCATTAACTATATTATTTCCTTCTATTGCCCCTGTAGGACAAGCATCTATACAATTGGTACAGAATCCACATTTATTATCAATTGGTCTATCGGGCTCTAAATCTATATCTGTAAGCATATAACCAATAAAAATAAAAGATCCATATTTATCGTTTATAATGGAATTATTTTTTCCGTACCATCCAATGCCAGATCTTTTAGCAATCTCTCTATCAACTAAAGGTCCTGTATCAACAAATACCTTATAATTAAAATTTACTACTTTCTTTATTTCTTTAGCCAATTCTTCTAATTTATTCTTTAATATAATATGATAATCTATTCCCCAAGAGGACCTAGATAAATTTCCCTTATGAGATTTTAATAAAACGTCACTTGTTATATTGTCTTTTACATCCACATTATATGAAATTCCTATGGCTATTATTGACTTACATTTTGACATAAGTCTCTTTGGTTTTGTTCTTAATTCTATGTCATTCTCCTCAAACTCTGTATCTTTTTTATTTCTTCTTCTAAGGAGCAATTTATCTCTAAGTCCATCAAATGCCTCACAATTAGAGAATCCAATTATATCAATTCCAATTTTTTTTGCTCTATGTAATATATCTTCTTTTAAATCCATTACCATCAATCCTTTTATAAATAAAAAACTACATAATTATTATTTAAGGAAATTGCATATTAGGATTCATACAATTTCCTTATTTGAAAATTTCAACTGATATATATACGTTTTGTAATAAACAGTATCAAATCAGACCTCAAATGTATATCCTATATTAACAAAGTACTGGAGGTTTTAAAATGCTTAATCTTTTTTCAAGTGGTTTATTCAATAATTCTCGCAAAAGCCTATTTGGAAATTCATCCAAAGGTTTGTTTAATAGGTCTTCTAACTCAATACTTGGCGGCTTGTTTGGCGGTTTCTCAGGTGGCCTATTCAATAATTCCTGTGGTTTTGGAGATAGAGATTATCTTGAGCTTTTCTTATTAATTGGATTAGTATTATTTGTAGAATTTAATGGTGGCTTCTGTCAATTCGGTAATGGAAATAGTAATAACTTCACTTTACTAGTTTTCCTATTAGTATTTCTAGAAACCTTTGGCAGTGGATTAAGTGATATTTTCTAATTCTCTATAAGCTATTACAGAAATAGTATTCTTTAATCTTACCATCCATTGTAACAAAAAATAATTGTATCTCTATTGTATCCGTGGGTAATTCATACATATAATATTTTTCGTGGCCTTGTATATCCACTGGACTAACCTCACCATAACTTTCAAAAATCTTTTGTGTGTCATCCCCCACCTTAATACCTCTATGAGTGGAATAATTAGTACCAATCACTTTAATAACTTCAATATATTCTTGTATAAAAGTTATATCTATGCCATCATATTTATAAGTAACAATGCTTTCGGAATCCTCATAAGTTATTTTTTCCAAAGGTTCTCCAAGTATTTCAATTGCTTCTGACTTAGTCATATTATAGTTTATAGAACCTCCATTGACTTCGATAGGTAAATCTTCTTCACCTAAAAGTACCTCTTCACTGTCCTGGTTTGAGTTACTTAAATCCTCAGCTTCACTATAATCATCTTCTTTGTCAACGTCACTATTTTCTGATTGATCTTCTTGTGAATCTTTTATATCCTCTTGCTCTCCCTGATTATCTTCATAATCAGTTTTTTCGTCAACGTCTACTGAATCTCGATCTTTACACGCTGTTAAAGGTAATAATAGAGATAAAATAACCATAAAAGCTATAATTTTTTTCATAATTTTCTCCTTTCTAATATATCCATATTTTCCTAATTCTATGAACAGTAATAAAATCCTTCTAAAATTATAAATAATTTGTTTTGTTATATAAACTTTTCATTAATTTAAAGAAAACCTACAGTTAGATTTCAAAATATATTTAATCTAAATTTCAATATGTAATTTCCTAATTATATATATTAATGATAAAAAAACCTACTATGTATTGTACCATACATAGTAGGTTCTCACTCACTTTTTTTTTACATTTTTTCATTATATCATAAAAAAATAGCGCCCTATTTTTATTGTTAAGGATCTATAACTGTAATATCTAAATGTCAAAGTCACACCTCCTATTTTCCCTGTAAAGAAATTTATTTATAGTGTCATTCTATCAAATAATATTTTTCTCTTTTGTCGAAGTTTGTTGTTAATTAAGATTTATTGAATTTTTTTATCAAAATAGGTCTAAAGTCCTATTCTCTTATTTACCAATTAGCATATTAAAGACTATCATAAGTATAAGTCCTAAAATGAAACCATAAGTAGATAGCAGTTCATTCCCCTCACAATGGCTTTCTGGGATTAATTCATTAGAAACTACATAATACATTGCTCCAGCTGTCATTGATAATATAAAAGGCATAAAATTACTAATAGCACTTAATGTCAAAATTGCTATTGTTGCCGCTATCGGTTCTCCAATTCCAGTCAGAAAAGAAACTAATATAGCTTTTGTCTTTGAGCTACCTTCTTGTAACAAAGTTGCACCTACTATTAAACCCTCAGGTATATTCTGTACTCCTATTGCCAATGCCAGATTTAATCCAGAAGTTATACTACCAGAACCATAACCAACACCTATGGCCAGTCCTTCTGGGATATTGTGAATTGCCACTGCCAATACTAGAAGCAAGGTATTTTTAACCTCTTTTCTATTATCTTCACCTGCTGCATTTTTCTCTAGATCATTTCCATGGGCATGGGGGATTGTCTTCTCTATGGCGGTTAATAATAAAGTTCCAGTGATTATCCCACTAATTACACTAATTAGACTTCCTTCTCTCATTGCAGGTTGTATAAGACTAAAAGAACTTGCAAAAACCATTATTCCTCCAGCAAATCCTAATAATCCATTTTTTGTTGCCTTAGAAATTGACTTTACAAATATTAACGGTAAAGCTCCCAACCCAGTACAAGCTCCAACTAAAATACTTATAAGAATTCCATTCAATAATTCCACCTCTTTAAAATTTTCAGTTTAGAGAATACTATTTTCTCAAAAACTCAAAAATATATTGTCCTATATTAGTATCTTTTTATTAATTTAAACTTATTCATGCTCTAATTAACTAAACTAATCTATTGAGACGAAAAAATGCTATGGGAATGTAATTACATTCCCATAGCATTTTTTCATAAATATTCTTTCAAGTTCAAAATCTCTAGCTTCATAACAACTTTAGAGTGGATTTTTCTAAATAAAAAAATCTTATTCCACAATTCAGCCCATGCTCACACTCTTATAAAACTTTTTATTTATTATAGCTTGATCTAAGTGTCTCAATTTCCTTCTTATATCCTGCTAGTTCATTAGGTGTTTCTAATAAAATTGGAATGTTCGCTATCTGAGGATGATTGATAAAATTAACCAGTGCCTCTAATCCTAGTGTCCCTTCTCCTATCTTTTCATGTCTATCTTTATTACTAGCAAATTCCTTCATACTATCATTTAAATGTATTGCCTTTAATCTATCTATCCCAATAATATTATCGAACTTTTCTAATACATTATCTAAGTCATTTACAATATCATAGCCTGCAGAATAAATATGACATGTATCTAAGCAAATTCCCATCAATTCTGAATACTTTACCTTATCTATAATCATCTTAAGTTCTTCAAATGTCTTGCCAATCTCAGTTCCCTTACCTGACATAGTTTCTAATAATACCATGGTGCTTTCATTACCTGTTATAACTTCGTTTAGAATTCCTGATATTCTGTCTATTCCATATTCCACTCCTTTACCAGTATGATTACCTGGATGGAAATTATATAAGTCACATGGTATTTTCTCAAGTCTATTTAAATCATCCTTAAAAGCCATTTTGGCAAAATCATATACATGTTCTTTGTATGAAGCAAGATTAAGAGTATATGGAGCATGTGCTAACAGGGGACCAAAATTATTTTCCTTCATAATCTTCTTTAACTTCAAAATGTCTTCAGAATCAATATCTTTTGCCTTTCCACCTCTAGGATTTCTAGTGAAAAATTGAAATGTATTTGCTCCAATTTCCACTGCCTCTTCAGCTGCATTTGCAAATCCTTTTGAAATTGATAAATGACTTCCTATATACATATATTTCACTCCTTAAAAAATAATCTTTAGTATAAAAATAACTATCATTGATGCAGCTATAGTACTATTAGCTACAACACCTAGTATATATCCAACAAAAGTTGCCAATCCTATTTTTATTGATTTTTTAGTATCCGTCCTTTTAATTAGTTCACCTATAATCGCTCCTAAAAATTGTCCTATTAAAAATCCAACTAGACTAAAAATAATAAAGCCAGTTATTCCACCAATTAAAGCTCCTGCAAGTCCAAATCTAGAAGCCCCAGCTTTTTTAGTTGTTATCAAAGACGCTATGTAATCCAATACTAAGGACACTACGGTTAATATACCCAATATTACTATAATAGTAACTGTTATTTCTGAAAACTTTGTTATGATACCATATACCAACGCAGTAATAAAAATAAGCCCAGTCCCAGGAATTGCTGGCAAAAAAACCCCTATAAAACCGATTAACATTATTACTAGTGATACTATAATTAGAATTATTTCCATATCATCCACCTACTTTCTTAATTACTATAATCTTATTATACAATATTTCATTAATTAAAGATTAATTTCAATTAGAAAACCAAAGATCATAAATATTTTTTTAAATAAACCATGACAGAGATTGTATATTTGCAAATTAAATGTAATTTTGCAAAATTGTATAAAATTTAATATATACTTTTCTCAATGTATTATTTTCTCTAAATTACAAAAAATATTTCTATGGAGGTGATATGGTGGAAATACATAATTCAAATTTTACTGAATGGAATAAGTGGAAAGAAAGTGTAGGAAAAGCAGTTAAATTAGGAGAATCTATAGGACTATCCGAGGATACTATCGAAAATATTGGAGAAAAGGTTGGCACATTTTTATCTGCAACTACCGATCCTGAAAATCGAGAGCACAGATTGCTTCAAGAACTCTGGAAAGTAGGTGACGATACAGATAGGAAATCTTTATCTAAAATGATTGTAAAAATGGTTCAAACCGATGAAAAATAATCTTTAGTGAACTCGTTCTGCTCAAGCAGAACATCGGGGCTTCAGATGGAGACTCCACTCCACCTGA
>NZ_JAETGO010000035.1 GCF_016765695.1 Sporosalibacterium faouarense | reverse complement strand
GTAACATTTTTAGTATTTTGTTACATCTCATTATATGATTAGTTAATTCCAACAGCACTTCCTTTTAAACATCTCATTCCTTATAAGATTCATATGAAAAATTTACTAACATATATATTCACTTTTGTTAGATACTAAATATAGAGGTAAATTAACCTTTAGGAGTGAAAACCATGGCTAAAAGAAAAAACACTTTCTTTAATAGGATATCTCAATCTAATATAGTCTCAGATGCAATGCTAAAGGAAGTAAATTATGGAGATTATGCCCTAATGATGGCATTAAAAGATAAACCTCAGAAAGTAATGAGTGAATTAGATAGCGACTATACTAAAGAGCTAAGGTAATTCATTTCTGATAACAAGTATAACAATTAAAGGGGACAGTTTCTGTCCCCTTTTACATTGTAATAACCTATATTTAATTGTTAAAATTTAGTACTCGTCATCTAGCTCCATTGCCATATTTGTGAGTATTTTATCTATTAAGTCAATATCGCATTTATGTTCTGCTGTAAAATGAACGCAGTTTTCACAACTCTTTGCTGTTTCTCCCATTATTGACACATCTGACCTTAAGGAAGAATCTTCTTCAAAGTTATATTGACTACAGCTCTTAGCTACTTTCATTAGTTGATCTTTATTTCCATTAGCCATAAATACCCTCCTACAATTCATAATTTTAAACAATTTAATAATATTATTTCATAGGAGTATTTATTATATACATCTAAAAACTCTCATATATATGTCCAATGTATTCTTAAACGCTTGAAAATATCTCAAACTCTTTTTTATTTTAATTTTTTCAAAGAATGATTCTTTCTTTTCGTAGTTTATACTACCATTAATATTACTCATCGGAATTATGATTTTTTCATGACCAGAATAGTTAAAATCTCCAGATACCTTTCCATTTGTTCCAAAAACTACCTTCTCCACTTCCATATCGACATTTCCCTTTATTTCTCCAGTTATTGTTAGAGTTTTGGCTTTTCCTCTTAGGTCAGTACCAATCAAGCCATCTATTTTAACTTCATTCCCTATTAATGTCATACTTCCATCTACCACTCCAGATTTATCTAAAATAAACTTATCTACAAGAGCACTCACATTTCTAAATACAGGTCCCGATATTTTAAGGGACTTTGTTGCCATTCTTACATCTCCCTTTATAGTTCCAAGTATTTCAGTAAATAAACTTATTCCTAGTATATCCCCATGAATAATTCCTTCATTGTATATTTTTCTTCCTAATACAAAAAGATCTCCCACTATTATTCCTTTATTTATAAAACTATCTATAAATTCAAATACATCATCGTTTATTTTCATATCTTTATTAATTTCTATACTCTTGAGTCCTTCTCTATCATCCTCTGGATTACCTAAAACAGTTTGTGGAATTATCAGTATAATATTTATAATAATTAATCCAATTATTAGTTTGATTTTCACCTTAATTACCTCCATAGCTGATATATTGTATATCTACTTTATATAGTTATGAGAAGTGAATTATAAATATTTCAACAACAGCAATAAATTGTTGACATTTCATTATTTTACATTTATTCTATAATATGTTAGGATGTTTTGCGAAAGCTTGAGGATATGATGATCTACATTTTCTAACTAGCCTACTTTAAAGTCATGTTAGGAAGGAGGCCCTTAATGAAAGTTTCAAGTAAATTAAATTTATTATTCTTACTTATACCCTTAATTTTAATAGGCTGTAACTCTACAGAAACTGTATCTATTGAAAAATATTCTTCATTGCAAAATGAAATAAACCTATTAGACAATCAAAGGGACAAGCTTAATAATGAGTTAAGTACTTCAAAAGCTTTAACGAATGAATTAAAAAGAGAAATAGATAACTTGAAGGATAGGATTACGGAACTAGAAAATAAGAATCTAAGTTTAGAAGAAAGAAATTCTAAATTGGAATCAGAAAACAAATCTTTAAGTATTGCGATTTCTAGCTCTGGAAAATCTCAACAAAATGATATAGTAATTTTAACTCACAAAGATGCTGAAGCCATTTTTCAACGAGCTCAAGAAATGCTATCTTTATTTAGAATTTCTTCATTACGGCATGACTGGAATACAGCATTAAAACATGGTGATCAGACTTATTATCTTGTAACTGATGAAGATTTCAAAACAAAAGATGATTTGAACAAGAAACTATCTACAATATTTACTGGTAGTTTATATGAAGACCTAGTATCTTTACCTAAATATATTTCTATTGATGGAAGACTTTATACCTATGGTGGGGAAGCAGGCTCTGACCCTGCCCTTGGTCACGTAGATATAGTATACGATCATACTGATAGTAAAAATCTAGAGGTTTATTATAAAGTAAACACTTATGATACAGAAAATAATCTAATTAGCAGTCATGACTACATTCTAAAATATGTTGATAATTCATGGTTAGTCAAGTACTGTGTATTTATAAGTTGATTCATACAACTTAAACTATGAATTGATAAGATATTAGTGCCTCTTTAACCTAGAAGTTTAATAAGATTCTTAAGAAAATTATATTTAATAATAAAAACCTCTCCTAATTGCATAAGTATATGCTTAGGAGAGGTTTTTTTCAATGCCTTTTATTTTCCTGCTAATATTTTACTCTTCATCTTACAGTCAAATTAAAAGCTGTTCCTCTAACCTCAATATCTATTTTATATTTTGCTGATTCATAATTATTACTTTTGTAGCCATCTTCACCTTTTATAAATTCTGACTCATCTATATCTAAACTTGAAAGTGTGCTTCTCTTTTCAATGCTTACTCCTACACTATCTGGTAAATCTAGTGTGGTTTGAGATGCGTTACCTTCTATTGAAATTTCCATATCTTTATCTATGTTTTCTCCAAATTCCAAAGCAATCTTACCAGCATTGACATCTATCTCAATCTCTTCAGGCCCTGCATCACCTAGTCCATAAACCTCCAGATTACCAGCATTAACATCTATTTCAAAGCTTTCCATATTCTCTTTATTTTTTTCATCAAAACGTATATAATTGTCAGTGGCATTTGCATAAAGTTTAAACTTAGAAATTAATAATCCTGTAAAGTCAAAGTCATTTTTAGATGCATTAGTAGTGATATCAAATTTTAATGGCAATTGATCTGTAAATTTAAGATCCCAATTATTCTTAAAGCTTCTTATGGACCTATATTTAAAATTATCTTTGATTAAAAGGCTGTTCCCTACTAACTCCATTCTCGGATCAAAGCCTACAATATTACTTTCTACTCTACCAGAAAAAAGTTTATCCTCACTTTTTTCTATATTTATCTTGGCAGCACTTACATTTATATCAACATCTAGGCTTTCTTCATTACCAATATCAAAATCTTGATTATAGGTCTCTAAATCTCCAAGTTCAAAATTCTCATCACCTACATCTATAGAAATCCGGTCATCGCCTATACCAATTTCAAGCCCATCTTCCAAATCTATTACGCATCCTGATAAACTTATCATGACAAACACCATAATTATAGCTAAAACTCTTTTCATACTTCTGCCCTCCTTCTTAATCTTTTTCTCTTCTATGCTAATTAACCAAAACACCTAATATATTTTTTCAGTCTAATTAATTCATGTTTAAATATATCTCTCTGAAATTAAACAAGATATTTCTTTATACTATCACCGTTACAATTTATCATTATCTTGAGTACTATTATCATCTTCTATATTATTATCTTCAATGCTCAATTGATCTTGTATTTCATCACTTCTATTATTATCATTTTCATCTTTTACCGTATATGTTGGTGCCTCATTATTTCCACTATGTTTAGCACTATCTTTACTCCAATACTCTGTAGTTCCAATTTTTGTATCAATAATAGCTCCCATTCCAATCAGTTTACCAAAATATAATATAGGCTTTAAGATTATTGTAATATCTATTAACATATATATTAAACTACCAACGAGTAATTGAGTAATTCTTGACCATTGACCTTTTTTACCTACTTTTCTACCTATAGCCATCTTAACAGCAGTATTTCCACCAAGACCTAATAACCATCTTAATATTAATAATATAGGTATCAGTGGTGTTCCAATAACTATTGCCCCTAATATGGTTAATGCTGAATAGAATACGATAACCCCTAGTATACCTATTCCTAAACGTCTTCCTATTCTATTAGATGTAGCATAGGTTATTTTGTCCATTCTTTCTGGTATTACTGCAACTAAAATAGCTGATAGTATGAATCCAAATATATTTTTAAGTGCAAAGAATGCAACAAGGAAAATTATCAATGCAGAGATACCTGAAATCTCACTTTCAAATAGTCTCATTGTGACTTCTTCACCCCTAATAATTGCACTATTAGGCCTATCATCATCTCCAATCGTAATTTGAATCATATCCCTTGTAACTATAGATTTTTCTCCCATATCAATATTTCCTAAAACTGATATTATATTTCCATCCAAATTTCCAAAGAGATTAACTTTACCGAAAATAGATATTACATCTCCATCTACTGTACCATCAATATCTACATCAGAGAAAATCGCAATTATATCTCCATCTAATTTAGTTCCTTCTTCGATTCTAATATCCTTAAATAACGCTATTTTATCTCCATGCACTACTTTTTCTGAAGCTAATGCTACTCCTGTTATTAAGGTTAATATAATTAATATACTAGCAATGATTCTTATTCTTTTCACTTTCTAACCCCTCCTTAACTTAAGTCCAAACTTTTTAATTATATATACTTCCGCTACAGCAATTGTTATAGTTGAACCCATCAGAATTGATAAAATTCCCATTCCCAAAATAAATACTAAGAGTAAATTACCATCAATAAAAGACATTAATTGAGGTAAGTTAAGCACAATAAAGTTTACTACTTTAATAGTTAAAGCTATAAAAACCTCCTTTAGAAATCCTAGTTTGCTATAGGCAACATATGCTGTAGTTCCCATCATAATTGTTATTGTTGCAAATAAAGCTAGTGTAATATTCCATACTTTAGTCTTAATGCTATATCTGTTCAAGTCAATACTTGACATAACTAAGTTTTCCATGTCTTCAGGAGGCTCTAACTCTTCCATATTTTCAACTAAATCTATGCTTTCAACGAGTAATGAAAACTCTTCGTTACAGTCTTCACATTCTTCAATATGACCTAGTAAGCTAATTTTATCTGATTCATTTATTGTTCCGTCTATATATTCCATCATCAATATCGAAGCTTTTTGGCAGTCCATTTAGTTTCCTCCCTTCTAACATTCTCTAATTCTTCCTTAAGCATTTTTCTACCTCTATATAGTCTATTTTTCACTTTAGTAAGAGGTAGCTTTAAAGTTTCTGATATCTCATTATAACTAAGATTTTGATTATGATATAGTACTATAAGTACTCTGTACTTATCCGGCAAAGAGGCTATGGCTTTAGCTATAGCTGCTTTATTCTCCTTGTGGATATATAGATTCTCTGCGCTTGTTGTGGTACTTCTATTGTCTAGCTCTGTATTTAGCTCAACGGTCTCAACTTTTTTTCTCTTTTTCTGGTCTAGACAATAATTAGTTGTAATTTTTAATATCCAGGAAGAAAATTTGTATTTTGGGTCATATTGATTTAAAGAGTTATAAGCCTTTATAAAAACTTCTTGAGTTACATCCATTGCATCATCTTTATTTCCTGTAAATCTGTAGGCTATATTATATATCTTCTTCTTATACTTAGTAACCAGTATTTCAAAAGAATTCCCATCTCCTTCCAGACATCGCTTAACAATATCAATGTCCTGTTCATTCATATGACCCCTCCTTTCTTCCCTTCATAATAATACTACGAAGTAATTTCCTATTTGTCTGAAATAAAAATACTTTTTTATAAATTAAATTTTAAAAAATTAAGACGAGCTAAATAAGCCCGCCTTATAGTTATAGTTATAGTTTTATTCAATTAGCTTTGAGACTGCATATCTGCTACCCAGTACATTATTACCTGCAAACTTCCATTTATTAATATCCATGATAGCCATGTTAATAAAACAGGTATTGCTGACTTTTTCTTACTTATTTCATATACATATGATACTCCAATTATAGCTAATATTTGATACCATACTGTGAAAATATTAAACTGTGCTAATATTGCATATAAAAAACCACTTTCCATAGATTGAGGCAATAGCTGAGCGAAGGATATAGAAACATCAAACTGTCCCTGCACCAAAGAAATAATGGCTATGATTGTTTCTCCAAGTATAACAGGTATGTATGAATATGCAATAACTGATAAAAACTGATTATAATTAGCATCTCCTCCAAAAATAGGAACAAATCCATGAATAATTCTACTTTTCACAAGAAGAATTAATACAGGAAATAATGCAAAAGAAAGAACTGATATGATTGTACTAAATATACCAGTGGCTTCATTCTGAGTTGACACTATATATTCTTGAAATAGATTAATCCTTATAAGTATTAATACAGCCATACTTATTACAATTGCAAGTAATGGTGATATAATTTTCGGATGCTGCACTAAGTTTGAAAATAATTTACTTGGTTTAGTAAAGACATATTTTAATCTCTCAAACCAATTTAAAGGTTCTTGTTCTTCATAATAACTATTGTCCATAACAACTCCTCCTTTATTTTAACCTAACTCCTTCCACATGATTATTGCATCTTCGTTTGTATCACTATAATATCCAGGCCTTATACCTACTTCTTTAAATCCATGCTTTATGTATAGTGATTTAGCTACATCATTAGTTTTCCTAACCTCTAAGGTGATAGCTCTCATATCTCTATCTCTACAAATTTCACTTATTTTACTAACTAATTTATCTCCTATTCCTTCACCTCTTTTGTTAGGATGAACCGCTACATTCGTAATATGTATTTCATCAACTATCAACCACATTCCAGCATATCCTACAACTTGTTCATTTTTTTCTGCTAATATATATTTAGATAGAAGATTCTTTTTAATTTCTGATTCAAAAGCATCTCTAGACCAGGGAGTGGTAAAAGACAGTCTTTCTATTTCCAACACCTGATCTATATCTTTTTCAGTCATCTCACGGATATTAATATTACTCATCTTTCTCACCGCAGAGCTTCATTTTCTTATCATATTCTCTTTGGGCTTGAGATTTTCTCAAATAATCTGGAACCAGATCCATAAAGCTTGTTACATCTCCAATCTTAGCTTTAGCCATTGCCAATTCAGCCACAGATGCAGCTCTAGCCATATTCACAGATTTAGGAGCAAATAATACTTTGCTTCCCAATCCTTCAATAATCTTATCCTTATATACTATGGCTCCATCTCCATTTACAATAACCTTTTCATTCCTTTTTAATAATTTGTCTAATAGTTCTTCAACCTCTATTGCATCTGGCTCTTCTATAACGCATAAATCTCCATCTTCCCATTTATAAATGCCAGTATATACCCTATCTCTCCTTGCATCCATCATTGGAACTATTATCCCTTCTGAATATGGAATATTAAATGCCAATGCCTCTATCGTAGATATACCTACTACTGATTTATTCATTGCATGAGCCAGTCCCTTAACTGTTGCAACTCCTATTCTTAATCCTGTAAAGGAACCTGGTCCAACTGAAGCAGCATAAACATCTATATCCTCAGGTTTAAGATCACAACTTGATAAAATTTCTTCTATTATCGGCATTATTTTTTGGGAATGGGTCCTCTTATGATTAAGTATGTATTCTCCTATGAGCTTTTCGTCATCCATAATTGCACAGGTTGCGACTATGCTTGATGTGTCTATGGCTAGTATTTTCATTACTTTTTCAACTCCTTGATTATTTCTCTATATCTATCTCCAATTCCCTGAATTAGTATTTCCCTTTCTTCATTTCCTTTTCCTCTTTTTATTTCTATAATCAATCTATCCTTAGGAAGCATTTCTTCTATCAAATTTGCCCATTCAATTAATGTCACTCCTTCAGAATAAAAATATTCTTCATAGCCCAGGTCGTACATTTCCTCTACATCATTAATTCTATATACATCAAAATGATAAAGGGGATATCTACCATCATACTCATTTATCAAAGTGAAGGTAGGACTAGTCACATAATCGTTTATATCAAGCCCTTCAGCTATAGATTGGGTCAAGGTTGTTTTTCCTGCACCTAGATCACCTATGAGACAGACAACATCTCCACCTTTTAAAATTTTCCCTAAAGCATAACCTAATTCTTTAGTTTCTTTAGGATCTTTTGTAGTAATCTTAAACATAATTTCATCCTTTCCGTATCTCAAAGCCTAATGATATTATATCCATATTGTTCCTTATGTACAATACATTATATAAAGATTCTAATTTCAATAGTTAGCCTAGTTGCATTATATCACAATATTAAAACTCTCCTTACAATAAATAGTTATATTATTTTAACTATTTATTGTAAGGAGAGCATATCAATTTAATCCTTATATATGTTATTTCATATCATTGCATTTCCTAATTAACCTATCTATGAAGTATAGGAGAAATTCTTTTATATATTACTAAAGTTACTAATGATACAATAATTCCCTTTATGAGATTAAAAGGTACCACAGTATAAAGTATGAAAGACTTTAAATCGACAACATAATTATTTACTGCCTTAGCCATATCTATTATTGATTCCAACGGCATTCCATATAACTTTACATAGAATGGTATCAACACAAAATAGTTAGCTATAGCCATACCTATTGTCATTACTACTGTCCCTACGGCCATACCAATTACTGCACTCTTAACATTCTTATTTTTATAATAAATATATCCTGCAGTATAAACGAATAAACCACCTACAATAAAGTTTGCTAATTCTCCTACAGCAGCTGTGTCAGTTCCTTTGAGTACTATGTGCAGTAAATTCTTCAAAAATTCAATCATTACTCCAGCCATTGGTCCCAATGCAAATGCTCCAATTAAAGCAGGTAAATCACTAGCATCTATTTTCAAGAATACTGGTGTAAACCAAAGAGGAGCTTCTATAAGCATTATAAGGAAAGCTAATACTGACAAAATTGAAATCTTAGTGATAACCTTTGTTGACATTTTCTCATTTATTGCTAACATAATAATCCCTCCATAATAAATTATATTTTTATTGTGTTGATGGGAGGCATATTAAATAATTTTAAAACCCCTTGAAGAAAATCTCCAAGGGGTTAATTTGCCATACATCTTAAATGCACTCTAAATAAGTACAATTCTCTTCTCCCATCCAGACTTTACTGTCGGTCTTGGAATCACACCAAGTCAACTGTTTAATACAGTTCGCGGACTATAACCGCCGGTCGGGAATTTCACCCTGCCCTGAAGATTCAAATATTCATTTGTACCTACATTATTGCACATAATTAAATTTTTGTCAATGATAATTATGTAATCTTCCAGCCTAATTATCTCAATTCTTATATACAACTTTACCATTTATAATTGTGGCATAAGTTTTACAATCCACATCCAAAATTGGATTACCATCAAATATTACAATATCAGCATCTTTTCCTATTTCTAAGCTTCCCACTCTATCTGAAATCCCAAGTATTTCAGCTGGATAAATAGTTATAGCCCTTAATGCTTCCATTTCGTCCATTCCTGCATCAACTGCTTTTCCCGCACAAATGGGCAAATGCTGTAATGGAACAACTGGAGCATCAGTTGTAATGGCCACCTTTATTCCAGCCCTATTAAGAATCCCTGGAGTCTCAAAGGTCTTGTTCTTTGTTTCAAATTTCCCCCTATGACCTAAAGTAGGTCCAATTATAGCTGCCTTATCCTCTTCAACCAAATGGTCTATAATCATATGTCCTTCTGAACAGTGATCTAATGTAATATCAACATCAAATTCTTTGGCAATTCTTATTGCAGTAAATATATCATCGGCTCTATGGGCATGGGCCTTTAATGGTATCTCTTTCCTAATCACCTTTGCCATAGCATCTAGCTCCATATCAAAATCTGGCTTTTTAGACTTATCTTCCTTAGCCAACTCAAGCTTTTTATTGTATTCTTTAGCTTTGAATAGAGTCTCTCTAAGAATAGCAGCTACTGCCATCCTAGTCGTGGGTGATTTTTTCTGACTATTATATACTCTCTTTGGATTTTCCCCAAAGGCAATCTTCATTGCAGAAGGGTTTTGAACAACCATATCATCAACTCTATCACCATAGGTCTTTATAGTTACAAACTGTCCCCCAACTACATTTGCACTCCCAGGACCTGTACAGGCACAAGTAATCCCTGCTTCATATGCTTCCTTCAATGTTCCATCCATAGGATTTATTCCATCTATCCCTCTTAAATGAGGAGTTACAGGGTTCACTGCTTCATTACCATCATTACCTTCAAAGCCTATTCCTTCTTCATGTATTCCTAAATGACAATGAGCCTCTATAAATCCTGGCATAACTACTTTACCTTCTGCATCAATTACTTCTGCATCCAATGGAGCTACTATATCCTTTCCAATTTCTTTAATTCTTCCATTCTCTACAAGTATGCTTCCTTTATTTATAATATCACCGGTTATAGTGAAAATTTTCCCATTTTTTATTAATAGCACCTTTTACCCCCCTTACTTTTTATAAACTATCTTACCATCTATTATTGTAAACGAAGCTTCACATCCAACATCCATAAGTGGATTTTCTTCAAATATTACGATATCTGCATCTTTTCCTACTTCTAAGCTTCCAACTCTATCTGCTATCCCTGCGATTTCTGCAGCATTTATAGTTATTGCCTTAAGTGCCTCCATTTCATCTAACCCTGCCTTAGCTGCCAATCCAGCACACATTGGTAAGTATTGCAGTGGTATAACAGGAGAATCCGTTGTTATTGCAATCTTAACACCTGCTTTATTAAGGGCATTTGGAGTTTCAAAGCTTGTATTTTGTAACTCGAATTTTGATCTATGACCAAATGTAGGTCCCACTATTGCTGATTTTCCCTCTTTTGCTAAATAGTCAGCTATTAAATGTCCTTCTGTACAATGATCTAATGTCATATCAAGACCAAACTCATTTGCTATTCTTAATGCTGTGAATATATCATCTGCTCTGTGGGCATGGGCTTTAAGAGGAATTTCTTTTCTTATAACCATAGCCATAGCTTCAAGCTTCATGTCAAATTTAGGTTTTTTAGACTCATCATCTTTTGATAATTCAAGTTTTTCATTATATTCCTTAGCTTTATATAAAGTTTCTCTTAATATAGCCGCAGTAGCTATCCTAGTCGTTGGTGATTTTTTCTGTCCATTATATACTCTCTTTGGATTTTCTCCAAAGGCAACCTTCATAGCTAAAGGAGCTTTAACAATCATATTATCTATTCGATCTCCATATGTCTTTATAGCCGCAAATTGTCCTCCAATTACATTTGCACTTCCTGGCCCTGTACAAGCACAGGTTACACCACCTTGTTGAGCTTCCTTAAAAGTTATATCCATAGGATTTATTCCATCAATAGCTCTTAAATGAGGTGTTACTGGGTCAACTGCTTCATTTCCATCATCACCTTCAAATCCAATTCCACTTTCCCACATACCTAGATGACAGTGAGCATCAATAAAACCTGGCATTACTGTTTTTCCTTCTGCATCTATTATTTCTACATCTAAAGGTGCCACAATATCTTTGCCAATTTCCTTTATCTTTCCGTTCTCTATTAAAATGCTTCCATTCTCTATGACTTCCCCAGTCATCGTATAAACCTTCCCATTTTTAATTAAAAGCACAACAATACCCCCTTATTTTAATTTTATTTCGTGACTCTAATTAATATTATATCCTTTGTTTAGTTTTTCTTCAACCAAATTAATTTACTTAACATGTACTTTTTACTTCATCTAGAGCCTTAGCTAAATCTTCTATCATGCAAGGCTTCTCTAGAATATAATCTATTTTATCTAAATATTCATCATTAATATTTTCTGGCCATCCAGTCATCAAAATAAATTTAGTTTCAGGATAATCTAATTTTATTTGCTTGGCCAAGTCTAATCCGCTTACCTTAGGCATTGCTAAATCACAGAAAATCACATCATACTTTGAGTTAGAAAGCTTCTCAATGACTTTTTCACTATTTGTTTCTATATCACTTTTTACTTCTAGCATACCTAATAATTCTTTAAGAGATCTTGCAACCTTATCCTTATCATCTACAACCAGTGATTTAATTGAGTCAAAAGTAGGTATAGTATATTTCTCCTTCTCAATTGCTCCCTGCCCAATTTGATTTTTAAACTCAATAATGAATTTAGTGCCACAATTTTCCCTACTTTCTACTCCGATTTTTCCACCATGCTCTTCAAATATCTCTTTACTTATACTTAACCCAAGTCCAGTACCTCTAGCTTCCTTTGTACTATAAAAAGGTTCAAATATTTGTTCCTTTACCTCTTGAGTCATACCTACTCCATTATCTTCTATTTCTAAATAAACTTTATCTTCCTTATCATATGTCGAAATCCTAAGACTTCCACCTTCTTCCATGGCATCCATAGCATTAAATATTATATTTAATATCCCCTCTCTTATTTCATGCTCATTACAGTAAACATGTCCTTGAGAATTTAATGCCCTAATAAGGTCTAATTTTACTCCCTTACTCTCATAGAAATTCTTCCATTTGGGTCTTGCCATCTGTATAGAACTTTCTACAATCTTATTAAAATTAACAATTTCTTTTATCTTATTAGTTCTTTTTTTAGTCAGTGTTTGTATTTTATCTACTATAGCCCTACCGTCTAAAGCAGACTGATTTATTATTTCTAAGTATTCTTTCATTTCTTTATTATCAGTACGCTCCAATGCAACAATAGAAAAACCTAATATAGAAGTTAGAATATTATTGAAATCGTGGGCTATTCCTCCAGCCAATTCTCCAAGATTCTTTAGTTTCTCTGCTTTAATTAACTCTTTCTTCTGCTCAGCACTTTCTTCATGCTTCTTTAGTAATGCAAGAAGGGTATTGCTAACAGCTTCTAGAAACGGAACATGTTTTGTCATAAACTCATTGTTCTGAGTAAAGAATAAAAAAATCGCACCAATTGCAACCTTATTTTCTTCTTTTATAGGAATCTCAATCACAGATTTCACTTCAAATATTTTGACAATCTTGTATCTAACTGGATTAATATATTCATTAGAGTTATTCACTATAACATTATTTGATGAATATCTATGGGGAGTATGTTTTTCATAGCTTAATTTCTCAAGTTCTTCTAGGAAACCATAGGGTAAATTATATCTAGCCACTATATTACGTTTTTTCTCTTTACTATAGCTCAGCATATAACCAAAGTCGGCTCCAACAATTGTAGAAATGGTGTTCAATGCTTCATTTAGAAGTTCTCCTTGGCTTTCTTTATAGGATATCTTCATTATTAATTTATTGAGAAATTCAAGCTTCTTCTTATCTTTATATAACTCTGCTTTATCAATAAACATCTTTCTAAGAAATTTAAATACTAGCTTGACCTCTTCAAATTTATCAGACAAGTAGAGATAGCTTTGATTATCATCATCTAATATAAACATGTCGTGCAATGGCATTAGCTCAAAAAATCTCTCCTCATTTAATACATCCACAATATAGGTAGTAAAAATCATAATTTCTTTCTGCTGACATAATTCTTTAATTCTTCTGTGAAACTTTGCCATATCATTAAAAGTTGCATGTTTACTATAGAAACCATCTCTTCTTCCTAGAAAGATTATATCTTCATATTGGTTTTTTCTACATTTATCAATTAAATCTTTGTAGTATTTAATTATCTTATCATGATCAATAACACCATTATTTAGATATTTTTCTTGAGACGAAACATATATAATTCTATTCGCTCTTACTAAGCCTTCGTAATCAAGATTCCATGATTTAAAAATCTTAACCTTTCGATTTAAATCTTCAATTGAATTATAAACATACACTAAACATCCTCTTTTTCTTAACAATTGTAGAATAAGCTTCTTCAATGCCCCTTCTTCTAGTGAGCTTAAGCTAGAACTTATAACCCCACAGAATTTTCCTGGTTCATATTTTATGATTTCCTTATTATTAGCCATAGCATCACCTACACCCTTTTGTATTATTTACCTTTTATTACATCCAATTCCATAAGTCCACGTGATAAACTTCTATAAAAGTATGCAAAATCCTTCATTATATTAAAAATTAAATTCACAGCTTAAATTTTAAAAGGCAACACATCTGTTTATAGATGTGTTGCCTTTTGCTTGTAATAATCCTGTCTTCTATAATCATAGCTTAATTATGATTATATATATTCTTGCAATTTGTTTCCTTAACAAACACTACGCTTAGAACAGCCATAATAGCTCCTACTAAACATAGCATAAAAGCTTTATTATATGAATCTATATTGTACACCTTTGCTCCTTCCAGCATTTTACCTGCCCAGTTATGATCTAAAATATAACCTATTAAAGGCTGAATAATGGCTGCAAATAAAAATCCACCCATATTCACTGTTCCTGTAGATATACCTGCATAGTCTGGAGGGTTGACCTCTTTAGCACATGCCCAAGAAAGTACAAACCCTGAGCAAGAGAAGCCCATAATAAAGTACAATACATAAAGAAATCCAAAGGTCATATCGCCTGAATTCACAAAAAGTAGAATTATCCAAGTTAATAGGTAAACTATGGAAAACACTATTAGTGGTAGCTTTCTCTTTCCAATCTTATCAGAAATAATTCCAACTACAAGACTACCTATCATAAGTCCTACTGTAACTGTCATCGTAAAAGTAGATGCTTTTCCTTTAGTAACGTTATAGATATGCATCATATAGGGTACTCCCCATGCTCCAATAAAGGAAATCATAGTTCCAAACATTCCACCAAATATAAAGAATCCTGGCCATGTCCTAGGATTTGAAAAAACTCTACTAATACTCTTACCAACACTAACCTTCTCTGTACTAGTCTTTAGAGTTATTGGATTTAGTCCAACATCTTCAGGCCTATTCCTGACAATGATAAATATTAACGCTGCTATTATTATAGTTATAATACCTATTGTTGTGAAAGACATCCTCCATCCCATATATGAAACCATTAGTACCAATGGGAATTGAGCTAATAATGATCCTCCATTGCCAAAAAATGAAGTAAGACCCGACATCCTTCCAAACTCATCTTCTTTAAACCATTGAGATAATATTTTTAACGTTGATATAAATACAACAGACACTCCTAGTCCCACTATAAGCCTACCTATATACCCGACAGTAATGCTCTGTCCCATACTAAATATTATTGAACCGATACCTGCTAGTAATGTACCTATTGTAACCGTTTTCCTTGCCCCTAAAGTATCAGCTAGTATGCCTGAAGGGATCTGCATAAGCATATATGCATAGAAATACATTGATCCTAAGTTGCCAAATTCAACATCACTAATACTGAAATCTGTAATTAACTCAGTTCTTACTACTCCAACTGCAACTCTGTGAAAAAATACAACTACGTATGCTAGGGCAAGAATCCCCCAGATAAACCAACGACGCTGGTACTCCTTAATATTATGCTGATTTAGATCGCTCATTTTATCCTCCTTATCATATGTTATTTTGAGAAAATCCCATATCTACAAATTAAGTATATTTTTTATAAAATTTTAATATAAAGTTTTCTCAGTGAAAAATAATTCTCAGAGGAAATTAACTGATTAGAATTTTATCATTTTGTATAAATTCCTCTGATATTTATTTTATTAAAATTGCACTATGCAATTTATCTACTTTTAAGCTTCTTTCATGCTTAAAGAAATTCTTTTCCTATCAAGATCTACATCTAGAATCCTAACTGAGACTACATCACCAACTGAAACTATATCCGTTGGTTTCTTAACAAATTTATCACTCAGGTGAGATATATGTACCAATCCATCCTGCTTAACTCCAATATCTACAAATGCACCAAAATCAACTACATTTCTAACGGTTCCTGTTAAAACCATTTCAGGTTTAAGATCTTCCATTTTTAATACATCTGTTCTAAATACTGGCTTTGGCATTTCATCTCTAGGGTCTCTCCCTGGCTTCTTTAGCTCTTTTATTATATCCTTAAGTGTAATTAATCCTATTTCTAATTCTTTTGAAAGTGCTTCTAAGTTTTTACTAATATTAATTCTTTTTGTTTGTTTTTCTCCTCTAAAATTATCCTTAAATTTTTTAAGCTCTTCTAAAGAATTAATACTAGTATTATCGGTGTCGTTTCCATTTTCTCTATAATCAGCAACTCTATCATCTATATCCTTAAGCTTTCCTTCTTTTATATCATCCATTGTATATCCTAATTTATTAATTAGCTTCATTGTTTCCTCATAGGATTCAGGATGGACTGAGGTATTATCTAAAGGTGTATCACCATCTGAAACCCTTAAGAATCCTGCACATTGTATAAATGTTTGCTCTCCTAATCTTTTTACTTTCAATAATCCTTTTCTGTTTTTGAATCCGCCATTTTCCTCTCTATACTTAACTATATTTTTAGCTACACTATTGGATATACCTGAAATATATTTTAATAATGATGCCGAAGCTGTATTTAAGTCTACACCAACACTATTTACACAATCTTCAACTACAGCACTTACTGATTCATCTAGCTTACCTTGATTCAAATCATGCTGATATTGTCCAACTCCAACATGCTTAGGATCAATCTTTACAAGCTCAGCAAGAGGGTCTTGAAGTCTTTTAGCTATAGAAATAGCTCCCCTTATAGAAACATTTATATCAGGATATTCTTCATTGGCCACTTTAGAGGCAGAATATACCGATGCACCTGCTTCGCTTACAATAGTAAAATATACTCTTTTGTCTAGTTCCTTAAGCATATCTGCTACTATCATTTCTGATTCCCTGGAAGCAGTTCCATTCCCTATTGCAATCATATCTATATCATATTTGTTTATAAGATTAATAAGCTCCTTCTTTGCCTCTTCCACCTTGTTTTGTGGTGCTGTTGGGTATACAGTAGTATAATCTAAGAGCTTGCCTCTTTCATCCACTACTGCTATCTTACATCCAGTTCTATAGGCTGGGTCAAATCCCATTACAACCTTTCCTTTAATTGGCGGCTGCATCAATAAAGGCTTTAGATTTTGAGCAAATACCTTTATAGCATCCTCTTCAGCTCTTTCAGTAAGATTATTTCTTATTTCCCTTTCAATAGATGGAGATATAAGCCTTTTATAGCTATCTTCTATACTTGCTTCTAGATATTCCTTAGTTATTGCTTTCTTATTAGTAATTATTTTACTTTTTAATATTTCTACAATTTCATCATCTGGAGAGTCTACTTTTACTCTTAAAGCTTTTTCTTTTTCTCCTCTATTTAAGGCTAATATCCTATGATTTGCTATGTTTTTAACTGGCTCTTTATACTCAAAATACATCTCATATACATCATTAGCTTCATCATCTACAGCCTTAGAAGTTATAATTCCTTTATCATATGTAATTTTCCTAATTATATCTCTAAACTCTGCATCATCAGATACTATTTCAGCTATTATATCCATTGCCCCTTGATAGGCCTCTTTAATACTATTTACTTCTTTCTCTTCATCTACAAATGGCTCTGCAATTTTCTCTAAATCACCTTCATTCAACTCTTGAGAAAGAATAATATTGGCCAAAGGCTCTAATCCTTTTTCTTTAGCCTTTGTTGCCCTTGTTCTTCTTTTTTGCTTATAGGGTCTATACAAATCTTCTACTCTCTGTAGTGTTTCTCCTTTAAGTATTTCTCCCTTAAGCTCTTCTGTCAACTTATCCTGTTCATCTATTAATCTAATGACCTCTTCTTTCCTGCCTTCGAGATTTCTAAGATAAGTTAAACGTTCATTTAAATCTCTTAACACTACATCACTTAACTCACCAGTTTGTTCTTTCCTATACCTGGCAATAAAGGGAATAGTATTCCCTTCATCAATAAGTTTGATAGTGTTTTCTACCTGAAACTTCTTTAGATTAAACTCTTGTGTTAATTTTAATGCAATATTCATATGCTTATACTCCTTACCTTTTATTTTTCATAACTTCATTATATAATTTTAATCCTAATCCTACAAGCAATGGCATAGAGTAAAAGACTAAGATTTCTCTTAGTCTTCATTAGTTATCCTTAGCCTATTTTAAACTGTTTAATCAAGCTCTCAAGTTTATTGGCCATTTCATTTAGAACCCCAGTAGATTCATTAATATGATGAAGGGCTGATTGCTGCTCTTCTGTGCTAGCCAATACAGTTTGAGTACCTGAAGCAGTTTGTTGAGATACTGAGCTTACTTGACTAATGGCTCTTTCTATGTCTTCCATACCACTAGAAAGCTCTTCAACTATTGAAGTGAAATCTCCAACAGCTGTGGCTACCTTAGTAGTCTCTGTCATTATATTACCAAAGGATACTGTAGTATTTTCTATTACTTGGTTACCTTTATCTACTTCATCTATTCCATCTTCCATTGATTGTTGTACTATAGACATTTCATTCTGTAATTTATTGATAATTCCAACAATATTTTTTAAAGCATCCCCGGTTTGTTCAGCTAGAGTCCTTACTTCATCAGCAACAACTGTAAAACCTTTACCGGCATCTCCAGCTCTAGCTGCCTCTATAGCAGCATTCAATGCTAATAAATTAGTTTGCTTAGCGATATTATCTATAAAGGTAATAATCTTACCTATTTCGTCAACTTGAGTATTTAAATTTGATATCTGGCTTGCCGATTTTTTAACTTTACTTGCAATAGAATTCATCGTCTGTTTAGTTTCATCTATATCCTTAGCTCCTGAATTCGCAATATCAGAGGCTTCATTAGTGGCCTTAAGTATTGATTTAGATCTATCTTCCACATCTTTAACACTGCTAACTAGATTCGTTACAATTGAAGAAGTTTCATCAACACTTTTTAATTGTCTATCAGTTCCTGCAGCTACTTCTTCTACAACCTCTGAAATCTGTGAAGATGCATCGACAGTAAGCTTAGTATTATTATTTAATTGGTCAGCAGTCCCTTTAATAGTATTAGATGTCTCTCTTACATTGGCAATAAGCAACGTCATCGACTCAACCATCTTACTAAATGCATGCTGTAATTGTCCAATTTCATTTTTCGAGGTTACCTTCACTTTGTTGGTGAAATCCCCAGATTCTACTTTGTTTGCTACATCTGCTAATCCTATTATTGGTTTTGAGAATGCTCTACTAGCTATTGCTGAGAAAAAAATAATAGCAATTATTGCTCCAACACTAATAAGTAATGTTCTAGTTAAACCTTGAGCAGCAGCTTCATTAATCTCTCTTTGATTTTGTTCAATTATTACTGACCATCCAGTTAAAGGTACTCTGTTATAAACTCCTAATACATCTGTTCCTTTTTCATTCTCATACTTAGTATTACCTGGCGTATCCTTATCATCGTTAAGCGCTGCTATAGCCCCTTCTATACCTTCAGACTTTACATTTACCTGCTTAAGAACCTTTTCTTCAAAATTAGGATGTCCTATAATAGTTCCTCTCTTATCTATAACATATGCTAATCCAGTTTTTCCAACACTATGATTATTTGTTAAATCAGTGAGCTTTTCCAAGCTAATATTGGCTGCCAATAGTCCAACCTTCTGATTTAAATTATCTTTTATAGGTATTGTAATCATTACTCCAGGTAAATTAGCATATAAATCGGAATGAGAAATATATTGCTCTTCTTTCATTCCTTCAATGAACCATTCCCTATCACTTAAATTTTCTTTTACGCTACTTCCTCTAGTAGAAAACAATTCATTACCTTCAACATCAAGTACATAAAGGGTTTGAATATCTTCTACATTGATAACGGTATTAGTTAATACCCTCTGAAGCTCTCTCCCCTCCATATTAATGAAATCATGGGTATTTGCCAGGGTTTTTAGAACTTCAAATGAATTTTCAATAAAGAGTTCAACCTGACCAGATAATGATTTAGCAATAGTCTCATTTGAGGCAATAATATTTTCCTCGGCATCATTAGCTTGTACATTATAATTAATAAATCCTATTGCTATTATAGGTAAAATAGTTAATATAAGTACGATAGCAGTAAACTGATTTTTTATCTTTTTAGATTTTATACTTTTCGAATTTTTAGACAATTTTTTGCCAGTCTTTTTATTCTCTTTCTTTTTGATTTTCTTATTAGCATTGCCATTATCTTTTTTATTTGTTTCTTTGATAGCTTTATCCACATTTAACTTTTTGTCTTTCTTCTTTTTCTTTGGCACCTTACTAATAACATTGATTTTTTTCTTCTTATTTCTTTTACGAAATAAACCCATCTAATCACTCCCTTGTTATAAAAAGGTTATTCATATACTAAATTATGTAATTATTAAAATTTTCCATTATTATGTCGAAGAAGCGTATAACTTATATATTCTATATTCACCTGTTAATTCCTTTCTGCAAAGGAATTTTTTTTGTTTCTATTACCCACTTAAAAAGTATATATTTACCTTAATATTTTATTGCAATTTCCATTTATTTCAATAGGGATTTAGTATCATTTAAGTATGGTAAAAGCCCTAGTTCCCTAGAGCTTTTACTACATAATTTTTTAACTTTCTGTTACCTTCATTTTTAAATATTCATTTATAAATATATCTATAGACCCATCCATTACACTATTTGTATTACCAGTTTCTGCATTGGTCCTATGATCTTTAACCATATTATATGGGTGAAAAACATATGATCTTATTTGTGATCCCCAAGCTATCTGATTATATTGTCCCTGCAAATCATCAATTTTCTCTTTCTGCTCCCGTTCCTTTAACTCAATGAGTCTTGCAGTAAGCATCTTCATAGCTGTTGCTTTATTACTATGCTGAGACCTTTCATTTTGACATTGAACTACAATTCCAGTAGGAATATGAGTTATTCTAACAGCTGAGTCTGTGGTATTAACGTGCTGTCCACCTGCTCCACCTGCTCTATAGGTGTCTATTCTAAGATTGTTTGAATCTATTTCTACTTCTATATCATCATCCAATTCTGGAAAAACATCTACCGATGCAAAGGATGTATGTCTCCTTCCAGAAGAATCAAATGGTGAAATACGAACTAATCTATGAACTCCTCTTTCAGCTCTTAAATATCCGTAAGCATTTATTCCTTTTATAAGCAAAGTAGCGCTCTTAATACCACCTTCAGTGTCTGGCATTATATCTAGGATATCAATAGTATATTCCTTTCTCTCCGCCCACCTTTTATACATCCTTAAAAGCATTTCAGCCCAATCCTGTGCCTCTAAACCTCCTGCACCTGAATGTATTGATAATATAGCATTATTTTTATCATACTCACCACTTAGTAGAGTTTTTATCTCCAATTCTTTCAAGTCTATTTCGATTTCTTCTATATTACTATCTATCTCTCCTGCCATAGAATCCTCTTCTTCTTCCTTAGCAAGATCCAATAATACATCTACATCCTCTAATCTACTTTCAATTTTCTTATATTCTTCAATTTTATCTTTTATAGCTTTCGATTCTTGGACTACTTTCTGAGCGCTCTGACTATCATCCCAGAAATCTGGTTCCATCATTTTCTTATCATATTCCTCAGCTTGCTTTTCTAAACTAGGCAAGTCAAAGTGAAACACCTACCTCAGCTATCTTTTCAGTTAATTCTAGAATTCTAGCTTTATAGCTTTCATATTCCAGCATTATGATCCTCCTTATCTATCTGCCACAACATTTCTTATATTTCTTACCACTACCACAAGGACAAGGTTCATTTCTTCCAACTTTCTTACCCTTAACTACTGTTTTAGGCTTATTCTCTTCAGCGCCACCATGACTAGTGCCAGTAATTTCTGCTACTCTTTTTCTTTCAACCTTTTCTTCGACTTCTACATTGAAAAGATATTTAACTGTGTCCTGCTGAATGCTTTCAATCATATCTTGGAACATGTCAAATCCTTCAGCCTTATAGGCTCTTACAGGATCCTCTTGACCCATAGCTCTTAAACCTATACCTTGTTTCAACTGAGACATTGCATCTATATGATCCATCCATTTACTATCTACTGCTCTTAATAAAACTACTCTCTCTAACTCTCGGATTCTTTCCACAGTAATCTCTTCTTCTTTTCTCTCATAAGCCTTTCCAGCAATATCTAATAACATGGATTTTAATTGATCTTTTGTTAAACTCTCAATATCGTCTATCACTAATGCTCCTTCAGGAAGGAATACTTTTCCAAGGTGTTCTTCTAATCCTTTCATATTCCATTCTTCAGCATATTTGCTATTAGCAGTATATAATTCAATTGCATCATCAATTATTTGTTCAACCATAGAGAATATATGATCTCTTAAATCCTCACCCTCTAGAACTTTCTTTCTCTCAGCATATATTATTTCTCTTTGCTTATTCATAACATCGTCATATTGAAGTACATGCTTTCTTATATTGAAGTTTCTACCTTCAACTCTTCTCTGAGCACTCTCAATAGATTTAGATAGCATACCATGTTCTAAAGGCTCATCATCAGGCATACCCATTTTATCAACCATAAGTCTTAATCTATCTCCAGTGAAAAGCCTCATCAAGTCATCCTCTAGAGATATATAGAATTTAGAAGATCCTGGGTCTCCTTGACGTCCAGAACGTCCTCTAAGCTGGTTGTCAATACGTCTTGACTCATGTCTTTCTGTACCTATAATATGAAGACCACCTGCTTCTAACACTTTATTATGCTCTATTTTTATTTCTTCCTTAGCTTTATCTAATAGCTCTCTATAAGTTTTTCTAGCTTCTAAAACTTCTTCATCATTTGTATCAGCAAAGCTGTCTACTTGGTGAATGACATCTTCACTATATCCTTTTTTCCTCATCTCAATTTTAGCGGTAAATTCAGCATTACCACCTAGCATAATATCAGTACCACGACCAGCCATATTAGTAGCAATTGTAACTCCACCAAATCTACCAGCCTGAGCTACTATTTCAGCCTCTCTTTCATGTTGCTTAGCATTAAGAACTTCATGAGGAATTCCAAGTCTCTTAAGCATCTTACTTATCAATTCAGATTTTTCAATAGATATGGTACCAACTAGAACTGGCTGACCTTTCTTATGTTTCTCTGCTATTTCCTCAACAACTGCTTTAAACTTACCTTCCATTTTCTTATATACAACATCAGGATGGTCTTCCCTTATAACAGGTTTATTAGTTGGAATCTCAACTACGTCAACATTATATATTTCTCTAAATTCTTCCTCTTCTGTCTTAGCTGTACCTGTCATTCCTGAAAGTTTGTTATACATTCTAAAATAGTTTTGGAATGTAATAGTAGCTAAAGTCTTTGATTCTCTTCTTACATCTAATCCTTCTTTTGCTTCTATGGCCTGATGTAATCCTTCACTATATCTTCTTCCAAACATAAGTCTACCAGTGAATTCATCAACTATTACTACTTCCCCTTCTTTAATAACGTAATCAATATCAACCTTCATTAAGTTTCTTGCCTTTAATGCTTGATTAATATGATGAGATATCTCCATATTTTCAATATCCCCATAGTTTTCAATATTAAAGAATTTTTCTGCTTTCGTAATCCCTCTATCGGTTAATGTAACTGTTCTTGCCTTTTCATCTACAATAAAATCAGCATCTTCATCTTCTTTATACTCTCTATCAAATTTATCCATTCCCTTTTCATTAGGGTCAGCTTTTCTACCTTGCAATGTCCTTGCAAAGGTTTCTGCTGCAAAATACATCTTTGTTGATTTTTCTCCATTACCAGATATAATTAATGGTGTTCTTGCTTCATCTATTAATATACTGTCAACCTCATCTATAACAACAAAATTCAAATCTCTCTGAACCATCTCTTTCTTATATATAACCATATTATCCTTCAGATAATCAAAGCCGAACTCATTGTTAGTTCCATAGGTAATGTCACTACCATATGCTTTTCTTCTTTCTTCAATACTAAGTCCATGAACTATAACACCAACAGTAAGCCCTAGGAAATTATATACCTTCCCCATCATTTCACCTTGATATGATGCAAGATAATCATTTACAGTTACTAGATGAGCTCCTTTACCTTCCAGAGCATTTAAATAAAGTGGTAAAGTTGCAACTAAAGTTTTACCTTCACCAGTTTTCATCTCAGCTATCCTACCCTGATGAAGAACGACACCTCCGATAAGCTGCACCCTATAATGTCTTAATCCCAATACTCTATCAGAAGCTTCCCTAACAACTGCAAAAGCTTCTGGTAATATGTCATCTAAGGTCTCTCCTGACTTAAGTCTATCTTTAAACTCATTGGTTTTGTTCTTTAATTCACTATCACTTAGCTTTCTCATATTATCTTCTAAAGCTTCAATCTTATCAACAATCGGTCCCAATCGTTTTATTTCTCTTTCACTGTAGCTTCCAAAAATCTTCTCGAAAATTGATTTCACAGTATCTCACCTCACTAGTTTATACTATCATTATATTTTATCACTAAAATTTGTAAGTAGCAAGAAATCCAAAAATACAAAACAAAAATCCAGAAAGAACTTCCATTCTTTAGACTGGATTTGATTATTTTATGTTTATTATTGTTAAGAGTCTATCACTATCCTCTATATCTGAAATTAAGCATTTTATTATTTCCAATGTCTTGATTAAACATAATAGTTTGAATTAAGAGAAATACTCCCAAACTTATTAATAAATCACCTATACTAAAAATCTGTGGATAAATATAGGGTTTTGGTATCGCTATAAAGTGACTTAATACACTTGCATTTGTTGCATCAGTTAAAGGTGCCAGTAAATTAGCTCCTTCTCTAGTTAAGAGATTTGCTGCATCTTCCAGTCCTATGTAAGAAAGTCCTTTTCCAGAAAAAATAATATTTTGATCGTTTGCTACAAATGAAATTATATTTAGTATTAATCCAATACAAATTAACCAAACTTCTCTATATTTATAATTTAATACGATTGCAACTAAGAGAATTATATTTACAACGATGTAAATAATATAACTATAATCTAAAAGCAAATCATATCCTCGTATAGCAAAGTGAATAAAACTCATATATATTATTAATGCTAAAATTAGAACTATCATTTTATTGAATGATGAACTAATTAATTTTGCTATGCTTCCTCCTCGAATAACCCCTATAATTATTGCTGCAATTAAAAACTCTATAAGCATTATTTTCCCTCCCCTTTTAGCTTTGACTTACCAATTATCTTCTATACAAATAATTCTATAAAATATTGGATAATCCTTCTCATTTAACAGAATAATAATAATATTCTTGAAAAATCCCGACATAAAAAGACGAGGAAAAAATCCTCGTCCTTATCATTCTATATATTATTTAAAATCTATTTTAAAATTCTGGCTCAATTAAGCCATAATCTCCATCTTTTCTTTTATAAACTACATTGACTTCATTAGTTTCTGCATTTCTGAAAACAAAGAAGCTATGACCTATCAATTCCATTTGTAATACTGCCTCTTCTTCATCCATTGGCTTCATAGCAAATTTCTTAGTTTTAACTATTTTAGGCTCATCATCTTCTTCTTGTAATAGACTAACATTTTCAAACCTAATAGTATCTCCATTATGAAATCTTTTTTGAAGCTTTGTTTTATGTTTTCTTATTTGTCTTTCTAGAATATCAACTGACCTATCTATTGATGCATACATATCGTCAGTAATTTCTTCTGCTCTTAAAATATTTTTAGTAAAAGGAATTGTCACTTCAAAGATGTGTCTGTTTTTCTCTACACTAACTGTAGCATTAACCTCTACATCCTCATTAAAATATTTTTCTAGTTTATTCAACTTCTTTTCTACGGTATTTCTTAGAGCATCTGTAACATCCATGTTTTTTCCACTAACAGTAATTTTCATAAATTCCAACTCCTTTCAAGTTAAGAATTACAATTGATAAGAAAATTTATTTTATATTATGATAAAAATTCTTATATATATATTTCTATATCTGCTTAAAAATATCCTTTCAATTTTCATAATATTTTGTTAATTTCCTTATCAAATAAATATTTCTTTTGTTTATATATATGATACCCACCCTAGAAATTATTTAACATCTTTTTTACTTTATAAAAATTTCTATAATTATTTGAAATTTGTCACCAAAATATTCCTTTTATTACGTACATATATATTATAATTTGATAGAATAAAACATATTCAACAAATATTATTCATTCTTTTGCATAATTATTAATTTCGTTATCCACACCATTTTGGTTGTAATTTTGTGGATAAGTATATAGGTTTTCTGTGGATAATGTGAATAACTCTGTGGAAAACAGTATATATCCACAAACTATATTGTGGAAAAAGTGTGAATCAATAGTGGACAGTTGTTAATTTTACATTTGATTCCTAAATTTGCTAATTTACTGTTAGTTTTGACAATTATAGTTATTCTTTTTATTGTGGTGATAATATTTGTCAGATACTAGATGTAGGCCTTATTCATAGGTCAAAAGTACTATATTTTATTACAATAAACTTGAATTTGTATTAATGTTTACATTTCTACATTTATTTAGTATAGTTTTAGTAACAAGGTTTTGCTTATTATGGTGCCTTCTAGGATTCAAATATAATTGTATATATATATGATTATATTTAATAATAAATAGATATTTCTCAATTAATTATTTTAAAATAATTCTGAAGGTGGAGATATTATGAGTTTGGTTAATTGTAAGAAATGTGGAAAACTTTTTGAAAGTGAAAAGGATATTTTATGTAGTAAATGTTCAGAAGAATTGGATAATCCCTATAAAAAAATTAGAGACTATCTATATGGAAGAAGCAATGTAAACATAATAGAGTTATCTGATGCTACTGGAGTATCTAAATCCCTTATTTTAAAGTATATTAGGGATGGTAAAGTGTTTATTTCGGGGAAATAGCCATTCTAATTGATTAATAATAAAAGAATCACCCATATAGGATGATTCCTTCATACTATTCAATCCTTACTTTTTACGATCAATAAAGTATCCATCGGTTTGAGTACTCTGCTTATAATAACTTGAAGTAAGTTTTTTACCTTTCTTGATATTCTTAAGTCTAGATTTAACATCGTTATAGTTCTTATTAATTAATCCCTTATTAACTTGCTCAATATCATAAATAGCATGAATTATATTCTGAATCTTTTTTGTAACAGATTTAAGTACAGATACTAGACTCTTATCAATATCTAATTCTGCTATTTCTTCAACACCATATTTTTTCTTTATCCCTGCAAATTGCTTATTAAAAGCTTTATCAAGCCTATCTATCTTATCTATTCTTTTTTGTTTACTTTTTATTAAATGATCCAATCTTTCTATTTCCTGGCTCTGCAACACTTCTGTTTGTTTATGGGTAAATTTTAATATTTCATCTAATAGATTTAACTTTGCTTCTAGTAATTGAATTAAAGGACTTAAATCATTTTCTATATCTTGCATGCTATATATTCACCTTATTCTTTTTTGTAATTTGCATTGCTTCTTCCCAAGTTTCTTTTAACTCATTAGTCATATCATAGACTTCTTGTAATATTTCAATGTCTTTTTTTATATTTCCTTCCTGTAACCTATCTTGCATATAATCATAAAGACTGTACAGGTTTTTTCCAACCTCATAATTTGTATCGACAATTGACATAAAGTGAATAAATATATCCTGAGCCCTAATGTTACTTTTATGAGCTACTTCAATTTCTTTTTTATCAATAGCTATTATTGATTGCTTAATGAATTTCATTGCTCCTTTATATAACATAATATTTAGTTCTTGAGGTGATGCAGTCATAATTGAATTCTGTTTATATTGTGAATAAGGATTACTCATTGCCATATATATTACCTCCTTAAAGATTACATTCCTCCACCAAATTGTGATGCTAACCAAGATGATTGAGAATTCATCTCAGCCATAGCGGTCTCAAGTCTTGCAAACATACTATAGTAATATTCTTCTTTATCAGCTAAATCACTTTGTAGTCCATTAATCATTTCATCATAGTTCTGAATTTTAGAGAACAAAATATTATTAACTGCTGATGTATCTCCTTCGATTCCTGCCTTTTCAAGCAATCTACCTTTTAGCTCATCATCGCCTCTTGTTGTGCTAATATTTTTATCAATTATATCATTAAGTTTACTAGCGATTCCTTTTTCACCGTACATATCACCCTTATTGGTAAACAGTTGCATAATTTCTTGAGAATTATTAGAAAGTGCTTCTTTAAGTTTATCTTCATTTATTATTAGCTTCCCTCTATCCCTATAGTTGGAACTAGTTGTTATTCCAATGTCAAATAATCTTATCCCAACATTATCCACTCCATCATAAAGGGCATTCCTCATATCGCTAACAATACTTCTAAGAATTGAATCACTTCTTAACATACCACTCTTAGCCTTTTCTTCCCACAATTCTATTTCCTTTTCTGACATTTCTCCCTTTTGAACTTCCGTTAAAGGTTTATAATCATAAAACTTCTCTTCTGTGAGCTTAGAATTTATTTCAGATATTACTTCATTATATTTGTCTACAAATTTCTTAACAGTATCAAATACTTCATCTGGATCCGCATTTACATTAACAGATATGTCAGTTAAACCTTCTGTATCATTAGGATCATATTCAGTGTTTAGGGTATATTCAACTCCATCTATTGTAAAATTATTAGAACTTCTAGTAGTAGCTACACCATCTAATGTGAATTGCGCATCAGTTCCTTCCGTAACCTGATTTAAATTTAGTGAACCATTAAGAAAGTTCGTTCCATTTAAATCTCCTAATGATATATCGTTCATGGCACCTTCATTATCAGCTTGTAATACAAACTTATCAGATACGCTACTATAACTTAACGTAACACCTGCATCACTACTATTTATCTGATTGATGACGTATTGTAAGGAGTCAGTTTCATCAAAAGAAAAATTTGTATCATTAATCTGAAACTCAACTTTACCACTATTAAATACAGTATCTGTCCCAAAGTTTAAATCATTTAGACTTAGTTTTAAATCTATTACATTTTTACTAATATTATCGAATCCTAAATCATCTACAACGGTTTCAGTACTATTAGCCACTTTTATCTCTTGACCAGCCGTACCACTAAGTATCAAATTTCCGCTACCGCCATCTGATACAGTAAAAGTAGCACCTTGGCTTGAAAGCTGAGAATTAATAGCACTTGTTAAACTAGCTATATCAGTATAGTCTTGAGTTAAATCAATATGATATTGTGTTCCATCTGCAAATATATCCATTTCTTTGCCTAAATCTGATGCAGTTAAGTTCACATTACCTTCAAGTTTATTAATTTTCTGTCCACTGGCAAATCCAATGTCACCAATAGAATTTGGAGTATCTCCTGACAAAATTGTTATTTCATCGGAAGTATTATAAGATACTAATTTTACCCTATCCCCATCATTAACTACTTCCACAACATTATTTCCAAGAGCTACATCCAAGTCAGTTTGAAGCTGTGTAACAAAACTCCCTATAGTACTGGCTCCAGTTATACCAATAGAAACATCTTTTTCAGTTCCATTTACATCTATTTTTATATTCCCACTAATATCAATTGCACTAGAAAAATCTAGTTCTTGACCAGTAATTGAATTCGTTTGGTTTTGGTTTAGCCCTAAGTCACTTAAATAAGTATGTGAAGCACTCTCAATATTTAAAGTATGACCACTAGCCTGAAAACTCAATGTACCTGTTCCGTCATTACCAGAGATATCTATACTTCCACTTCCAAAAGCATCGTTAACTAAACTTTGTAACTCTGTGGCTAATCCAGTTGCTGTTGTAGCTCCAGCAGCTGTACTATTCAAAGTTATAGTTTTAGTATTTCCATCTAGAGTTATATTGAAGGATTTACCTTCTTTTAAATTAGAAAAATTAATAGCATTCCCTGTCATTACATCTGAAACTGAAGATGAACTACTCCATAAAGCTTTTTGAGCTAACTTAATATTGTTAATAGTATGAGTTCCAACATTAGCTGACCCAGTTGCTTTAACAGTAACAACATTACTGTCTATTCCTCCTACCTGCGTTGAAGTAGAAAAAGCTGCAAAGGTACTTGATGACATCATGTTCGTACTTGGATTTAACATATTAAAGTATTCGTCCTTAAATCCCCTCAAGAGATTTGTCATTTCTCTATATGCGTCAGTTTGCCACTCGACGTATTCTTTTTTTTGTTTTACAGAATCTACTCTACTGTATTCTACACTCATTAACTGTTTAATTATAGATTCTGTATCCATTCCAGTTGCCATTCCAGTAATTCTAAGCATATCAGACATTATTTTCTCCTCCTATCAAATATCATTCTTACTAAACCTTTTCGTCCACTATGATTCCTGCCATTTCTAATAAATTGGCAACCATGTCCAATATTTTTTCCGGTGGAATCTCTCTTATCACTTCGTCAGTATTTGAATCAACTATTTTTACAATTATTGAATTAGTTTTTTCATGTACTGAAAATTTTAATTTTCTATCGTATACTTCAAACTTCTTATTTGCCGATTCAATTGCTTTAATTATTTTCTCTTCACTTGGTTGTGAACCATGAAGAGAAACCGTAACTTCTTTAGGAGCGTTTCCTTTTTGCTCTTTTCTATTATGTACAGTATTCTGCTGAGGCTGAGCCTGAGCCTGCCGTATGTTTCCATTTACTGACATATCAATGCTTCCTAAATTCATAATTGCGCCTCCAATCAAATATTCTTCTATAAACATTATCGGCAAATAATTACAATAGTTTAATTGTTTTTAAGACTTTAAGAATTTAATCTACTATATATACTTAACGAAAGACAAATTAATGTTTATATTTAGGTTTTGCTACTGCAATATTCTCTAAAATAAAAAACTTATATCTCCTTAACTCCTTGCTTTGTTAGCATAATATTATTAATATCAAACTTCACTCTCTTTTTATATTTACTTGATAAATAAGAATGAAGAATAATAGACATAGCTATCTTCCCTTCTTTGCCATTAATTAGTGGTTCAGTATCTTCTTTTATACTATTCATGAAATCAGTATATAAAGGAATATGTCCATTTCCATATATATTTTCAATTTTATTATCAAAGCTCTGTAGCACATTATTCAAATCATCTTTTCTATCCTCAAAATTCCATACTAGAATTTCGTTAACTGCTTTTCCTCCGATAACAACAGTTCCTTTTTCCCCTAAAACAGTTAATGTTTCTTCCAAATTTTGTGGATAAGTAACTACTGTTCCTTCTATGTTGCCAATAGTTCCATCTATAAACTCTAGCTGAATGCTACCATAATCCTCTGCTTGAATATATGGGTGTGTATAATTATTTACTAATCCATTAATTTCTTTTATCGGTTGTCCAACCATCCATTGTAATAGGTCTATATTATGAATACATTGATTCATCAGGCAACCGCCATCTTGGTCAAATGTACCTCGCCATGATGCCTGAGTATAATACTCTTTATTTCTATTCCATAATATCCTAGCTGTTACCGCAAAGATTTTACCAAATCTTCCTTCATCTATAGCTTGTCTTAGCTCTTGAATGGGAGGATTGAATCTATTCTGATGACAAACACCTAACTTTAAGTTTTTAGATTTTGCCAAATAAATCATCTCATCAGCATCTTTTGTAGATAGTGCCATTGGCTTCTCCACTAAAACATGTTTGCCAGATTTTAATGCTTCAATAGCAATTTCTGCATGTTTGCCAGATTCCGTACAAATTGACACTATATCTATATCCTTATTTGCCAAGATATACTTATAATCGTCACAGACTAGTGGAGTAGTTAAATCACAATCCTTGTCTGTAATTTTCTTTTGAAGCTTTTCTAAGTATTCTTTCGATCTGGCATGTGCTTTATCAATAACAATGTCACAAGTTGCAATAAGTCTTGCCAAATCATTATTTTCAATTATTGCATCTATATGCTTATAAGATATTCTACCGCATCCTATTATTGCAAAGCTGAGCTTTTTCATGATGTCACCCCTATCATTTAAACTTTAATAGCTATTGTCCTACTCCTATATATATAAATCCATTTTTTTCTATATTGTCTCTTGAATAAATATTCCTAAAATCAAAAAAGTACGGCTCTTTTAAGCTCTCTTTTATCCTACTTAAGTCTAGATTCCTAAATTGATTCCACTCAGTAATAATCACTAATGCATTACAATCATTAACTGCCTCATACTCATCCTCACAATACTCAACCTTATCTTCAATTTCCTTAAGCCTCCATTTAGCCTCTTCCATGGCACAAGGGTCATATACCTTTATCTTAGCTCCTTTATTGGCTAGTTGTTCCATTATGGTTAATGCAGAAGATTCTCTAGTATCATCTGTATTAGCTTTAAAAGCAACTCCTAATATTCCTATTGTTTTGCCCTTAAGGTCATTTAATTCATTTTGTATCTTTTCTACCATCTTGTTTTTCTGTCTTTCATTAGCTGCAATTGTCGTTTCAATAAGTGTAATTGGGGAATTATACTTTTTCCCTATTTCTACTAAAGCTCTCGTGTCCTTAGGAAAACAGCTCCCTCCATATCCTGGACCAGGGTGAAGGAACTTAGATGATATCCTTCCGTCTCTTCCCATTGCTCTTGCAACTTCTTGTACCTTTGCTCCTACATTTTCACATAGATTAGCCATCTCATTTATAAATGTAATTTTCATTGCAAGGAATGCATTTGAAGCATATTTAATTAACTCAGCAGTTTCTAGATTTGTCTCTACAAACGGAACTTCATTAATATTCAGTACTCTATATACTTCTCTCATAATTTTTCTTGCCTTATTGGATTCTGTTCCTATTACGACTCTATCAGGATGAGTAAAATCATGAACAGCTGAGCCTTCTCTTAAGAACTCTGGATTTGATACTACATCAAACCCATAATCTACTTTTCTCTTTTTTAATTCATCTTTTATAATTTGTTCAACTAGTTTTCCTGTTCCTACAGGTACTGTACTTTTATTTACAATTACTTTATACCTATTCATACTTTGTCCTATTTGTTGAGCCACATATTTTACATGCTGTAAATCAGCATTACCATCTCCTTGAGGGGGTGTTCCAACAGCTATAAATATTACATCATTGTCTTTTACAGTCTTCTCTATATCTAAGGTAAAGTCTAACCTTTTATAATAAAAATTTCTTTCTACAATATATTCCAATCCTGGCTCATAAATTGGTATTACTCCTTGATTCAATTTTTCTATTTTATCTTCACTTCTATCAACACAAGTTACTTTAAGACCGAAATCTGATAAACATGCTCCAGTAACTAGTCCTACATATCCCGTTCCAATAATCGCAATACTATGCATAGATTACACCTCCATCACTACTATTTATTATTTAAAAATAATTTAATTGAATTAACAACCTCATCTATTTCTTCATACCTGATTTCAGGCCAAAATGGTAAGCTTATTATTCTTTTCGCAATCCTTTCCGTAGTTGGAAAGTCCCCTTCTTTATAACCTAAATACTTATATGCCTCTTGAAGGTGCAAAGGTAAGGGATAGTGTATTCCTGTAGATATCCCTTTTTCTTTAAGAAATTCTCTTAATTCGTCTCTATTATCTGACTGTATAACATAAAGATGATAAACATGTCTGTATATATCTTTATCAGTATAAGGAATAATACAGTTTACGCCTTTGAGCTTCTCGCTAAAGTACTTAGCTTTTTTACTTCTTAACTCATTCCACCCATCTAAATGCTTGAGTTTGATATCCAAAACACTTGCTTGAATTGAATCTAATCTACTGTTATATCCCTCAAATTGATGAGTATATTTATCTACTCTACCATGATTAGCATATTTTCGAATTTTTTCAGCAAGTTCTTTATCATTACATACGATAGCTCCACCGTCTCCAAAGGCACCTAAGTTTTTTCCAGGATAAAATGAAAATGTAGCAATATCTCCGTATTCTCCAGGTCCCTTACCTTTAAATTTAGCTCCATGAGCTTGAGAGGAATCTTCAACTACTGATAAGTTATATTCTTCTGCAATTTTCATTAATCTTTCCATATCACACATCTGCCCATAAATATGTACTGGAATGATTGCTTTAATATTTTTTTTATTTGAGTTCTTGTGTAGATATTCTTTCAATTTTTGTGGATCCATTGTATATGTCTTTTCTTCTATATCAACAAAATCAACTTGTGCACCCACAGCTGTTACAGCTTCACCAGTTGCTATAAAAGTATTCGGAACAGTAATTACAGTATCTCCTGGTCCTATTCCTAATGCTTTTAGGCTTATTATTAAAGCGTCCGTTCCATTTCCACAGGAAATTGTGTTTTCAGCATTGCAGTACTCTGAGAAGTTCTTTTCAAATTTCTTAATATCTTCTCCGCCAATAAACCTAGTATTATCAATATGCTTTTTTATTTTCAACATCACTTCATCATATATTTGAGGATAACTTCCTGATAAGTCCATGAATGGTATTTTCAAATGAATCACCTCTGATTATATTCTTGTATATCATCAATTTCCTTTATTACTCTTGCTGGATTTCCTGCCACAACTTTGCCGTCACCAATATCCTTTACAACGACACTTCCAGCTCCTACTAAAGAGTTCTTTCCCACCTTTATACCAGGAAGAATTGTACTATTTCCTCCTATTTTAGCTTTTTCAGATATAATTGGTCCTTTTAGTTTTTCTTTTACATTTTTTGATCTTGGATACCTAGCGTTAGTCAATACTACATTAGGTCCAATCCAACATTCCTCTTCTAATGTAGTATACTCTGGAATAAATACTTGAGAATGAATTCTTACATTATCTCGTATTTTAATGTGATGCTCAATGCATGACCCTGTTCCAACACTTACGTTATTTCCTATCTTATTGTTTTCCCTAATCATGACATTATGTCCCGTTTGAAAGTTATGTCCAATTTTATTACCAGCATATATAACAGTATGGGATCTAATTACTGCATTGTCTCCTATCACAGTAGATAAATCTTCATCTTCATCAGAGGAAGGCTTACCTATTATGACAAAATCTTCTATTATGCAATTTTTACCTAAGATTACATTAGGGTATATTATTTTTGTTGACATATAAGCCTCCTTACATAATTTATCCCTTTATTCAATTGGCTCTCTCTTCCATTTTCCTAAGAGTACGCCTTGAAATTTTTCCACTATTAGTTTTAGGGAATTCATTAACTCTTGTTATATTTTGAGGCACTGCAAATGGCATAACTTCTTGTCTAACGATTCTTTTAATTTGCATTTTTATTGAATTTGTTAATTGAGTATTATTCTTCATTATAACAAAAGCTACCACTTTTTCTCCTAATACACTATCTTTAACTCCAAATACTGCAACGTCTTGAATTAAAGGATGCTTTATAATTGAATTTTCTACTTCAAATGGACTAACTAGATGACCAGCTGTATTTATTATTTCATCTGCTCTTGACTTGAACCAGTAATATCCATCTTCATCACAATAAGCAATATCACCTGTAATATACCATTCACCTTCAAACTTTTCATTATATACATCTTCATTATTCCAATAATCAATAAACATAGATTCCCAATTCTTTTTTATGCATAGATTCCCAGCGACATTTCCAACTACTGGTTTATAATTATCATCTAATATGGTAACTTCGACATCATTCAAAGGCCTTCCCATAGAACCGAACTTAACTTTAGTTTTTTCACCGTTAGCAATTATAATGCTACCTGTCTCTGTTTGAAACCAAGTATCTCTGGGAATAATACTAAATTTTTCATCTACCCATTGAATTGTTTCAACATTAAGTGGTTCCCCTACACAATAAATATTTTTTAAGTAATTATTTTCAAATTGCTCAAAGACTTCATGTTTCTCCCTCATTAGCATACGTAATAAAGTTGGGGCTGTATACCATATTTTAATGTTATATTTTTCTAATGCATCTAAAATATGTGCTGCTCTATATCCCGGCTCCAATACTAATGTAGTTGCTCCTATGCTTAGTGGACCCAGAATTCCATATGTAGAGCCTGTAACCCATGCATGGTTGGCAGTACACCAGTACATATCCTGTTTTGATAATCCAAATACTTCTCTCATAGTATACTTATACCTTTTAATAGCTTTATGTATATGTACCACTCCTTTAGGCTTAGAAGTAGTACCTGATGTATAGTGTATTATGGCAATATCATTTTCTAAAGTACTATAGTCTTCAAAATTATAGTCAAATTTAGACAGCTCTTTTATAGATAAAACTTGACAGTAATGTAAATCTACGTCTCCCATATCTTCATCCATTATAATAATGTTTATATGATTATTCCTCTTGGTTAAAAACTGCATCTTTTTTAGTAAGTACTTCTGAGTGACTATTATTTTGGGCTTGCAGTCTTCAATTTTCTGATTAAAAGATTCAGTCCCAGAGCTAGTAAATATTGGACTATATATTGCACCCACCTTTAATATTCCGATTATCATAAATATTAAGTAAGGATTTTTTTCAGCACAGACAACAACCCTATCTCCCTTTTTTATTCCCATACTAATTAACATATTTGCGGCACGATTAGAATACTTATCTAAATCAAAATAACTATATTTCTTTGGGTCTCCATTTTTATTAACACCAACCAATGCAATATCATTACTTGTATTTCGGCATATAAATTCACCCATATTAAACATTTTTTGACTCCTCATCATCTAAGTTTTATAACCTTTCTTTTATCATATCTCCAATTTTTATTACAGTATTTGCATTATTTTCAACTATCTCATAGTCTTTAATTTTAACATTGAATTCATCTTCTATATAGCAAACTAAGTCTAAAAGTGCAAATGAATCTATAAGTCCTGAATTAAAAAGTTCTGTATCTAAATCTATTTCTACATCTTGTAAGATTAAATTATCTGTAATAAATCTCCTTATACTTTCTAGTTCTTTCATACATACTCTCCTCTATTTTATATATTAATAACTACCATTCAATATTTTCCTCTAAAAAGATAGTTAGTTTTTTGGCGCCTTCATTATTTAAGTGAGAATCATCCCAAAAGTCTTCATCATTAAACATGCTAGACTTAAATAAATCAATAATTTGAAAATCATATCGTCTTTTAAATTCATTTATAATTTTATAAAATCTCCCTTTTAGATCCGATGAAGAATATTTATAATAGTATTGACTTACTGGACATACTAGAATAATAGGTTTTACATTATTATTTATTAGAAAATTAATAAATTCATCAAATATTTTTTTATTTTCATTAACAATCTTTGGTCTATTCATTCTAGAATGATACATTGCATACTTCTTTCCTTTCTCTGAACAAGAAGAATCCAGTACCTTATTTGATTTAAAGATTCTGCTAGACAGGTAAGCTTTGGAGCTTACTTCTCTATGATACATTTTATTAATGAGTCTGATCCCAAGCTCATTATCATAGTTATGAGTGGTTTTTAATAATGGATAATATCTATGTATTCTAGTTCTTTCAAATGTTCTAGATAGATCATAGTCAAAACTATAGTATCCTAAATTTATAATTGCATATTTGAGATTCTCTTTTATATATTTAAAATTGTACACAAATTTAAAAAATTCAAAGTCATAAAATAAATCTTGGCTAGATAAGGCAATATTAATTGAATTTCGTTCAAGAAATTTACCGTCTACTCCAACTTCTGCATATGATAAACCTGTTGTAATTAATTCAACTTTGTCATTTTTTAGTGATTGTAATAATTTATAGTCAAACCCCTCTATTACAAAATTAAAATTGAACTTATGATATTCAAAAATTTTCTTTTCTAATATACCAACCCTATTCAATATTTCTTTGTGCCTTTGTATTTCTTCATCTTCTTTACTTAATAAAACTATATAATCAAAGTCTAAATTCTTTAATTCTTTTCTAAAGTTAATATCTGTTGCTTTAATTTCTGAATTTAAAAAATCTATACAGCGGACAATCACAAAATCATGATCAAATTCTTCTCTCACTTCATTTACTTGATCTTTATTACCCACTAAAATAACTTTAGTTTTGAATGATAATCGAAATTTTTCTATACGCTTATTTTGAGCTTCACACCCATTATTAATTTTACAAGATATCTTCATAATTTCTTGTTGAATATCTTCAATACTTAGCAAATCTTTAGTCTCAAGCTTAGCTAGATAATATGAAGTCATAGCTTCATAGTATCTTCCAGATAAGCTATATACATATCCTAAATTATAGAGTATGTCAAAATTATACTTATCTATCATTAACCCTTCTTTTAAAGTTCTTTCTGCTTCTACAAGTTTATTACTCATCATATAAATGACAGCTTTCATTGAATGTATCTCTACATCTCTAGGCACTACCTTTTCATATTGAATTATAATTCCCATTGCTTGTTCAAGTAACCCCTGTTCTATTAATAACTTAATTCTATCTTTTAATCCATTTAATTTTCCCTGTATGTTGCTTTTTTTTTTCATATTAAAAGCACTCCTAATTCTTTAACTTATTATCTTTAATATTTCTATATACTGCCAAGTACATTTGTTATATATTAACATTATAATACTTTGTTTTTCTAATATTTATTATCATAAGATATACAAGGATTAATCACAGAAATTCATAAAATTATAGTATTGAAGTCAAATCATTACTCTTCATTTATCAAATCTATTGAAAAGTTTTGATTCTTATAATACCTTAAAAAACGAATCATACTGGGATATATCCTATATGCATCTCTAAAATATTTGATTGCTAGTTTTTCGTTATTATTCGATAAAGCCTCATTTACAAAATTCATTAAAACAAAAAATTTATCACGACTATTTTCTATAAACTGCCACTGAAGTTTGAATTTACTTTCATTGTATAGATTTTTAACATAATTTGACCCTATTTTCAAAAAAATCTCGAATATTTCAAAATCTTCTTGTATTGTATCTTCTTCATTATCATAATTTTTGTCAGCATTATAATCCATTAAAGACTCAGCAATACAAACAAAAATTCTACTAGAATGAAAGTCATTTTCTCTAATATCTTCTTTCAGAATATAGTTTTTTAATTGTTGTCTCGTTTCTTTAGAATTATTTATTAATCCTGATAAAAATACTTGCAGATTTGCATTTGTAATTTTCTTAAACATTGTTAGCATTGACCGTAGATTGCTCTTATTTATTTCAAGAACTTTCCAATAAAATTCAGGTAACTTATTTAGATCATACAGTCTAGCAAACTCCTTTTTAAGATTTTCTCTCATCTTACTCTCTGAGCATCTAATCTTATTTAGCATTTCGTAATGTGTATTATTTCCTGTAAGTAGCTTCTCTATCTTTTCATTTTCCTCTTTTGACAATTGCTTCTTTTCTTGTTCCAATAGTTTAATAAAGTTTAATAATTGCTTATCTTCATTCTTTATTAGCTTATAATAAAATTTTAATTCACTAAATTTTTTTAGCTTTATAAGTGGTTCTATCATTAATATCGACTTAGTTTTATGATTTTGAATTTTTTTAATTGTTTTATAGGCTTCTAGATATTTTTCTTTTATTAAATAATCTTTACCTATATTCATGTAGGCAAAATCAATATGCTTACTAGACGCATATAAGGTTACTAAAGATGGATTCTTTGAAACTTCTAAAGTATCAAACTTTTCAGCAAATTCAACATAGTCTCTAAATGCTTCAACTGAAGCTTTCTTTTCACCAATTTCACTTTTAGATTTAGCTAATATATATCTTAAGTCCACACTATCTTCAAGGATTTTTAATCCTTCTTGACAAATTCTAATGGCTTCCATATATTCTTTATTATTAAAAGCTATTTTAGAATAACATCCGTATATATAGACATGCCCTTGTTCAAGAACTTTCTTTTTCTTTGCAATTTCATAAGCTTTTCTAACTTCATTTAATGCAAGATCATATTCCTGATGAGAATCATAGCTTACGGCAAGTTGATATCTATAATATATATTATCAGGGTCTTTCTCTAATTCTTGCTTCAATATAGTACTAGTCCTTTTAAACTTTTTCTCCATTACCTCTTTTCTATCTGCCGCATATCCATAGTGATCTAGGTAAATGTCTACTCCTAAAATCGGGTTCTTAAACTTAGGTTGATTGTGGATAGACCCTTCATAATGAAATTCTCCATCATTTCTAAAAACTCTAAGCCCTGTAGCTAAAGCAAATCCCTTATCATTATCTGTAGAAAAGTAGTTTTTTGTCATTATAGATATAGTATTATATTTTTCAATTTCCATAGAATTTAACAGGTAAATTAATCTGTCACAATCTACTAGCTCTTCATCACCATCAATTATAAAAATCCATTCTCCTGTTGCATATGATAACGATATATTTCTCATATCAGAAAAATTATTATTCCATTCATGAAAGTATACTTTATCAGTGTATCTCTTAGCTATTTGAGGGGTAGCATCTGTTGAACCTGTATCGACAATAATCAATTCACCAAATGAGTCTTCCAACAAAGGACTTATACTCTCAAGACAACTTTGCATATTCTCTTCTTCATTTTTTACAATCATACAAATGCTTAACTTATATTTATGTTCCATTTTAACACCTCAACTTAAATAGATTCATATATTCCTTCCAAAACAGGTTTCAACTCGTATATCATTACATCATGGAATAAGTACTCATCATTGCTTTCAAGTGCTTCTATCATCATACCAAGTTTCTCGCTAAACTCCAATAAGTCTATGGTATTAGTTTCATCCACAATAGAATTGATTCCATCAAAAAGAGTACTCAGATCTTCCATAAGAAAAAACACTCTATCATTTTCAAATTCATTTGTATCTGAAAAATTATCATGTATATCGTTTATTCTTTTAGTTATATTTAAAGTAAGTTCTAAAATTGAGTTCTTTAGTTCTTGTATGTTTCCACTCAAAGTGATAACCTCCTCATTATTTCATGCAAATACTATTTTTGTTAATTAGGGTCAATATTTCAAAAGAGACTCTTTTTCAGAGTCTCTTTTGATTTATCAACAAAATTTTTGATTATCTTAATAATTGAAGCACGCCTTGAGGAGCTTGATTTGCTTGCGCCATCATTGAAGTAGCTGCTTGCTGTAAGATGTTATTCTTAGTGAACTGCATCATTTCTGAAGCCATGTCTACGTCTCTAATTCTTGATTCTGCTGCTTGTAAGTTCTCAGAAGTTGCTCCTAAGTTTCTTACTGTACTTTCTAGTCTATTTTGAAGTGCACCTAGCTTAGCTCTTTCTAAGTTAATAGAGTTTATAGAAGCTTCAATCTCTGAAGTAACAGATGTAGAAGATAGAGCTGAAGCAGTTGATACATTACCAGCAGTTATAGTTAATGCTACTGTATCAGAATCTGAAATAACTATATCAAATGTTTGAGTACCATCTAATATTGATGTATTGTTAAACTTAGTATTGGTCTCAATATTACCAATTTCATCAGCTAAAGCAGTCATTTCTTGAGCTATATTAGTCTGATCATCAGAGTTATATGTTCCATTAGCCTTTTGTACTGCTAACTCCTTAAGCCTTACTAACATATTACTCACTTCATCCATTGCACCTTCTGCAGTTTGAATTAAAGAAATACCATCCTGTGCATTTCTTTGTGCTTGCTTTAGTCCTCTAATCTGTCCTCTCATCTTTTCAGAGATTGATAATCCTGCTGCATCATCTGCTGCACGGTTTATTCTCTTACCTGATGAAAGTTTCTCCATTGACTTTGATAAATTAGACTTGTTAACAGTCATC
>NZ_JAETGO010000015.1 GCF_016765695.1 Sporosalibacterium faouarense | reverse complement strand
TTTTTTCTTACTAGATATGATGGTACAGAGGTATATAAGCAAACTAATAAAGGTATAAATACAACATATAAAAAGGATGCTGAAGAAGTATCTCCAGGAGTATTTTATGACCAATTTTCAGTTGAAATACCAGAAACCTTAGAAGTTGGACAGGATTATTTGATTGTGTTTACTAATAAGGTGGAAGATGATAAAGATCCTGAAAGGGTAATAACAAAGGAAAAGCTCTTAGAAGGAAGGACCTTTACAGTTATAAGTAGAGATGACAATGTTCAGATATATAATATTGAGCCAGATCAAGGTCCAGATACTGGACAAAGTGTAGAAATAAATGGTAAGTATTTTGGAACGATTAATATTAATGACTTAATTATTGATGATATAGATTCGAGAGCCTTAAGCTCTGAAAATAATAAGACTGAGCTTGTTATGAATTATGGAACAGGCGAGTATAATGGAAAGACAGTTAATAATATAAAGAAAACCATAAGTGTATTTATTGCATCAGATGCAACCTTTGAAGATGGAAAAAACGATTTAGGTAACTTCTCAACCCACTCAGACACAATATTTGTAAAGACTCCATCTTTAACTCTTTATGACGATCTTCGAAGAGAAAATGTTATTGTAACAACGATTACAACATTTACAGAAGATGGAACGGGAGTTCCATATAGATTTGAGGAAAGGGAAGAATTCGATGGATTTACATTTATTCCAAGTAGAATAACACCAACCATAGATGAAATAAACCCAAATAAGATTATGGTTAAGGAAAAATCAGCTGTAGATGGCACGTTTGAAGTTAGTGAAGATATATATTTAGCTATTCATGGTAGAGACTTCTTAATTCATAGTTATAAGGATGAATCTAATCAGCAACATACTAGATATCCAGTAATTAATATTGAAGATGAACTAATAATAAACAAAAACGATAATACTATTACAGACCATGATGGAGTATCTAATGTAGATGTAGAACTTCTCGTATTGAATGATGAAGGTAGAATACTAGACGGGTCAATCGGTAATGAGATTGGATCTAAAATCATAGTAAAGATACCAAAGGGAAGTGTAATATCTGATTCAATTGTGTCGGAGGAATATGTTATAAAGGATATAAGGCTTAGGGTAACAAACCCAATAAGAAATACTGAAGATATAGAGCCTTGGGATGAAGGAACAGTTAACTTTATAAGAGTTGATGATGAAGATGCTCCTAAGATTGCAACTGTAGAGCCTTATATAGTTACGATAAATGGAGATGAAGAAATCATAGTAACTGGTAGTAACTTCAGAGAAGGAATTAAGGTATATATAGATGGTGAAGAAGTAAATGGAGTACAAAGAGAAGGAAATGGTAGGGGTCTAAACTTTATCTGCCCACCAGGTAGAGAAGGTAAAACTCAGCTTTTATTAATGAATGATGATGGTGGGATCGCAGTACATGACTTCATATATGTTAAAACCTATACTGACCCAGAGGTTATAGGCATATCTCCTGAAAAAGGTATGGCCAATACTCTAGTTATTATCGACGGAGATAATTTCTTGAAGCCAGATCCAACAGCTAATCCCCAAACAGAAATGGGAATGTATAAGCTGATAGGTACCAGAGTACTATTTGATGGAGAAGAAATAAATAAATATAATCGAGATGATATGACCGATAAAATAGTTCTAAAAGATTATATCGCTCCATCCGCTGAAAAACAATTGGTAACAGTTGAGGACGGTCATGTAAAGCTTGCTGACTATTATCATAGTATTGTTTTACAAGAGGAAGATGGGACAGGCACTCTAATTAATAATTTCTATACTATAGATGTAGAGGATGGACAAACACCTGTATTAACCGATGGAGTAGACAATAATTTCACAATTTTAGTTGAGAGTGGAAATCTTAAATTGAAGAAAGAATCTGAATCTAGTCAAGATGTAACTATAACTAATTCTCATATTGAACTTAATGATGGAACAAAGTTACGTATAAGAACACCATACGAGATAGCTCAGAATGAAGATGGTGATGATGTAATCATTGGTAATAGAGTTAAAGTAAAAAGTAAGAAACAAATATATGTTACAGTACCTATATTACCTGGTGAAGGATGGTATGATGTAACAGTAGTTAACCCTGACATTAAAAGGGTTGAAGTGGAAGATGGATTTTATTTTTCTGAAAGACCTTTAAACAAACCAGTAATAAATGAAATATCACCTTCAGAAGGGTCAGTGAATGGTGGATATGATATTGATATTTATGGTGAGAATTTTGAATATAAGGAAAAAGACGATACAGAAATAATTCAAAGTAAGGTTATTATCGATGGTATGGAAGTGCCTCAAGAAAACATTACAGTATGGTCAAGTGGAGATAGGATAACTGTTACAGTGCCCGAGTATCCCATTGATATAAAAGAGGAACTAGGATTAGACAGATTGACAGTTCCTGTAGTGGTTCTGAACTCTGATGGTGGTAGTGACAGTAAAGAAGATGGATTTACTTATGTGACGCCAACCAGTCACCCTGAAATTTGGAGTATAAATGAAATAGATAGAGGTAGTGTAGATGAAAGATATCTTCAAGTAATAGGGGATGATTTTAGATATAAAGAACCCTTTGATGATAAAAATGGAAATGCTAAATATGATAGTGATATATCTGCAAATGAGACTTATATAGATGTAAATGGCAATGGTCAATATGACGATTATAGCGATAGAATAGATCCAACTATATTAAACCCAGGAGAGACTTTAGAGGATATATTAGCTGTTTTACCTAAAGTATATATAGGTGAAACTGTTGCAGAAATAGTTGAATATCAAGAGGGATATATCCTTGTTAAAATTCCAACCGACTTGAGAGAGGATGCAGATGTTTATTTAACAAATAATGACCATGGAGTTTCAAATACAGTGAAATATACTTATATACCAAAGTTTCCTAAAATAAATAGAGTTGATCCATCTACAGGTACTAAGAAGGGGAAAACATATATGGAAATTCATGGTGAAAACTTTAATAATAGTGCTCTAGATATTTTAGAGGATGATGGATCGGGGAATATAGTAACCACAAGAAAGGAAATGGTACAGGTTAGATTTGATGAAATATCTGAAGAAGAGGATATTATGGTATCTCGTACAACGGAAATGACTGTTAGTGGTGGATTAACAGTTAACTATAATGGGCAGACACAACAGTTGACCATGAATATATCTGAAAAGATATCTGGAGAAACTGTGGAGTATGAAAGAAACTTTGATCTTAGTCATACAACAAACAAGATAACCAGATATATAGATGTAAGTACCTTGAAAAACACAGATGACCCAACAGAATACTATAATGGATACGAGTTAATTAAGGTTGTAGTTGATGATAAGGATAAGGCGATCTTTGTTGAGAGGGGTTATTCTCCTTCAACAGAGCTATTGAGGGCTGGACAACTTCAAGTTTGGTCACCTTCATACTATACAATATCACCAACGGGAGTAACAATTACAGTTATAAATCCAGATGGTAATACTGCAATTGCAAACCAAAAGTTCCAATATACAAATCCTATAGTAGAGCTTAGAATGGATGATATAACCGATGTTATAGAGAAGAAAGAGATTGATGATGGAGTAAATAGTTATTATATAATTGAATCTACAGTTGACGGTGGGATGACATTTACTATTGAAGGTAGCGGATTCCAAGAGCCATTAACAGTTAAAATCGGAGGACAGGAAGCAGAAATACTTCCTAATGGGATTTCAAGTGATAGTATTAGAGTGAGGTCAAAAGGAATTCCAGCTAACGTAGAACCAGACCAACCATTATTAATAACTGTGGAGGTTAGTGATGTAGGTTCAGTTACATCGGCAGACCCTACATTAGATAAACCAATATATTATGTATATAGGGATATTGGAGGAAGTACTCCTGAAATAGAAGAAGTTAAGCCAAATAAAGGTAGTGTAGAAGGTGGAGACATAATAACCATTACAGGTAAGAACTTTGCAGTAAATAATGGATTAAGCAATGTAATAGTTAAGATTGGTGATAAAGTAGCATCAGTAAGACGTGGTTCTACAATAGATGAATTATCAGTTAGATTACCATCCAGTGATGTACTAGGGCCAGTGGACGTATATATTATGAACAAAGAACCTTTAGGTGAAACGACCCTTGAAGGTGGATTCACATACTACTCAAGTCCAACAATCACTGATGTTTCTCCTAACCATATACATACAACAGGTGGAGAAGAACTAGTTATTAGGGGTACAATGTTTATGGAAGGAGTACAGGTAACTATTGACGATGAGACTGTACAAGAAGTAAATAGGATAAGTGATACAAGGATAGAAATAATAACTCTTCCTAATGAAGAGGAAGGACCTCAGACTCTAAAAGTAGAAAATACAGATGGTGGAAGTGCAACCTATAATATTAGATACATTTTTCCTTACCCAGATGTACCAACGGGCTTTAAGGCTGTAGCGGGAAATGAGCGTTCTATTATTCTTAAATGGAATGAATCGGAAAGGGCTCACAGATATAAGATATTTGCAGTTAAGGCTATAGAGGATAAGGATAGCTATTATAGGTATGATGATGAAGAATTTACATTCCTTGGAGAAACCTCAGGAACAGAGTATAGAGTAAAGGATTTAGAAGTAGATACAAAGTATTATTTTAGACTCTGGGCTGTAAATGACTATGGCGAGTCACCAAGATATGACTGGGCATATACAACCACATTAACAGCGTATCAAGACCAAGGTGATGGAAAGTATTCTGAGAGCAGAGAAACTAAAACGAAGATAGACTATTCAAATAATAACGTATCTGTAATACTTCCTAACTTCTATACTGAGGAGCAATATACTATAGACCTTAGGGATTCCAAATATAATGAATATGGAAATATAGAAGTAACCCTTCCTCTGGCAGTTACTAGAAGGATAAATGGAAATGTAGTTATTAAAACCCAATATATAGATGCTGAGGTATCTTTGCATAATATAGAAAACAGTGTTTTCTATAAGGGAGATGATTTAGAGGATACAAATGTTAAGATTAGGATAAATAGACTTAGTGATGCAGAGACTGATAGGATAGCAAAGAATATCAGTAGAAAGGAAGAAGCTGTGTCCTATGCTTATAGCATAGAATTTATTTTCCAGCAAAGGAAAACAGAAGAGGTATTTAATTTAAAAAATAGCATGGATTTCCAAATTCAGATTGATAAAGGAAATATAACAAGTGATAATCTATATATGGGTAGATATAATGTAGAAACCAATAAGATGGATGAAGAAAGCTCAACGGCGGATACTTTCTTCGACTACAAGCTAGTTAAATATATGCATAAGGTAAAGGCGACTATATTTAATTCAGGCAAATATGTAATTCTTAATAAAAAATAAAATATTAGATAGAAAGGGTGAATCAGATGAAAAAGGCCATATCAATAATAATGATTGTAACAGTTGTTTTAACTTTATTCCCAACATCTATATTTGTTCAAGGAGCGGTAGCAGAGGAAACCTATTATGGAATATCCACCTATAGGGATTTATATGGAAATATTAATTTTCCAGATATAGATGGACATTGGGCTCAAGACTCAATTTCAAGAATGAGTGCCCTTTCTATCATCAAGGGGATGGGAGACGGCTTTTATCCCAATACTCCCCTTACTAGGGACCAGGGAATTGCTTTATTAGTACGACTTATGGGTCTAGAAGAAGAGGCCCAAAAGTTAGGAGAAGAAAGCATTGCCAATGAAGATACAGGTGGATATGTGATTCTAAACCATTTTGACCAGTGGACTAAAGGATATACCACAGAGGCTCAAAATCAAAATATAATAACTCCTGAAGAAGTAGATTATATAACTACTTTAACCCCTGAAGAACAAGATGAAATTGATTATGAAGTGGAAGAGTCCTATGGTCAATATTTAGACGATGAAAATTTAACATTTAATCAATTAGATGCCATTAGAGCTGAATTGGAAGAAAAGACAGAAAAAAAATATACTTGGGAAAAGCCAGTAACAAGGGAGCAAATGGCCATGTGGATATATAGGGTACTAAATCTTGAGCCTATATATGGAGAAGATCAGCATAGCATATATAACTTAAATGACTACGAAGAGATTAAAACCACCAATATTCCTGCTATAGAAGCCATACTTCAAAAAGGAATTATGGATGGGAATGCTCAAGGGAATTTTAAACCTAATGGTACGATATCAAGGGGAGAGATGGCAAGGTTATTAGATAATATATATGAAAGCTTCCTACTAGACAGAGGATTTAAAATTGGGACTGGAATCGTTGAAGATAAAGATAAGTCAATTAAATCTCAAGATGGAGTAAAAATAGAAGAAATAGTATTGTCAATAGGGTCTGACGATGATACTTACATAAACGTAATAGCTCAAGCATCTGATGACTCACTTTATGATAATGGGTTTGTAGGTATAAAAAATAAAGAGCCAATATGGCCAGATGGGATAGAATCCCATGACTATGTAAAATATTATATCAATCCTGATAATCAAGCAGTATTTTTAGAGGTGTTGAATAAGCCTGAGACACAAATAGAGGGATTTGTTGAAAAAATTGATGAAGAAAATAATACCATAACTATTATGGATTATGATGACAATACATATTTGTATAAAATAAATCCTGCAGCAAAGATGAGTATAAATGGGTTACCTGTTGGATTAAAAGATATGATCTATGGACTTGAAGTTACTTTAGATATACGCAATGGTAATATAGAAAGCATAAGGGGAGAATTAGACACAGGAACTCCAGGATATATTGAACCTGGAGGTAGGATATATATAGGCAAGGTGTTGGAAACAGATCTAAATAATGATAGTATTATAATCATGGATGAGGACACAAGATTGGAGTTTGAAATATCTCCAAGCACATCAATCATTAAAGAAAATGAATATCTAAGTCTAAGAAGCATTAGAGAAGGAGACATGGTTAGACTAGAATTTGATTCATACAATGGAAATAGTCCTAGTAAAGTATACATTGCTAGTCCCGATAGACAAATGGAGAATTTTATTAAGGCAAGGCTAAATAGATATAATCCCAGTAGAGATGAACTACTTTTGACAGATATAGCTTACTTTAATTATTCTCAATGGAGTGATAGGGTTGGAGATATGAAGATGTCTTTAGGGGGCAATGCTGAAATCTATATTGATGGAAGAAAGGTTTCTGAGAATGATTTGAGTAATAATATCGGTAAAGAAATATATATAGTTACCAATAATAGGTTTGGCGAAGAGGAAGCATCAAAGATAGTATTTAAGAATGGATATGAGAAGCAGTTTTACAATAAGCTTCAAAGAATAACCTATGGTGATAATAAACTAAGGGTTGATTATAACAATATGGCCTTTGATGAAAGTACCATTATCGAAAAGAATGGAAGGTTAATTGACCCATATAACTTGAGATTAGATGAGGAGCTGTTTGTAATTACCCAAGGTAGCAATAATACCGCAGCTTTTATCTCAGTAGAGACTCCAAATGACATGGCTGCAAAGATATACAAGGGCGAAATTAAAGATATCTATAACTATGCCTTTGATTTAAAGAAATATGATATTTTAGAAAATAATAAATGGACAAGTAAATCTAATTATGCTAAGCTTCAAATCAGTGAGGAGACGAAAATCGTTGATACAAGAGATGAAGAACTTATAGAGGTTTCAGTTAATACCTTTAACAATAATAGATTTTATACAGGAGGCAATACAAGATTTGGTTATGATATGGAAAGAGATAATTTTCTAGAAGAGAACGCTTATGTTATAGAGTATGATAATATGGTATCAGCAATAGATATTGTTGATGACTTTAATGGAGAAGAAATAATTACATCTGCAAGGGTAGATAGTGTAGATTCAAGTAACAGTACAATAGCTATAAAGGAATTAAAGGATTGGAGTGACTTTAGACAGAAATGGAATATAAATACTTCAGAATTTGATTTAAAGGTAGAAAATGCTATACTCATTAAAAATGGCAGAAAAACAACCTTAGATAATATAGAGGACGATGATAGTCTATATATTATAAGAAAAGATAATGAGGGACATATAATAATAGCTGAGTAAAATATCATTGAAAGGAGGTTGACATATGAAAAGAAAATTTAGTGTAATACTGATTGCTTTAATGCTCATAATTCCAGTAACTGCAAATGCCACGATTAATAATGCTGGATTCGAAGGCGGAATTCATAAGAATGAACAGGATTATAATGATGTAAAACAATATAAGGAAGTGATATTTCTAACTGGACAACCTGTTTTACTAGAAGGTACAGTTGAAATAGATGTAGATGATGATGACCTTACCTATGAATATATACTATCTAATGATGATGGAACTGTTACGTTAGAAAGGGAAATAGAACTTGAGAGAATCATAGATGACACTTCTCATAGTAAGCAAATAGTGGAAACAAATAATATAGTTGATTATGATGAAGAGATAGTAACGAATGGACAAACCTATACATTAAATGATTATCAGTTCCATAATTCTTCAATAGATGATAAGCAACCTGTTGTTGACTATTATGCAGGAAACTGGTTAGGAACTAAAACCTACTCTGTAAACGAAAATCAAGGAAAAATCGTAGTTGAGATAACTGGAGAAATATATGGGTATGACCATTATTGGGGAGCAACAGAAGGACAAAAGCTCCATAAAGACATCTCATACCAACAGACTACTGGAGATGAGCCTGTTGAATGGTTTGGATATGCCGATGTAGATGTAGCTTTTAATAGAACCAAGAGAATGGAGTACTTCAACAACCTACCTTTTCAAACTAGCTTTAGTAGTGGATATACATTAACAGAGCAGGAAGAGACGATTATGTCCTATGATTATAATTTACCTACCTTTGATGAAGAAGGACTACCTACCATTTCAAGGGAACGGGGAAATGGTCAAGGGAAATTTGAGACCTTACCAACTCAGCAAAAACTATTTATACCTAAATATAACGATGTAAATGGTCATTGGGCAGAGAGTGATATAAATAGAATAGCTGGATTAAAAATAACAGATCAAAATCAACAATATTTTGGACCAGACACACCAACAAAGAGAATAGATTTCGCAAAATGGATTGCCAGTGCTATGAATTTAGTAGAGGAAGAAAAAGAGGTTAAAAGATCCTATACTAAGCCTAATGACGATATGGCTGTATTTAGTGATGTTAGTAAGGATGATCCAAATTATAAATATGTAAAAGCCATAAAAGAGAATGGCATTATGAATGGTGATGGTAGTAAGCTATATCCTGATAAGGAATTAACAAGAGGCGAAGCAATCACTATTGTAATTAGGGCTTTAGGCTTAGAAAATTTAGCTCCAAATCTCCCTTTTGAAACCAAGTTTAAAGACGATGCTAATATTCCAGTATGGGCTAAAAAATCAGTTTATGTTGCAGAAAAGCTAGGTATAGCTGAAGGGTATGATGGGTATATTCATGCCAATGATATTATGACGAAGGCAGAGGCTGCAACATTTGTTAATAGATTTATAAGCTACTTACAAGAGGATTTGAAGAAGGACTATGTAGACAATATTATTAAATACTATTAAGGGGGCAATTAAATGAAATTTGGTAAAAATTTTAAGAAAATATCAGCATTATTACTTACACTTATCCTGGTATCTCTAATTATAAGTCCTGTATATGGAGATGGAGAAGCTGATAATCCCGACGCTGAATTAGATAAACATATGATATATATTAAATCCATGATTAAAACTATGGAATCAAAATACGTAGATGATATAGATTTAGATGAATTGACTGAAGCGGCTATTAGGGGTATGTTTGATTCCCTTGATGAACATAGTAGCTACTATAACGAAGAAGAATTTAATGAACTCTTTGAGAATGTATCAGGAGATTTCGATGGTATAGGTGTTTATATTGTTGAAGAAGATGATTTTGTAACTGTGGTTACACCTATACAAGGATCACCAGCTGATAAAGCAGGACTAAAGGCAGGAGATAAATTAGCATCAGTTGATGGTCAGTATATAGAGGGCTATACCACTGATCAGGCTGCCAAATTAATCAAAGGTCCTTCAGGTACTGCTGTAAGGATTGGAGTTATAAGAAAAGGCTATGACAGTATGTTATACTTTGATATAACTAGAGAAACTATAAAAATTAATCCAGTATCCTATGAAATCAAGGAAGGAGACATTGGATATATTCAGATAACTCAATTTAACTCTCATACTGTATCCAATATGAAGAAAGCTCTAAAAGAGATGGACAATAAAGAAATAACAAAGCTAGTAATTGATTTAAGAAACAATCCTGGTGGATATTTAGATGAAGTTGTCGAGCTACTTGGATACTTCATAACAGAAGGTCCAGTAGTACATATAAAATATGCTGATGATGAAATAGAAACTCGAGAGTCTCATTTAAAGAAAGCAAAATATGATGTAGCTGTATTAGTAAATGAAGGTAGTGCCAGTGCATCTGAGATCTTTGCAGGTGCCATTCAAGATACGGGAGTGGGAACAATCATAGGAACTACTTCTTATGGTAAAGGAACAGTTCAAACTATATATCCATTATATAGTCTTCAAGGGATGAGCGGAATGAAGATAACTGTTGCGGAATATTTGACTCCTAAAATGCGCTCTATAGATGGTAAAGGAATAATCCCTGATATAGTGGTAGAAAACAAACCAGCTGAATTTGAAATAGACTTAAGTGACATACCTAAATATAGTAAGAAAAGCAAGCCAGAGCTTAATAGTGTAAGCTTAGATGTATTAGCGACTGAACAGATTCTTACTATATTAGGCTATGAATTGGAAGAGCCAGATGGAGTAATGGATCAGGAAAGCTTAAATGCTGTTAAGGAGTTCCAAAAAGAGCAAGGGTTATTTGCATATGGAATAGTTGATTATACAACTCAAGATGCCCTTGTAAAGGCCTTAGAAACTCATATAATTGACAATACTAAAGATATGCAATTAGAAAAAGCCCTAGAAGTATTAAAAAAATAAATAGATATTAAATAAATAAGCTAGAGACCTAAAATAAGAATATTTTGGGTCTCTTTTGTTGAAGATAGAAATATGATTGGGATACAACTTTTGACACCAGTTTTTGATTATTGACATGTGAGTATATTTGATATAAAGTATTATAAGTTGTGGAATTTGAAATCGGGAACAAAGAATTAATTATAATATAGATAATTTTTAAATTATATGAGAGGAGAGATGGCTTTGTCTACGAAGTATATTTTTATTACTGGTGGTGTGGTTTCATCACTTGGGAAGGGTATTACTGCAGCTTCCTTAGGACAGTTATTAAAGAGTAGAGGGTTAAAAGTTACTATTCAGAAGTTCGATCCTTACATAAATGTTGATCCAGGAACTATGAGTCCTTATCAACATGGTGAGGTATTTGTTACAGACGATGGAGCGGAGACAGATTTAGACTTAGGGCATTATGAAAGATTTACAGATATAAATCTAAGTAAAAATAGCAATGTAACAACAGGCAAGATATACTGGTCGGTTATTAATAAGGAAAGAAAAGGAGTATATCTTGGAGGAACTGTACAAGTAATTCCTCATATTACTAATGAAATAAAGGATAGAGTATTTAGAGTTGCAAAGGAAAAGGAAGTAGATGTAGTTATTACTGAGATAGGTGGAACAGTAGGAGATATTGAGAGTCTTCCCTTCTTAGAAGCTATTAGACAGATTAAGTATGATGCTGGTAAGGAAAATGTAATGTATATACATGTAACTTTAGTTCCTTATCTTACAAAGGCAGGAGAATTAAAGACAAAGCCAACTCAACATAGTGTTAAAGAGCTTAGAAGTATAGGTATTCAGCCTGATTTACTAGTATGTAGAACTGAGCATTCACTATCTCAAGAGCTTAAAGAAAAAATAGCGTTATTCTGTGACCTAGATAAAGGAGATGTAATTCAAAATCCCGATGCAGATACATTATATGAAGTGCCATTAATATTAGAAAAAGAAGGCTTGCCTCAAATGGTTATAAACCATTTAGACCTTAAATGTAAGGAAAAGGATATAAGTGAATGGGAAAGTATAGTTGAAAAGGTTAAAAATCCTAAGGGCAAAGTAAAGATAGCATTAGTTGGTAAATATGTAGAGCTTAAGGATGCATATTTATCAGTTGCAGAGTCATTAAGACATGCAGGAATATCTAATGAAGTTGATATAGATATTGATTGGATTCACTCAGAAAAAATTAATGAGAAAAACTGTGGAGATAAACTTAAAGGTGCAGATGGCATATTAGTTCCAGGTGGATTTGGAGATAGAGGTATTGATGGGAAACTATGTACTATCAAATATGCTAGGGAAAACAAAGTGCCTTTCCTTGGAATATGCTTGGGTATGCAAATGGCTGTTGTTGAGTTTGCTAGAAATGTTATAGGATTAAAGGGAGCGCATAGTTCGGAACTAGACCCAGAAACTCCATATCCAGTTATAGATTTAATGCCAGAACAAAGAGATATAGAAGATATGGGTGGAACTATGAGGTTAGGTTTATTCCCATGTAAGATAGCAGAAGGTTCGAAGTCGAAGGAAGCTTACGAAGAAGAATTAGTTTATGAAAGACATAGACATAGATATGAATTTAATAACGAATTTAGGGATAAAGCACTAGAAAACGGATTAATTATAAGTGGAATATCTCCGGATGAAAGACTAGTTGAAATTATAGAGTTACAAGATCATCCTTGGTTTGTTGCATCTCAATTTCATCCAGAATTCAAATCTAGACCAACTAGAAGTCATCCATTATTTAGAGAATTTATAAAGGCATCAAAGGAAAATAAGAAAAAATAAATAGAAAAATAACAAAAAATAATAAATTTAAACAATGTATATAGAGTGATAAAAGGCCCTGAAAATCCCATAATGGTAGGATTTTCAGGGCCTTTCCTTTTAGTGCTAAGGGAGTGTAATGTTATAGAAAAGAAATTGTAATACTACTGTAATGGTATTTTCATATCTTATCCTATATAATTACATATGTAATGAACGTGAAGGCAAGTTATATTACATTTTCATTACAATGAGGCTTGTCACGTTGACTGTTTAAGCAGTCAATGCTATAATATAGCGTAGGATGCAGATTTAGCCTTCAAAATCGGTCCTTTTCTTTTAGGCTGGTAGGAAGGGGTACGGCCTAGGAGAACATATTATTAACTCCTTCAAAAATTAAAACACACATTTCAAAAGGAGGTCTTTGAAAAATGAAGAAAGTATTGTCATTAGTACTTGTGATATCACTAGTACTAGGAAGTTTCGCGCCTGTTTTCGCAGCAGCAGATGAAAATGACTATGCGAACCAAGCAGAACTTCTTAAAAGCCTTGGTGTATTAAAAGGCGACGAAAATGGTAATTTAGATTTAAATGCTACATTAGACAGACAAACGTTAATGGTATTAACTGCTCGTCTAATGGGCGAAGAGCAAGTGGCTGAGAACTTTAAGTTCGAATCTCCTTTCTCAGACGTAGACCACCCTTACTTTGAGTCTTTCATTTCTTGGGCTTATAACAAGGGATTAACTAACGGTTATGGAGACGGAACATTTGGCCCTACTGACTTAGTAACAGTAGAGCAACTTCAAATATTCATGTTAAGAGCTTTAGGATATGACCCACAATGGGGAGTAGATAATATTCCTGAAATGGCTATCGAAGCTGGAATCATGGGTGACGTTGAAGCAGAAGGTAATGCGTCAAGAGGCATAATGGCTGCTATAGTTTATAACACTTTAGAAGCTGATATGGCTGACGGAAGCGGTACATTAGCTGCTTCATTAAACGTTGATATGCCAAAAACTGCTGTTTCAGTAGCAGCTGTTGAATTAGGAACTGTAGCTAATGGAGATGAATTAGATCTTCCAGAAACAGTAGAAGTTACTTTTGACAACGGAACTACTGAAGAATTAGCTGTTGATTGGGCAGACTATGATACAACTGTAGCTGGAGATTTAACAATTGAAGGTGTAGTTGAAGGAATTGAGTTAACTGCATTAGCTACAGCTATAGTTGATGAAGCTGATTTAGCTGTAGCATCAGTAACTGCACTTAACTTAAAGCAAATAGAAATCGTTTATACAACAAAAGTTGATGAAGATTCAGCAGAAGACGCTGATAATTATTCATTAGCTGGAACATATGAGCTTCAAGAAGATGGAATAACTGTTATCGGTACTTTAGATACTAAGGTTGATAATCAAACATCTAAAGAGCTTACTATTGAAAAAATATTAGATTTAAATGAAAATGAAATTGAAGAAGTTACAATTGAAGGAATTGACTTCCTTGATATGACTATTCCAGAAGTTGTAGACGCTGAAATAGTTGGCGTTGACACTGTTAAGGTTACTTTCACAGAGCCTGTTAACGTTGATGGATTATCAAGATCTGAACTAAGAAAAGGATTCTCACTTGAAAAATCTAACGGTAAAACTGTATACGTTAGTGATGTTACTTTCGAAAACAACAACAAAGTAGCAAAAGTTGAATTCTATTCAGATTTCGAAGATGGCGAAGTTTATTCATTCACTGTAAATAACGAGTATAAAGACTATGCTGGTTATACAGTTGTTAAAGAAGAATTTGAATTAGATGTAGTTATTGATGAAGAAGCTCCAGAAGTTATTGACTTCAAAGATGCTAAACCATACTCAGTAACATTAGTATTCAATGAAGATATTGCTCTTGAAGAGACTGATGAGGAAAACTACTATCACACTAATTCAAAGAACAAAGTAGAAGCTACACCTACAATAGAAGAGAATGAGCTTAAATTATCATTCAATCCTGCTGACAAAATGCCTTCAGGTACAGTATACGTTTACATTGCTAAAGAAGCTGTAAAAGACCTATGGGGCAATGAAAATGCACAACAAATTAGAGTAGAAATAGAAGTAGAGGGAGATACAGAAGCTCCATCAATCGTAAAGGTTGAAGCTACTTCACAAGACGAATTAAAAGTTACTTTCAGCGAAGAAGTATTAGGCGGAGCAGAAACTGAAGCTAACTATACACTTCTTGATAGTGACGGAGACGAAATAAAGAGCATTATCAGAAGAGCTACAATTACTGGAGAAGATAATGATCAAGTTAAATTAACTCTTAGAGATGATATCTCAGGAGTACACGCTTTAGTGATTGAAGATGTTGAAGATATTTATGAAAATGCTATGGGCGAAGAAACATATGAATTTGATGTTGATGATGTAACTAGTCCATTATTCGCTGATTTCTCAGCTACTTTATATGGAGATAAAGAGCAAACATTAGTTATAAACTTTGATGAGGCTATGTCAACTGATGGTGAATACTCAGTGCTTGACCTTGAAAAATATAGAGTAGAAGTATATGAAGCAGATGGTTCCGGATGGTCAGCAGTTAGAGAATGGGTATCACTTTCTGATATTGAAGATGGAATATCTATCTCAGCTACAGATGACGGTAAGAAAGTAGAAATCGTACTTGATACTGAAGATGCTGAATATAAATTTGCAGGTGGAGACGACAGCTTAGAAATAGCAAGAGTAGCAGATGCTTTTGATAATAAGACTGTAGAGCTTATGGATACATTAGATATTGGTAGTACTGGTACAATAGGCGTTGATACATTCGAAGCAGTATCATCAACTGAGTTAGAATTAACTCTAGAGGGAACACTTGATGATTTTGCAGAAGAAGACTATGTAATTGAAACAAGTGGTACTTTTGACCTTGGTGAAATTGCAATAGACGAAACTATTAATGATGATGGTGACAGTGTAATCATCTTCACATTATTAGACGAAGAGTTAAACCCAGAAGGTACAGTTGGTACTGATAATGAGACTATAACTATCTCAGTTAATGATGATTCAGATTATGAAGTAGTAAGTATGAATGATTATGGTGAAAAAATTGTATTTAATAACATAGGACTTGACGATGCAATTGCACCTGAGCTTAACCCAATCGACGATGAAGATGGAGTAGCTAATGACGGTCTTGTTGATAATGGTGATAACACAATCACAATCAACTTCAATGAAGAAATTTATGCTAAAAATGATAGTTACGCAGCATCTGACTTAATAGTAGAAGCAGATGGTGAAGAACTTGATGCTGGTATTGACTATTTACTTGCTTTAGAAGATGTTAATCAAGATGGTTCTGTTACAGAAGCGACATTAACGTTAATTGGTGACTATACTGGATTCGATGGTATGATTACTGTAAGTACAATTTCTGACGTGAAATACATTAAAGATATGTCAGATAATACTCTTGCAGAGATTGATGCAGAAGAAATCGAAGTTAATATGGTTTCAACAGTTGTAGATGCGGTTTATGGCGACTATGATGGAGTTACTAAAATAGTAATAACTATGGATGAAGAAATAGATGATGTAGTTATTGATACTAATGCATTTACTGTAAATGGTGTTGTTTCAAATCCAAATGTAGTTGATGTAGATGTTAATGATGATGAAGTAATATTAACTCTTGACGGTGATATATTAGATTCAGACGCACCTACATTGGATTATGATAATTCAGTAGCTAATCCTATGGTTGACTTATTTGGTAATGAAGCTAAAAGCTTCAGTAATCTTACTGTAAGTCCGAAGTAACAATAAGTTTTAATAATAAGAGGAACCAACCTATAAGGTTGGTTCTTTTTTTGGCTCTATATTAATAGTTTGGGCAGGTATTCTTTAGAATATCTGCTCAAATCTTGTTTCTGGACATTTTTTGCTTATGTAGAAAAAATGTAGAATTCTTTGAACTGTATGGGTAGAGAGATTGAGTCTATTAGCAACAGACTTTATATTATGATTTTGTTCAAGCTCTATAATAACTGAAGATACAAATCTAGAAGTTATTCTGTGGTAACGAAGGAGAAAGTTTAATTTTTCATGAAATCTCTTGCCACAAGAACAAGCATATCTTTGTTTTCTAAGAACAATAAAGGTATATTTCATTTGGATCGGTAAATCTTTAAAACGTTGAGTCCTGTAATCATGTATTTTGTCGTAATTTCACCACAGACTGAACAAGAATGAGGTTTTACCTTAGTAGATATGTAGATTTCAACATGATCATCAAAATGGTTAACTCTTTCTGTAAATACATATTTTAAATTTAGTAATTTATTGATATGATATTTATGCACTTGTGGCAAGCTTCCTCTAGGGTATTTGTCTAGTTAATAGTATTTTAGCAGCTTTTATAATGATTACATCTTTTTTTGTAAAGAATAAAATGCTGAAATTTTCACCAAAATGTTTGTTATAGAATCTCTTTTAATATAAAATTATATAGTATTAACTGCTGAAATATAAGAATGGAAGGTCTCGAAAAATAAATCTTTAAATGTTACCTCTTATTAATATTAAGAAAGTAAAGAGATTAAGCAGTCTATAAGAAAATTTTACATGTTTAAGTTGACGGATACCAAGTTATAATATATAATTTTTATTATCGACTGACCAGTCAGTCTTAAACTAATAGTGGCAAATCTTTATTAGCAGATGCAATATAAAATAGAGAAAGGATGAATATAATGAATAGAAAAAAGACTCTTATAGCATTAATTATTATGATTGCTCTAGTAGCCAGCATGAGTACATATGCTGAAGATGATAATGTGGTCTATGATCTTAAACAATTGACAGATAGATTACATGAAGAAAATTTAGATATATTAAAGATGAATAATAATACAAAAGTTATGAAGTTAAAATATGATAAGTCGCTAGATGATTATGATGATTTAGAAGAGGCCGTTGAAGATGTTGGAGATAGCTTAGAAATAGCCAAGATAAATAAAGAACAAGCTAGAGAAATTTATCTTAAAGCTAAGAAATCTGATAGACAATTTGAGCTTGCTAAACTAGATATGAGAGAGCAAATTTATGAGAGCACTTTAGATGCGTATAAGGATGTTGTTAAACAAGAAATGGGAGTAATTGGTACTATGGAGCAACTTAAGCTTCAGATAGAACAAGGAGATAGACAACAGGAAGTATTAAAGCTTACAGAAGAAAATGAGCTTAAAAATAGCTACTATAACTTATACATATTAAATCGAGAGATAGAGCTATTAAAAACAGATATTGAAAATATAAATAAACAGAAAGAAATAGAAAAGACAAGGCAAGAGCTTGATATGTCAACGGATGAGGAGTTACAAAGCATTAAAGATACTATCAACACAATGCAATTGACATTACAACAACTTGAAAATCAAAAAGAGCTGGCTAAGGAAAGCTTAAAGACTAAAATTAATATGCCAGTGGAGGAAGAGTTAAATATTGAATGGGAAATAAGCGATGTAGATGAAAGTGTGGATTATTCGTTAGCTGATTTAATTAGTGAGTTTAAAGAAAACAGTTTAGAATTAGCTTCCCTTGAAAAGAATATAGAAATTAAAGATATAATCTTAGAAAAAAGTCATGAAGCCTATGATGATGTTGAAGGAAATGAAGTTAATCTAGCACTATTAGAGTTAAAAAATTCTGAATTAGACAAGCAAATAAATGAGAGAGATATGGAGCTATATGTAAAACAAGCATATTTTGATTTTAAAACTAAAAAACTAGACTTATTTGTCAAAAAGGTAAGCAATCAGTACTATATAGAAAAAGAAAAAAATCTAGAAGCTAGATATGAACAAGGTTCTATCAGTGAACTCCAATATGATATGGAGATGCAACAATTAAAAAGGGATAAATTTGAATCAGATAAAGCCAAAATAAACTATTTACTTGCTAAGAGTAAATTAGAATTAATAAGTGAAGGTATAATGCTTATGGGAGGTTCAATGTAATAAAGTATCAGATGTATTTTAACTTAGGGAGGTCATGAATGTGGTAAAGAGACTAATAAAATTTCTAATTTTAATAACAGCAGTACTTACGCTTACTGTGGGTTGTAGTAGTGAAAGCAATAATGATGGAGCAAAGGAAGTTGAAAAAGAAGATTATGTTCCAGTTGAGATTGAAAGTGTAAAGACAGATACAATATTCCGTGAAGTTACGATAAGCGGTCAGGTACACCCTAACAAAGATATTATGATATTACCTAAAACACCGGGCAAAGTAGCCGATATAAGGGTAGAGCTAGGTGATAAAGTTTCTAAGGGGCAAGTGCTATTTACATTAGATAGAGAAGATATCCAAAAGCAGATTAATCAAGCAGAAGCAGCTTTAAATGCGGCGAAGAAAAGCTATGCTATTAATGAAGAACAGATTGAAAATGCAAAGACAAATCTTGAGAGAACACAAACATTATATGAACAAGGAGCAGTATCTAAGAGTCAGTATGAACAGGCTAAGCTTGCAGCATCAGATAAGCCATTGGAAGCAGCTCAGGCTCAAATAGACCAGGCACAAATTTCATACAATCAGGCAAAGGAAGCATTGGATAACACAGTAATCACATCTCCTATGAGTGGTACAGTATCATCTATGAATATAGATGAAGGAGAGTTTGCATCAAATGCTCAGCCTGCAATGAATATAATAGATGCAAATAAGCTATATGTTCAAATAAATGTTACTGAAGATATCGTAAGTAATATAGAAGAAGGTCAGGAAGTAAGAATAAGCTTTGATGCTTTATCAAGGGATACTGTTGGAACGATAGATCAAATATATCCAACAGCAGATGCTAGAACACAATTATATCCTGTTAAAATATATATAGATAATGAAGATAATAAAGTGATGCCAGGCATGTTTGCTAAAGTTAGCTTGAAAACCGATGTTAGAGAAAATGTCCTTGTTATAAAAGGAGATGCCTTGGTAGAAAAAGATAATAAAACTTTTGTATACGTAGTTGAAGATAATGCTGCAGTGGAAAAAGAAGTAGAAACTGGATTAGATGAAGGTATGTATGTAGAAATTAAAGCAGGATTAGGTAAAGCTGAGAAAGTTGTTATAAAAGGGCAAAATTATGTTGGGAATGGTAGTGAAGTTAAGGTAGTAAGAGGTGATAAATAATGAATTTATCAAGTTTGGCTGTAAAAAGACCTGTTACTATAGTCATGGTTACTTTAATAGTAATCCTATTAGGGGTGGTTTCTTTAACTAGGATTCCAATAGACTTGCTACCTAAAATGGAGATTCCTGTGGCTATTGTATCTTCATCCTATGATGGAGCAGGACCTTTAGAAATGGAGAATTTAGTAACACGACCAATAGAACAGAGTATAGCAACAGTAAGTAGCATAGAGTCGGTCAGCTCTATTTCCTCGGAAGGAAACTCTATAGTAGTTGCTCAGTTTAATTATGGTACAGATATGGATTTTGCAACCTTAGAAATGCGTGAAAAGGTTGATATGGTAAAAGGTTTTTTACCTGAGGATTCTAGTGATCCTATGGTTATGACAATAGACCCAAATGCAATGCCTATGATGCAAGTGGCATTATCTGAGGGAGATAGCCTAGAGTCTTTACAGACAATAGCTGAGGATACAATTAAACCAAGGTTAGAAAGGCTAGAGGGTGTTGCTTCGGTAGATATTGTAGGTGGATATGAAAAGGAAATAGAAATAAAGCTTAATGAGAGTAAGCTTAAGGGCTATGGGTTAAGCTTAGATTATATAGCCCAGATTATTGGAGCAGAAAACTTAAATATGCCTGTAGGTGAGGTAGGCAAAGGGACTAAGGATCTTACTGTTAGAACTGTTGGTGAGTTCCAGTCCATAGAGGAAATACGAGAATTGCCTATTGCTCTTCAAACAGGGGGTACTATAAGACTAAGTGATGTTGCAGATATTAGCTTTGGATATAAAGATGTAAGTAGTATGTCTAAAACTAACGGTGAAGAAAGTATAAACATCACTATACAAAAAGAGTCTGGATCAAATACCGTAAGTGTGGCAGATAATGTAAACCAAGAATTAGATAATTTAAGACAAGAAATATCTGGTATTAAAATTGATACAGTATTAGATCAATCTGAATATATCAAGCAGTCCATAGACAGTGTTCTTATGAATGGTTTATTAGGAGGTATACTAGCAATTTTAATCCTCTTTATATTCTTAAGGAACTTTAGAACAACTATAATCATCGGTACTGCAATACCAGTATCCATAATAGCAACTTTCACCCTAATATATTTTAATGATATTACGCTAAACCTTATGACACTGGGTGGATTAGCATTGGGTATAGGTATGCTGGTGGATAATTCAATAGTTGTACTTGAAAATATATATAGATTTAGACAAGAAGGGTATTCAAGAAAAGAAGCTTCGATTAAGGGGGCTAAGGAAGTTGGTATGGCTGTTACTGCATCAACATTAACGACTGTAGCGGTATTCTTGCCAATAGTATTTGTTGAAGGTATAGCTTCTATGATATTTAAAGAGTTAGCTTTAACAGTAACAATGTCATTATTAGCATCACTAGTTGTTTCTTTAACATTAATACCTATGCTTTCTTCTAAGTTCTTAAAGGTTGATATGCAGCAAGGTGAGAAGCATAAATCTAAATTCAGATTATTTTCATTCATATATGATATATTTGACAAATTATTCTTTGGTTTAGAAAAGCTATACAAAAGACTATTAGGGTTTAGTTTAAAACATAGATTGATAGTTATTATAGCAGCATTGGTAATTTTTGGTGGGAGTATGGCATCTATACTCAGCGTCGGCGCTGAATTCCTTCCATCAACTGATGAAGGACAGTTTAGCATTAGTGTAAATTTACCAGTAGGGGCTGAACTAGAAGAGACCAACGATATAATAACTGAAGTAGAAGGTAAACTTGAAAATATAGATGAAATAGATATATTAGTTTCAAATGTTGGGTCTGGTGGAAGCATGACCATGTCAGTAGGTGGCAGTGGATCTAATACAGGAACTATTGACGGAATACTAATACCTCTAGATGAAAGAGATAGGAGTGTATTTGAGGTAGCAGATCAGGTGAGAGACTTAGTAAGAGACATTCCTGGGGCAGAGATAAGTGTTAATGTAACATCTACTGCCATGATGGGTGGACTTAGTGGAGCGCCACTACAAATAAGTATAAAGGGCGATGAAATTGATACCCTTGAGGATATTTCTAAGGACTTCGTTGATATAGTGAATTCAGTAGAAGGAACAGAAGAGGTTGAATCAAGTATTGGTGAAGGAATTCCTGAAGTTCAAATTGTAATAGATAGAATCAAAGCCTCTCAGTATGGATTAACAGCTGCTCAGATAGCTTCAGCCGTGAAGAGTAATATAGATGGAAGAGTTGCTACTAGATACAAATATGAAGGCTCAGAGATAGATATTGTGGTAAAAGGTGATGATACATTTAGTCAAAGTATTTCAAATATGGAACAGTCGTCTATTACAACTCCAACGGGAGCCACTATTCCATTAAGTCAAGTTGCTAAAGCTCAGATAGAAAGGCAACCAAACTCAATTGACAGAGAAGACCAGGTTAGAGTTGTTACTGTAAGTGGTCAAATTAGTGGAAGAGACTTAAAGACAGTAAGTGATGAAGTTCAAGCTAAGTTTGATGAGTATGATATGCCAGCGGGATATAGTTATGAATTTGGTGGGGAAAATGAAGAATTAACTGATGCTTTTAGTGATTTATCATTGGCATTAATCCTAGCAGTAATTTTAGTGTTTATGATATTAGCGTCACAGTTTGAATCACTATTACATCCATTTACAATTATATTATCAGTTCCCATTGCCTTTGCAGGTGGTGCATTAGGATTATTTGTAACAGGTAAAACTCTAAGTGTCCCTGCAATAATCGGATTTATCGTGCTGGCTGGTATAGTTGTTAATAATGCCATAGTTTTAGTTGACTATATCAATACAAGAAGAGAAAGTGGAGAACAAAGGAATGAAGCAATTAAAAATGCTGGACCTATAAGATTAAGACCTATATTAATGACTACATTAACGACAGTTTTAGGCTTATTCCCATTGGCTTTAGGTGTGGGTGAGGGAGCAGAGATTCAAGCGCCTATGGCAATAGCTGTAATTGGTGGACTTCTACTTTCAACACTATTAACATTAGTATTCGTACCGGTTGTATATACTATAAGTGATGATTTATCAAGATTCTTTAATAGAAGAATTCTTAAAAGAAATGAAAAAGTAGAAGCATAGTTTAGCGTAAATCTTAGACTATTTAAAATGAAAAAGGTTCTTGATAGAAAGGAAAGGTATGTATGGCAAGTAGAGAAGAGAGAAGAAGAGATATATTATTTTCAGCCATTAAGATATTTTCTCAAAATGGATTTCATAAGTCTAAAATACAGGAAATAGCTGAAGACGCTGGTGTAGGTAAAGGGACCATATATGAATACTTTGACAGCAAGAAGAATTTGTTTCAAGAAATGATTAAGTATGTAATGGAGCTGCATATCGCTGAAATTCAAAAATCAATTTTGGGGAAAAATGGCTTTAGGGAACAGATAGAATCTTTCTTTAGACATAAATTAAAGGTTTTACAGGAGCACGGCGATGTATTTCAACAAGTGGCGAATCAGCCTGAAGTAATGTCAGAGGAAATGAAAAGACAGATGTTAGGGTTGAAGCTTGAAATATTTGGTTTGATGGAAAGTGTTGTAAAGGAAGGGATTGCTAGTGGCGATCTCAGACAAGATTTAAACTTAGAAGTTGCTACGGCTAGTCTTCTTGGTACAATGAATCAGTATAGTGTTAAGAAGATATATATTGAAAAATTAAAGTATAATGAAGTGGACTTAGAAGTGGTTATTGACACGTTGATGAAAGGCTTTAGTATATAAATAAAGATTAATGTATTAATAATTTGCAATGAGGATAGCATATATTATATAAAGTGGTAAAAGGAGGAAATTATCGTGAAGAAATTTTTCTTGCTTTGTATAATAGCTATCCTCATTTTTAATGTTCCATCTATAGGGGAAGCTGTTAGATTATCAAAAGTAGAAATAGACGGAAGAGAAATTCAGTATGAAGTACAGCCCTATATTATAAATGGTGAACTGGTTGTCCCTTTGGTACAAACCCTTGAAGCTATGGGTTTTAAGGTAGAAACTAAAGAAGATGGAAAAATTATTTTGGGTACTAAAAATAATATAGAGGTAAAGCTTATTGAATCAAGTAGATCCACATATATTAATGATGAAAAGTTGATACTGAATAGAGCAGTATATAGAAGAAGTGATTTGTTGGTAGTTCCTGTAAGTTTTTTAAGTGATGGATTAGGGGCTAAGGTATTATGGGATGAATCAGAACGTGAATTAATCATATCCAGTAAAAATGAATTATCAGTTCATTTTATTGATGTTGGTAATGGAGATTCTATATTTATCGACTATGGAGATTATGATATTTTAATTGATGTAGGAAATAAGGAGTCTGGAAAGGTAGTCGCTAATTATTTAGAAAGTTTAGATACTGATGATATAGAGATTTTAATAACTACTCATCCAGACGAAAATCATGTTGGAGGATTAGAAGATGCATTAAATGACATTGGAGTTGAAACTTTTATTCATTCAGGAACTAAAAATATTAGAGAGGTGAGGGAAGATTATTTTCCCTTTGTTAGTGGGTTAAAGGTCACAAGGTTTATGGAAGATGATGATCTCACCTTTGATTTAGGTAACGGAGTATATTTTCATATAATTGAAACGGGAGGTAGTGACCCGAATATAAATAATAATAGTGTGATAACTATGCTTGAACATAATAGCGTGAAAGTTTTGTTGACTGGAGATATGGAAGAAAAAACTGAATTAAGAAATTTAGATAAGTTTAGTGATATTGATGTTTTAAAAGTGGCAAATCATGGTTTGAACACTTCTACTAGCGGTGAGTTTCTCGATGTCACAAAACCAGAGGTTGCAATAATAAGTTCGGGATTAGCCTATGATATAGAAGATGGGGGTTTTGTAGACTCAGATGAATTAAATAGCTCCAAGATTGATGTTATTAATAGATTAAAAGATAGAGATGTAGAAATATATGATACATATGATAGTGGAAATATCGTAATTACAATAGATGGTGAAAATTATGAGGTGGAAAATAGAGAGATATCAGGTGTTTTGATTAGACAAATTGACTTTGATAATAAATTTATTGCTTTATATAATGGTTCTCAAAAAGTACAAGACTTATCTGGGTGCAAGGTTGTAGATAGAAATAGTAAGCTAGAATATTATATAGAAGAAAAATCTTTACTGAGCCCTGGTAAACAAGATATACTGAGATTAGTAAACATCAAAGCAGAAGAAGAGAAAGATGGGGAATGGATATTTAGAGAAGACTTTATAAGTGACAAAGGAACATTATTTGATAGAGAAGGAAATGTCCTTTGTAAGTTTTTTAAAATAAGAAATGACTAAAAAATGATTTGCAAGAGATAAATGACAGGAAACTAAATTTTATGTTAGATATATTAGAGGACCAATGGATAGTTTATTCTATTGGTCTCTTTGATATAAAAAATGGTAAATAAATTGAAGGAATTGTAAAATATATATAGAATACTATAAAATATGGTAGATGAAAAAAGGTAGTGTAGTCTAGGGTAAAAGGGAGAATTATTGGAGGGGTTTTATGGGTTGGGGATTCTTGATAATACCAATTGGATTTATAATATACACTATACTTTCTTTTAAATTTAAAGAACTTAATGACCCGAGAAATATGAAGACTGAGAAAAGAATTTATTATTCTCTGATTCTAATAGGATTTATATTATTTATGAATATAGAAAAGCCTGGAATAGAAGATGCTAGTTTCATTAGAAAGATAGGGATATCGGAACAATATTGGCCTGTCTTACTTTATGGTGCAGTTTTTATGATTATTGCTATAACATTAGATGTATTGTTGATCTCGGCCTATCCTATAAAGAAAATTGGTGGTAAAAACTTTTCGGCAGAATGGAGTACAGAAACTGTTGTAAGAAAACAAGTTAATATGCATAAAACTCATGTCAAGATGTATCAAGAAAAAATAAAGGCTTCATTAGATACTGTTGGAAAGCTAGATGAGATTGTGGATTTGATTGAGATGGATCTTGAAGAAGGAAAAGATGTATATCATGAAGATATATTAATTGAAGCTATCGAATTATATTATAACTTCCAAAATATAGCACCTATTATAACTGTAAGCAAATATTCGGAACAAAACTTATTAAGCTTAAAACAGGGTTTATGTGGTGATGGTTTAAAAACTTTTGACAGACTCATAAAACAACATTCAAGTTTTTTGCTAACGAGTAAAGAATTCGTGGGCAAAGATAAAAATAAACTAATACTTTTGGTTAGCTCATGCTTTTTGGGGGATATAATAATTGAGGTACAAGTTTCGAGTCAAGTTATTTTAGCTGATGAAGATGCTTTCTTGATATTATCCTTTCTTGATAATTTAGAGAATAGATTAATGGATGTTGCCGAGAACTGACAGATTGTAAAATCTTTTAAATTGATTATACTGGAAAAAAATGATATAATTGGAATGTATGGAGGAGCGTGAATGTATGAAAACTAAGCTATCTTTGAAGAAATCGCAAAAAGGATGCAAAGGAAAAAATAAGTGTAGTGATGATTATAAACTTCCAAAGTTTGCTCACGCCAGGGTTGTAGATAGACACAACGATATCTTCGATGAAGCTATAAAAGAAGGTAAGGAACTGATAAAGGCAATGTCAGTATCAAGTTAACTAATGACTAGGGATTCCCTAGTTATTTTATTTTTTAACAATAATTTGTATAATATCCTCTTTTTTAAAATATAATATTTATGGATTGGAAAGAAGGAGGCTTTCGAATGGGGAAGACTAAGCTAGTACTAAAGAAGAATAGGCAAAGTAACAAAGTTAAAGGATTGCGAAAGGACACAAAGCTTCCTAAATTTGCTCGAGCTAATATTGTAGATAGGCACAATGATGTTTTTGATGAAGCTGTAAAAGAGGGAGAACAATTAATAGAAATTTTAAATAAGCGATCTGATAAATAAAGGAGATGGGTCCATATATTATACTATTATACATATGTAGAATATATGGATTTTCTTTAGCTTGAAAAACATATATTGACATTTGTATATACGATGTATATACTTAATGAGAGGGGTGATGTTGTGTATACAAAAATTCAAAAGTGGGGAAATAGTCATGCTGTCAGACTTCCTAAGTCTCTACTTGAATCCGTGGAGATGAAAGAAAATTCTGAGGTTGAAATTAAAGTTCAGGATGGAAATTTAATTATCATTCCTATTAAAAAACATAAAACATTGGAAGAAAGAATAGCAGAATATCAAGGGGAATATAAATGTAAAGAATGGGACGTTGGAAAGACAAAGGGTAATGAGGTGTTATGATGAACTATATACCAAGACAGGGAGATATAATTCTTCTTGAATTTGATCCTCAGACTGGCCATGAGCAGAAGGGAAGTAGGCCGGCTTTTGTAGTTAGTAACGGTACTTTTAATCGGTTTACAAAAATGGCCATTGTCTGTCCAATTACAAATACTGATAGAGGGTTTCCTCTTCATGTGAATTTGGATGAAAGAACTAAAACAAATGGCGTAATTATGTGCGAGCAAGCTAAATCTTTAGATATTATAGCGAGAAATTCCTCTTATTTGGAAAAAGCTCCTGTGGATATCTTGGAAGAGGTAATAGATATCGTAATTGGTTCTGTTGAAACTACAGATTCTAGTAATTTGATTTATTGAATTTTAGATAAGAATGAAAGGCAATGGAAGAAAATTTCTGTTGTCTTTTTTGTTTATGAAAATGAAAGGTATTTTCTTCTAATGTCGCAAAACATGGATTTTGTAACATAAATAGAGTTAAGTGTTCTGCTATAATTTTGTAAGTATATTAAGTAGTTCACTGAAGTAATTATTCCGCAAACTGTTTATAAAGAAGTTGTTAAAGAAGGTCGAAATAGAGTGGGTAAGAGTGAGTTAGAACGAGCAGTTAATGAGGGTAAGATTAAGGTGTATGCTGTACAAGATGAGTTGTTTGTTAATCGTTTTTTTAGGAAGACTCCATAGGGGAGAATTAGAGGTTATTGCAGGTGCGAGAGAACTAGAAGTTGACTACTTATTAATTGATGATAGGTCGGTTAGAAGACTAGCTGAACAAATTCTTTTAGAGCCTACTGGATTAATAGGTTTATTGAAAATTGCTAAAATATTAGGAAGAGTCGACTCGTTGAAGAAATGTCTAGATATACTCATTGACAATAATTATAGAATATCGACGAAAATGTATAGGTATGTTCTTGGAGATGTTGGAGAAGATGACGGAAAGTTATAAATAAATATCAATATAAGTAGAGATGAATAAAGTTTATATAGCATAAAAAGCTCTCCTTTATATGTGGAGAGCTTTTGCTATTTGAAGTAATATTATAAAGTGAGTAGTTGAACTTTCTTTCATGTCACCACTCTTGCTGTATATTCACATCATCTAGTAAAGTTTCATTCAAATCATAAAAGAATACTTGTCCATGATTTATACCTTTTTTAAAATCCAAATTAGTTGGAAGATTAGACCCGTAGATACTTCCGTCATCAGTTGCCCAATCTGTTTCTTTCAATGTATAATCATAAGTTGCTCCTGTGTTTTTTTCGGCAGTGATATTTATTACTACTAACAACATATTATTGAATGTATTGTCATTAATCAAGTCAAGGTCTTCTCCTTGTTTTACTATTTTTGCTGTTGGGGGTAAGTAAATATTGAAATCCCATGTGTTCTTATTATCGTTCATTGGTTCGACTTCTGAATTTCTTTTGTTTAAGCCATTTAGTGAAAAAGCTTTAGAAACATTTGAATAGTCGCTATTTTGAAGAAGTTTATAATTAAACTCTTCATTGGGGACATATATATCCACTGAATGAAAGTGATTCTTATTATCCAAAGCATAATAATCAATATCTACGTGAATTTGATCCTCTGACTTATGCAAGCCAGTAGAATCTATTTCAAAATAGACCCTATAACCTAGCTTTATCCATTTATGTTTATCGTTTCTGTAAACTGGAAAATCTTTAGTATGTATGCCTTCTTCTTGTAGTGTTGTAGGAGTTCCATTTGTTTTTTCAAAATTATCTTGCCAGTTAAAATCTGCTATTTTGGTTATTCTTAGATTTTCCAGTTTCAAGCTTAAGCTCTTATAGTTTTTAGTCAAGGTTTCTGAATTGCCATTTGGTGTAGATGCTGTAAACTCTGCTATATAATTGTCATCCGGAATATCGCTTAATGGAACATAGGAATAAATCCAAATCCTTTTTTTATCACTAGTCTTAAGGGACATATAGTCTGTTGTTTCATATGGAGTATTTTTATATAATGTTATGATTACTTCATCGGCATATTTTGAGGTTTTAGCTTCGATGACATTTTCTTCTTCAGTCATAAACTCGGTAGGCATTTTGGTTATCGACAGATTTACAGGAGTACTCACATTTATCCTTTTAATATCTATTGCTGTATTCCCGTTCTCAATTTCTGCAATTATTTCTATCTCATAGTAATTTTTATCAGGTTTCACTGAAGGAATTGTTAATGTATTGTTGTACGTTTCAATGTCTCCTGAACTATCTATATGATTTAATATTGTTTCGCTTTCACCCTCCAATTTAGCTTTAACACTTGTTATATTGATAGGCGTTTCAACATCAACGGTCACTTCAATGTCTTCGCTGGCTGGAATTCCTGTTGGATAATTAGGGGAAATAGTTGCATTAATTTTTAAAGGTGTATTTACCGTTACGTTAAAGCTTTTTTCATCTATTTTGGTAGGGTCACTTGTATCAATAGCTTTTATTTTTAGAATATATAGACCATCAGAAAAGGTTGATGGTATTTCATAGTCTATATTATCCCAATCTATAGTATCGTCATTTTTAGTCCCTGTATAGTAATTTATAGTTTTCATTGGTAATAATCTTGTGTTGCCATCACTACTATACAATGCCACTTCTAACATATGGGGATTTGCGTAAATAGTTTCAATATTATATAGTTCTAAAATTTCACTTGCTGGAATAGAACTTGTTGAATATCTGCTATTTTTAGCCCTTAGTTTAGCACTTAGCTTCAATGGCATAGGTGGTAAGGCTTTAGGTGTTTCTATCTTTTTAAAGGCAGGATCACTCCACACTCCTTCCTCATCCTTGACTTTTAAGCTAATCATATATACAGAATCATCTTCTACATCTGAATCATCTAATAATCCCATATTCCAGTTTCTATCATTTTTCTTCCACTTCCATTCCCATTCGGTTATACCCTTGTTTGGTTGGGATTCATGATCTAAATCGTAGGATAAGTCTTCATAATACAATCCTTCTTCATAAAGTTCAATAGTGAAATCAGCTATGGGCTTTCTATGAACTATAATTCTGTAGTTCATATCATCTTCCGACCACTTTCTATAGTTACCAAATCTGTCATCGTCTTTTGGATTATCCCTTACCTTTGGCTCTAAATCATATAACCCAACCTTATCTAGAGTTAGTGCATCCTTTTCATTTAGAGCTTTTGTTATTCCACTGTCAGCATATATACCATTTGAATTTTCAAAGTAATATGGATCAATATGGGTTAATGTGTATCCTGCTGAAAACATAGGGTCATTTTCATAATCCCAATAAAAGTTTTCAAAGGTTACTTCTCCTTCGTTAGTGATATATATTTCATTTGAATTTACTTTAGTTGACTTATCTTCAACTGTATCAATAATTTGTGTTGCTAAATCATTAAGAGCATTTATTGACTTACCATCATTTAGTCCTATTTCTTCATCAATAGCGTTGGAATTACTGACAGCTATTATAGGGATATCTTTACTTAATGTGCTTTCAGCAAGAGTATCTTTATAATTAGGTCTTCTGCTATATAGGGTCAAGTCATTATCTAATAAGATGTATACTGATTTGTTCTCTGTTTCTACTTGATTTATATATTTACTTACGTTATCTGTTAATCTGTAGACCTCTAAATACATTTTATCGTAAGTATATTGATCTCCTATTCTATGTCCATTTACTAAAACTGTACGGTGATAATCTCTATCAAGATTATAGCCTATAGTAAACTTATTGGTCTTAGGTTCAGGATATATCCATGCTATATAATAGGAATATCCATTAAATTTACTCGTATCTTTTTCATCATCGTAATAAATACTATGGTAAGACATGTAATCGAAAATTTCAATATCTTCGTTCATTAAATGATCCATAATATATAGTTTTTCATATTTTTTTAGATTTCTTTCATACTCAGGTGAATCATCTTCTTCTGTTTTGTATTGGACTATTTTTTCATCTCCATAACTATAATTGTCTCCTCCAATATAGAATATATCATTTACACGTTTATAGGTTCCTTCTTCTAGTTCTACCTTTTCAAAAGAAGTATCCTTTGGAATTTCAAATCTTTCTATTTCATTACCGTCATAATCATCCTCGATTAAAAGAACACCTTCCTCATAACTGATATCATAATCATATTTGTCTTTTTTACTACTGGATATATCTATATCTATACGGTCTATTATTTCTTCACCTGTATATAAATTATGTACCTCTAAAGATGTAGTATAGTCATCAAAATAGCTTGAATAGCGATTAGAGAATTTAGCTACATAGTTATCGAAATAATAATAATACTTGTTACTACCTTCAGGAACATAAATCGGTGCTGGCTCAGAAGATGCTCTTCCAGTTTCTTTATCATAATAATAATGATAATATCTGTCTACTTCGTCATTCCATCCCCTATAAAAGAACTTATTAGGGTTTGATTTTATATATATTATTTCCTCGATATCGTCAGCGCGAAAGTCACCATCCTGTGATGAAAATGTTTTTGTTTTCAGAGTTTCTAAATTTACTATATCTACTCCATGATCTTCATTATTCATAAAGTATATATTTTCATTTGGAATTTTCGGTTCTCTATATAAATTATCTATTCTAACTCCATTACGATATTCATAACCTCTCATCGGACCAGTAGTCCTATTATATTTATCATTATAGGTTCGATTGCTTTTTTCAGAAATAGCAACTTGTTTTATAGCTTCATCAATTATATTATAGCTATTAATAACAAAGCCCTTTGACTCTAATTGAGGTTTTATATTGTTTTCTATATAGCTCTCTAATTCTGCTTTTGTCATATTATAATTTGCCAGTTGAAAATGTAAATCTAGGGGTTCACTTTTTTTGGATATATCTAAATTCATAGAAGGAGCTATGTTATCAACTTCAACTATACACTCTTCTAAGGGTTTATCACTTGTATTATCATTTTTATATACTGCAATATCTTCATATCCTGCTAATGTTTCATATGTTTCTGTGACTTCCATATATATTTTATACTTGCCAACCTCAAATACATCAATTTCTATTAGCTCCTTAGGTAAACCTGTGTAAGCTAATTTCGTATCTTCATCTAAAAAATTACCATCATTGTTAGAATCATATTGATAATACACTTTTATATTTCCTATTTTGTCATTATCAGGAGAATATGACTTGTTAAAGACATTTATAGTTGCTTTACCACTTTCAGAAGGATTTCTGTATATTACTCCAAGGGAAGTGAAATCTGCAACTGGTTCTTCATCGGGTTGTATATCAATTATCTTTCTCACAGTATCGTTATAGCCTAAAGTGTTTTCTTGGTATAACTTTAAATCTACAGTTCCAGTTTTCTTAGATATAAAGTCAAAATTACTATGTCCATCTATGCCCAAAGGATTAGAGTGCAAATCAGTATCTAAAAGCCCATTTGAAGTTTCAATGGTCCAATCGGTTAAGCTTTCTACTATAGGATATTTCTCAGGTGAATCACTTCCAATATTATCAACACTTATTTTTCTATAGGGTTTAAAAACTCCTTTTATATTCATTCTCCCATCGACTGTAGGGGGAAGTACTTCTACTTCCTTTTCTCCATGACCTTGGTTGCCTAACTGATCCTCAGCTATTAATTCTATTGTCTTAATTCCTTCCGATTGAAATTCATAGTCGTTAATCCATTTTGTATCGTTATATTCAGGCTTATAGTCAGAATCTATTTCCCAATAGTATTTACTAATATCTAACCCTGAAGGAGATGTAGCACTTCCGAATATATCTATTGTATCTCCTAATTTTACTTTATCATTTGCACGTATTCTTACAATTGGAGGCTTAACACCCCTAACTATTGTGGTCCTTAATAAATCTTCTTTTGTTAATGTTTCTCCATCTTTTAGAACTACTTTGGTTTTTACATTCCATTTCTTTTCCATTGATTCTAAAGTTTCATTTTCATCAAAGGCACTACAGTCAATAGTAAAGTCAAATCTGTTATTAAGCTTTATAACCTTTGATGCAGGCATTGTTTCATCATTGACCGATATAGTGAAACTTTCAACATCATTAGGGTTTACATTAAATACTTCGCTTGCAACGTCTACATGGGCGTTTATATCATTGCCCTTCCACTCTTTAGAAATAGGGGTTACAGAATCGGTCATTTCAAGAACAGGACTTGGTACCTCAGGTACTGGATCGGGATCTGGCTCATGACCAGATTGTGAGTCGCCATAATCTTCAGGATAGTATGGTTCCTTGACGATTACTTTAATATCCTTTTTTATCTTTTCGCTATATTTATCTCCATAAACCGATTCAATAGTAACGGTACCGAATATCTCAACATCATGTTCTCCTACTCCATAATCTGACCTTTTAAAATTTAATTGGTCACTTACTGAAAGAGTTGTAGTTTCTTCCTCGACTTTTTTCTTATTATAAAGTTCGACTTTTAATTCTGCTATATCCTGTACAACTAACCACTCATTACCTAAAATAGCTTGTCCAGTAAAATTAACATCTAAAGTACCTTGACTATCATTAGGGTATATAACTACTTGATCCTTTGACTCTAAATCTCCTGTTAATTCTAAATCTCCACCAAAACCATCACCATACCATACCTGATAGTATTTTCCCATATTGGTACGGACAGAAAAGCCTGTTTTCCATGTTGCATGGGTTTGTAGGTATGTTTTTGAATAACTGGAAAGACTTCCATTGTCATTAAATCCATACCCTTCATTTAATCTCTCTACATTCCAGTTATTCTCATTACCCCAGTCACCACCATTATTCAAGCCATGACCCCTTAAATTAGCTACAGTCATATAACCTTTTTGACGTGAGGTGAGCAAAGAACTATTCCAAGTTTTATTAGCCCCTGATACATTAGTAAATCTTGATAACCAAGTCCGAGGGTCTGTTCCAGTTGAACTGTCATGGGGAAATTTTTCATTTGCTACAATTTCACCTTCATAACTAAAACCTAAGTATCTCCATTCTCCATTCTTCTCAGCCTGAGAAGGCATACCAGAAGGTTCATATCCTACAACATGCTCAGGAGAGCCATAAATTAGCTCACCATAGTCCAGTTGTCCTTGATAATTTTTATATGAGTTCCAACTTGCATCTAGCTTCCTTCCGTAATGGTTTATATATGCTTTTTTACCCAATACATCAGTGATATATGTCAAAAAGTCCTCATGACTTCCCATAGGGTCTAGGGATTCTGCATTAACAAGTTCAATCATAGGTGTAACCATTGATAATATTAATATAGCTGATAATATAATAGATATACTTCTTTTCATTTAGTTCACCAACCTTAATACTTCTAATTTATTCTAATGAAAAATAGAATTCTAAGCGATTGTATGGATTCTTAGGTACATCAATTCTATAGCCTGCTACATGATATGTCTTTCCGTAATCTTTATAGGCACTTCTGCCCCATACCCATTCTACATATTCTTCGAACATAAATTCAAATAGTTCCTTACCCTTTTCTTCGCCAAAACATACAACAAGACTTTCATGTAACATTTCCTTATATTCATCTTGATAGAACCTTTCATCATATTCATCGGGCATTAAATCAATTACCGAAATCATCATAAAGGCTTTTTTAGATAAGTTATCATTCACCTTATAATCTCCGTATGACACATCTTCATAATTTGGGAAAAAGTAATATCCAATATATTCATCATTTAATGCACCTACAGCATTTCTATGGAAAGCCAGTCTTATATATTTTAATTCCTTCCCATCTTCCGATTCTCCCCGAACATCAATATATTTGTCCTTTTCAACTGCATTATCTACAAAGAAGGATAATAGGTTATTTACTCTTTTACTGAAATCAGGAATATTATCCTCCTTTAGCTCCATAAAGTTTGGTTCAGTTTCATTCCAAAACTTACCGTCATATTCTAGCATATATTCAGCATCTTCTTTAATCCTAAAGTGGTTTAATCCATTGGTTTTTTCTGAGTAATCTTTATAATCTTCTTTAAAAAGTCCAGTTTCTAAATCTACAGCACTTTCATAGAAGTGCCACCAGTACATATCCACACCATCTTCATTAGTATGTTCCTTATGAAGTAAATCAGATAGCTTTATATCTTCTGTGTCTTTATCAGGTTTGGTTATTTCTATACCTTCAGGTATTTGCCTTATGTCAGGGTCTAATAACCTTGTTATTACCGTTGAAGCTTCTGCCCTTGTGGCAGTGCCTTGAGGGTCAAAGAATCCCCCATCTTTACCTGTAATAAGACCTAGTACATATGAATCTATTACTGATTCTTTGTAATAATCTGATATTGAATTATAGTCTTTTATAAGCTTTTTAATCTCTGTAATATTAATGTTCTCATTTTTTTCTTCATTTAAGTAAGTGGCATTAGTTATTATCTTAGCCATTTCTTCCCTGTTAATTGGTACGTTATATTTATCGAATTCATCTGATTCTATAAGTCCAAGGTCCATAGCTTTATTGATATAATTAGTAGCCCAATAGCCTTCTGCGTTCCCTGGACTATATCCAAGAGCTGTAACTACAAGTTTGATATATGAATCCCTTTGTATGGACTGGTTAGGTTTAAATGTTCCGTCGGGATAACCATCTATAATCCCTTTGTTAATTAGTTCTCTTATGTATGATTTAGCCCAGTGTTGACTTATGTCGGTTATTTCTCCATCTCCAAATGCTACAACTGGCAGTACTATTGCAACCATCAATATAATAACCAAAATTTTCTTCATTTAACATATACCCCCGTAAATATTTTTATATTTTACTTTATTATACACTTTTTGAAGAAATTTGTCGTCATATCTAATTGCTATTTATATGATTTGGCATATTGTGGGACAAAACATAATACAAATAAAATATTTATTTATATTTTTAAATATTATTAATTAATTTAGGTCAAAATAATTAAAATCAAATATATAATTAAAATTATTAATAAAAACATTAAATAAATCAATAAAAAAGGTTGACATTAGATACTACTAACCATATAATGTAATTACAAAGGAATATTAAATAATTTAATTAATAAATTAAATATATTAAGAACAACAAATAAATAATTAAATATTTACTTGCATTCACATAGAGATTTAACTTGAATAATAGTGGCTATAAATTCCATGAAAAATTATAATTAGGGAGGGAATAATAATGTTGTTCGATCAAATCAATAAAATGGAAAGAATATTTAATAAGAGGAAAGATGGATACGAAGAATATAAGAAGTTAGAATTAAGGAGGTTATAGATATGTTTGAAAATATTATGGATACTAAACCTATATTTAATAAGAATGTAGACAAAGGACTAGATGAATATAAAAAACAGGAATTAAGGATGAGATAATATATTAGAGTTCTTAATTGAAAGAAGAAATTTTCACTCCCCATAAATGTTGAAGAATTTGAATCATATAGAGGAAGCTAACTAGGGAAAAGATAATAAAGGAAAAGGGGAAAGTTAACTTGATAAGCTTAAATATAAAGCAATATGATAAGGATTAAGAAACTCTGGAAAACATAATGTTTGAAGGAGTTTTTTGTTGTCATCTAATATCATGTTAAGTGTCACATTAATAATCTTTATGAGTATAAGTAATATTGTTTAAGACTTAACATGATAAAAGATGATAATTCTATTATGTAAATATTAAAGCTTTACCCTAAGAATATTGCACCATAGGTAAGAGCGGCAACAATTAAGATAATAGGGTGAACATTGAAAAAGAAGATAGCTACAGCTGCTATTGCTGCAATAATTCCAGTCTGAATATTAGGAAAGGACTTTTGAGACATAGTCCAAACTACATATGCTATAAGAGCAACGACAACAGGTCTAACACCTCTCATCATTCCTTGCATCCACGGTTTATCTTTGAAGCTTAAATATACCTTAGCTAAAAGTAATATTGCTACGGTTGAAGGTATAAGCATAGCTAATAGTCCTATCAGTGATCCCAATAATCCACCAACTTTAAAACCAACTAAAGTAGCCATTTTTGTAGCTAGAGGGCCTGGCAATGTATTTGCTAAGGCTATAGCATCTGTGAATTCTTGTACAGACAGCCACTGGTATCTCTCTACTACCTCCTCTTGGATAAGAGGTAAGAAGGCAGGACCGCCACCAAAACCAAAGAGTCCTGGTCTTAAAAATGCTAAAAAAATCTTCCAATAAACACTCAAATTAGGTACCTCCTTTATTTATTCTATAAAATTTTAATATGCAATTTTCTTATTTGCAAATTAAATATAATTTTACTTTAAATTTTCCATGCAATCTCATTAAGTATATATTACTATTATATCCATATTTAAGAAATTGTCATGTAAGGTGATCTTTCTATTCATCGAATTCACTAGAATTAAAGCTCGAGATTATCTCGAGCTTTAATTGAAAATCATGTTATTTACTTAAATTTTCTAAAACCTTAGAATATCCATTTTTACTTGTTACATGAATTGTATTTAAGAATAATACCTCTCCGATATTGTTTTTCTCAATCAAATTGAATATATCCATATCAAAATGTCTAGGGTCTACTACATATATTTCTTCAAAATGAGGAATTAGAAATGGTGTAAAAGCATTACCGTAGGAATCTTTTATAATAAGAATCTTTCTACCGTTCTTGTTGGATGAAATTATTTTTGCTAAAGGTCTATCTCCACCAAGGAATATCCCATACTTACTCCCCTTTTCACCATCTTCAAAGCTCATATCAAATAAATCCGCAGATTCATAGTTATTAGTCTCCATGTTGTAAACTGAATATTGATACTTATCTAAATCCTTATGCATAAATACTTGAACAGTATCAGGATTAGAAGCAAGCTCTTCATTTAAAGCGTATCGCGTTCCTAAGAAATTATCTATGTTAATTACTTTATACATACTTAAATCAACGGGAGTTTCGCCTAGCTGTTTTATAAATCCAGTATAACCGTAGTAAGCACCCAGATCCGTCCAATGATGATCAGTTTTAAAATATAAATATTTATCACTGTTATTTTTTAAACTGTCATATATGTTTATAAACTCAACATTATCTTTGAGTTGCATATTAACATACTCTAAAGTAAAATCTTGTGGATCAGATAGACTTTTATATTTTTCATCTTTAATAAATTCAATCTGGTCAGGGACGAGTAAAGAGTATACTCTTACGCCATCATTTAACTTATTTCTAAACTTATTTATTGCATTAGCATAATTCTGTGCTTTTTCTGGATAGAATTTATGCAATGTTAAAGCTCTATTATCTTTAAAGAGAATCGTAACAGGGTCTTCATTTTCAGCATTCACATCAATTTTATCTAAATTATCAATTTGAGCAATATTATCCCCATAATTAGTAATAAGCTTTATATTGTCATCGCTTTTGACACCACGATAGGTATTGACAGTTTTGCTAAGCTTTACAAATGATTCTCGAAAAATAAAAGTATCTGCAAAATGTTCATCATATTCTTTTAAAAATAGGCCTTCTCTCAAAGCTTGAAAGGAGAACTCTGGCATCGGTTTTAAAACCCTACGCTCAATTTCTGAGATTTTGGGCTTATGAGGGTTTAGAATATTAACAATTGATAATGAAAAGATTATTATAATAAATACCACAATATTTAATCTATTTGCTTTCATAATATCACCCTTTAGAATCTAAAATATAAAAATGGATTATAGGTCTGTCCTACCAACAAAGCTGTTGACAAAAGTAACAATCCAGCATTTACAATTGTTCTTATATAACTAGGATCAAAGTTAAGAGTATCCGAATTCTTAACATAAATTGCAAAGCTTTTGACTAGGTTTTTAATTATAGGAGTACTTAGTACTATAGCTATAATGGCGAAATACAAGTTGTTCATGATGTAAATTTTCGTTTCAAGATTTATCAAATCAAAATTACCTAAGCCAAACATAATTTTTAATATATTTAAAGCATCACTTAAATTTGTAAAATAGAAGAATACCCATCCGACTAAAACTATTATGACGAAATAGAAGATTGAAAAAATCTTTGGTAATTTATTAAGTAGATTTGATAGGAATACTCTCTCGATAAATATCAGGATACCAAAATATAATCCCCATAATACGAAATTCCAACTGGCGCCATGCCATAAACCTGTTAAAAACCACACAATGAGTAGATTTCTAATATAATGTTTTCTATTCCCGCCTAGAGGTATATAGACATAGTCTCTAAAGAAACTACCAAGAGATATATGCCATCTTCTCCAAAACTCAGAAGCCGATTTTGAAATATATGGATAATTGAAGTTCTCTTTATAATCAAAGCCTAAGATCTTTCCTAATCCAATAGCCATATCTGAGTAACCTGAGAAATCAAAGTATATTTGGATTGCAAACATAAATATACCAAACCAAGCTCCTGCCACGGTATATTCCATCATGGTTCCACCTAGGAATTTGTCACTTAGCTCGCCAGCTATATTTGCAATAATAACTTTTTTAGATAGTCCTATTATAAATCTATTAATGCCTTTACTAAAGGAGCGAGAAGTAATCTTTCTATTGTCTATTTGTTTAGCTATATCTGTATATCTAACTATTGGCCCTGCAATCAATTGAGGGAACATTGACACATAGAGGAGCAGTTTAAAAGGAGACCTTTGAGCTGGTATTTTATCCCTATAAACATCAATCACATAGGATATAGTCTGGAATGTATAGAAAGAAATGCCAATAGGTAGATTGAAGGCATGAGTTTCTATATTTAGATTAGTCAGCATATTAAAATTATCCATGATGAACCCAGAGTACTTAAAGAAGCCAAGTAATCCTAAATTAACTATCAAAGAGGAAATAACGGCACCCTTACCTTTCCAATTATCTCTATGTTTCTCGGCTATTAATCCATGAAAATAATCTACAAAGCTACTAAAAAGAAGTAGAGAAACCCATACAGGCTCACCCCATGCATAAAAAGTTAGAGATATGAATATTAGAATATAATTCTTATACTTAATATTCTTTATGGAGAAATATAGAATTAAGCTAAGGGGTAAAAATAAATATAAAAAAGTTAAGCTTGAAAAAACCAGACTAATCACCTCCTTGATTACTGCTATTAACCTACGTAGTATTAATTTAAAAGTCCTTTTCAATTTTATCAAATATGTTACTTTTATTCAATTTGTATATTTATATAAATTGTTTCCAAGTATGAGAAAATGTAAAATTGTTCAGTAGAATAATTATGAATATATTTACTGAAGAGTCATAATTAATAATATAAATGCAGAAAATGGAACAAAAGAAATAAAGAATACGTCATATAATCAAGGGGTATATATTATTGAATTTAGTAATCATAGATAGTAATAGTTAGTTCGTCAATATAGAATATAGCAATGGTGAATGTCCATTGCTATATTTATTTAAAACATAGAAGGAGTTAGAGACATTTAATAGAAATATGATAGTATAGAATAAAGGTAAAAGTTATAATTAATGGGTAATAGATCTAAAAACAGGGAGGGTAATATGAATAAAAGAATATTTTCCATTTTATTAATACTTATGATAACTGTGAGTTTTTTCACTCCGCAGTTAGTAAATGCAGAAGAAAAATACGATGTAGCTATAGACTCTCAAAATGAGTTTTTAGATGCAGTTAAGGAAGCAATGCAGTCCTTTAAAGAAAAAATAAGCATTAAAGTAAATAATTATGATGATAATAAATTTGATTTTGAAAATGCAATTAATGAAGTAGTGATGCAAAACCCTGAAATTGATTATAACTATGGCGGAGCGTCAATAAGTATGAGAAGTTATTATACATATCAGAAGTATAGAGTCATAGATATATATTTTAGATACCGTGGCTCAGAAGAAGATCTGGATAAGATGACTGACACTAATGATTACATTGAGTTTAAAGAGGCTATTGTGAAAGGACTAAACAATTTTGATGACAAGATGTTAATTAAAGTTAAGGACTATAATGATGAAATATTTAATTTAGATGATGCAATTTATACAATTTTAAGTGAAGTTCCTGACCTAGATTATGGAATTCTGAGCTGGTCTAATACAATGTATGGAGAAGGTAAAGATAAGCTCTTAGAGATATATATGAATTATAGCTATTCTAAAGAAAAAATGGAAGAGATGAGAGCCGCTGTTGATAAGAAGGCGAAATTTATAATTGAAACCGTTATTAAGCCTGATATGAATGATTTTCAAAAAGAATTGGCTTTACATGATTATGTTATAAACAATACAGTTTATAATACAGACTATGAAAAAGATGTTATTTTACCAGAGGATGAACATACGGCTTACGGAGTTCTAATAAAAGGTAAGGGCGTATGCTCTAGTTATGCTAAGGCAATGCATAAGCTTCTAGATATGGTAGATATTGAAAGTTATTTTGTTACGGGAACAGGATTAGGAGAGCCTCATGCTTGGAATATAGTTAAAATCCAGAATAATTACTATCATTTAGATGCAACATGGAATGATACTGTAGACCCTAATAAAATAAGTCATGATTATTTTAATCTAACTGATGCTCAAATGTCAGTAGACCATAATTGGAATACATTAGATTATCCAAGGTGTACTAGCACATTATTTTCTTACAGTAATATTGAAAAAATACTTTCAGGAGAGATTGAGTTTACTACCCCTGAGACTAAAGAATCTAATAAAACAGTAAAGGAACTGCCTAATAATACAATAGTTATTGGAGAAAAAGCCTTTGATTTAGATTTTGCCAATAATACTGACAATTTAAGTGTGATGTATAACGCATTGACACAAGAGGATAAAACCAATATATATGTGAAGATTAATAATAATTGGTTTAAATTAGATGGATCTGATGCTACAGTATACAATCTTACCGACTTAAGCTATACAATGGATGGTTTTAACTATGTGACATACAAGTCTATTGAAGATACTAAACCATATCAAGATGAGAAGGATAAAGTAGTAGTTAGCCTTGAGAATCTTATAGCTGGCAGTAAAATCACAATTGATTTAGAGAATAGGGGTAAGGTTGACTATCCAAATGCAGATAAATTTAGTTTGATAAACACAGATGAAATTGCTAATCTTGGAGAACCTTTATTTGTATTTCCCAGTAGAGAGGCTGGTGATTTAATAAAAGTCCAATTATATACAAGTTCAGATGAAATTATTACCACTCTAAATGTAGCGATTATTGAAGATATACAAAGACCAACCAACCTGAAGGCAGAGGCCATTTCTGATAATGAAATGCAGCTTAGCTGGGATAAGGTTGAAGGAGTAGATTATTATCACTTATATGAAAGCGAATCTGCAAATGGACCATATGTACCATATACTGATAGTGAAGGGAATAAGGAAGAATACTATTGGTTTTCAGACTATTGCGTGAAGATATACGATATAGCTCCAGATACTACTCTTTATTTCAAGGTTACAGCTGTTAAAAATGGAGAAGAATCAGATTTTAGTAATATAGACAGTTCAACTACTTTTTCTAACATGGATGAAGATGCCATATCAGTTATAAAAGATGGACATTTTTATCAATATCCACAGCTAACTATAGAAGAAGCTTTTGATAATTATTTCAATAATCCTAATTGGGAATACTTTAAGTCCGATGATGATTATGATGTAGTGGAATTTAAAGGGGAATGCTATTACAATAATGAATTAGTTGAGATATTATTACAATTTACGGTTAATGTTGATGATGAAACTTTTTATGTAAATTATAAGGAAATGGATGGAGATGGAATGACAAATGATAATTTTTTAGAACTTCTAGAAAATATATATAAATAAACAGCAAAAAAATTGATTAACTGGGAAGATAATACTATTTTTGATATGATAGAAGGATTTACTTAAAATATATAGAATAACTATCATTATAAAACAACTTAAAGGAGGAGGAAAAGATGAATTTTAGAAGTAACAAAATGACAAAAGTGTTCACAGTATTATTAGTTATTACTATGGTGATTTCTACTATGTCTTCAGTATTTGCAGCACAGAGATTTACAGATGTACCTGATGGTCACTGGGCTAAAGAACATATAGAGAAAATGCATGAGTTGGGTATCATGACAGGGGATGAGGATTTTGCTACCTTTAAGCCTGATGAAAAAGTAGGAGAATTAGAAGGTATAGTAGCTATTGCTAAGCTAATAGATGTGGATGTTGAGTTAGCAAGCAAGGCCATTGAATATAATAAAGATTTTTTAGAAGAGATGAACATATCTAATGAAGATAAAAAATCAGTAGCTATCGCACTATCTGCTGGAATTATTTCTAAAAGTTCTTTGAAACAAATTTTAGATGATAAATCTTCAGAATATATTACTAAAGTAGATGCATGCATATTCTTGGCTAGGGCCATGAATCTACAAGAAGAGGTTGATGACAAAGAATTAGTATTCCTTCCTTTCACTGATGTAGAATTAATTCCTAAAAACCAAGAAGCATATATAGAGGTTATGATGGATCATGGCATAGTAAGTAAACAAGGGGATGAAGAAGGCAAGTTTAATCCAGAATCCTCTGTTAGTAGAGCTGTAATGGCAACAATGCTTTCGAGAGCCTATGATTACATACAAGAAAATAATATAAAAATTTCACTTGGAGAAGATAATCAGCAAGGTGACAGTGATAATGGAGATAGAAATTCTGATGAAGATGAGGATATAGATAATAATCAAGACGAGGAAGATGAGGATGTTAGTGAAGATGAAGATAATTCTTCTAACGAAGAGGAAGTAGAAACATTTAAGATCACTGGAACAGTAACAGGAACCTTGAAAACTAAAGATACTATAAATATAAAGATACTAAGGGATAATGGAGAGGAAATATTATATCAAGCTAAATCAGATATAAATACAGTATTGGATGGAGAAGAGATAGATGTTTTAGATATCACTAAAGATGTAGTGGTTGAGGCGGAAGTAACAGAGCATAATGAAGTACTTTCAATTAATGGTACAAGCTTTGAAGGTCAATATACAGGTAAAATTACATCTCTTGCCAATGTATTGGTGCCATTTGTCATTATAGACACAGAAAGTGGAGATGGAGAAATGGCATTCTATGGTGCTGATGATATGATTGTTCTTTTAAATGGAAATGAGGTAGATTTTAATGACCTTAAAAGAGGAGATTATGTTGACATAAAAACTACAGATGATGAGGTAATTAAGATTGTTGCTCAGAGTAAAAATAAAAATTTCCATGGAATATTGCAAAGAGTAGACTTTGAAGGGCAACCTTTAATAGTCGTAAATGATAATGATACACTAAAGGAATTTAAATTTGATGATAACACTCAAATTATTAGGAATGGTAAGGAAATTCCATTTATTGACTTAAAGCTAGGTGATGACATTAAGGTCTATACAGAGTATAACAAAGTAACTAAAGTTGTGGCAGAAGTAGTTAGAACTCAGACCAGTGGAATTCTAAGCTCGATTTTAATTGCCAATACTTCTAAAGTTACTATAACTAATAATGAAGGTAAAGAAACCGAGTATATAGTAGCAAGTGGAGCAGATATAAAAATTGAAGGCAAGTATAAGGCGATTTATGACCTTAGATTAGGACATAAGGTTAATATGGAGCTAGAAGGAAATGTAATAGTTAGCCTAAGTGCAGAAAAGATTGAACAAGAAACTAGGTATATTGGTCACTTGATATATACTAATGAAGATTCGCAAGTCATTGTAATAAAAACTGATGATGGACAGAATAAAATGATAAATACTACAAAGGATACACGTATTATAGATGTTGAAGGTAAGAATAGAGATATGGATTCATTAGATATAGGAGATGAATTATTGGTAGTTTGTAACCATGACGAAGTAACATTTATTGCTAAAAATATTGTAATCATGAGAAAAAATGAAGATTAAATAAAAGATAAAGTGGAACGAAAAAAATTATCTTTCGTTTCACTTTTGTTTTAAATTATTGATAAATGGTATAATTAATATGAGACAAGCCATGAATTTAACTTTAAAGGAGGAATTAACTTTGGTAGAGATTTTAACAAGCTTATCGGTACCAGCTAAGATAATTATAGTTGCAATATTAGCTATAATGGCAACTTCTTTTATATCAACCTTATCAATCAGAAAGAGATATAAGAGAATTGGAGAAGATTTAAAGAATGAATTAAATATAGAGAGTGAATCTTTTAATTATGAAGTACTTAATTCGTCATTAGAGGATTATAAAACAGCAGCGCAATCAAACCCTAATGAAGTTAATACTCAAGCAATAATTGAAAAGAATTTCCATGAATATCATAATGGATTGAGCTTAGGAGAAAGATTTGTAAAAAGCTCAGTGTCAATAATGATCATTTTAGGATTATTAGGAACATTTTATGGACTTACCCTTTCAATAGGTGATTTAGTAGACTTCCTTAGTGAAAGTGCTAGTACAGAGGTATTAAACAGTATTGATGCATTGGTTCAAAAGCTAATTAGCTCAGTACAAGGTATGTCAGTTGCCTTTATCACTTCTTTATTTGGTATAGCTTCATCAATAATAATAACACTAATCAATATTATTATTAGTATTGAGGACTCTAGAGAGTCAGTAATGGTGAAAATAGAAGAGTATTTAGACAACAATATAGCATTAAAATATGCAAGAGTAAGCTCCGGATCTGGACAAGCAAATGGTATGAATACAGATTTTGCAGATAAATTTGCTGAAAAAGTGGAAGAGAGACTTAAAGATGTGTTTGATAATTTAGGTAACCAGTTAATAGCTGTAACCTCATATAATCAAAACTCATCAGAAGGATTACTCAAGAGTGTTGAAAAATTTGATAAGTCATTGCAGACTTTTAGTGAGAACACAAGAGACTTTACAGAGTTTAACTATAATTTAAGAACAAATATTGAAAGAATGGATATTAGCTTTGCTGACTTAGTGCAAGACTTAAAAAGGAGCACTAGAGACTTTGCAAAGAGTCATGAAACAATTAAAGAATTAAGTGAAAATATTGATAAACTAGCCAATAAACTATAGAAAACTACTACCCAATTGACGATAAAGGGGAGATAATATATGAAAGCAAGAAAGAGAAGGTTTCAAAAGAATGGAGAAGCCCAAAATTTCTGGCCTTCCTTCACGGATATGATATCTACTATAGCCTTAATCTTATTTTTCCTCATGATTCTTGCATATGTACAAAACATGGTTACAGGGAGTAATTTAGATTATGCAAAGCAACAACTTGAGGATACACAAGACCATCTAGATAATACATTAGGTCAACTACAAGATACACAGCAAAGACTAGAAGAATCAAATTCTGAAATAAGTAGAGCTGAAAAAAATCTACAGCTTCTAGAAGATAAGATTGATAAGGTTAGAGCAGAGGTAGAGCGTGGAGAAGATGCATTGAAACTATCAGAACAAAAAATAGAAGACCAGAAGGAAATTATAGCTGAAAGTAATCAAGAGCTAGGAAGACTTAGGAGTAAACTAGAAGGTATAGCATTACTTAGACTTGATGTTTTAACTAAGGTAAAGGATTCAATAGAAGAAGAATTAAGTAAAAATAGAGATAATGATCAAGATTTAGTTTATATAGCAGATAATGGTAATATAATAATTGATGAAGGCTTAGTTTTTGATTTTAACTCTGCTGAAATTAAAAATGAAGGTAGAGACCTTTTAGACGAGTTAGCTGTAGCCTTTGAGAATGTTTTGGATGAATCTGATGTTAGAGAAAATATTGATGCTATAAGTATACAGGGACATGCAGACAGCAACGGTACAGCAGAACATAACAGAGAGCTATCATCATTAAGGTCAGTTTCAGTTGTAGATTATTTACTTAATGCTAATTCTCAGCTTGAAGATAAATACGCTAGCTATTTTGTAGCTAGTGGATATTCTGAATTTAGACCTATTGCATCAAATAATACTGAAGAAGGCAGAGCTAAGAATAGAAGGATAGAGATATCGGTAATTCTAAAGGATTCTAATATAAGGAATATACTTGATGACTACTTAGAAGACTCAATGGATGTATTTGATGATAATTAAAAGTTATAGATTTAAGATTTAAAGATAAGAGTTTTAGAAGTGACTAGCTTACCCTAGTCATTTCTTTTTTGAAAAATTATATAAATGGCTATATGGTATATATAAAGAGGGTTAATGGAGATAGTTAAAGTTAAAGATTAAGTTAAAGCAAAACCATTAAATTAGCTTAAATATGAAGTAGTAACTTTAAGTTATTATCTCCCCTTGTTTTCTATTTGAATTATTATGTATAATGAGAATGGAATATAATTGTTGGTAAAAGTATCTAATTTTGAATTTCATTAAATTAATAAAGGGGTGTGTGAATATGGAAAAATTAATAATAACTGCTGCTTTAACTGGAGCTGAGGTAAATAGAGAGGTACAACCTAATCTTCCCCTAACTCCTGATGAAATAGCAGAAGCGGCTTACGAAGCATATAAGGCAGGAGCATCTATAGTACATATACACGCAAGAGACGAAGAAGGGAAGCCTACACAAAGCTATGAAGTGTATAAGGAAATTAAAGAAAAGGTAGAAGCAAAATGTCCTGTAATATTTCAACCATCTACTGGAGGAGCGACATGGCATTCTCCAGAAGAAAGATTACAACCAGTAGATTTACAACCAGAAATGGCAACATTAAGCTGTGGAACCTGCAATTTTGGGTCAGATGTTTTTATGAACTCTCAGGAATATATGGAGAAATTTGCTCAGAAGATGAAAGATCTGGGAGTTAAGCCTGAGGTAGAAGTATTTGAAAGAGGTATGATTAATAATGCTTTAAGGTTAGTAAGAAAAGGTTTTCTTGATACTCCTATTCACTTTGACTTTGTAATGGGTGTTCCAGGAGCAATAACTGGAGAAATAAGGGACTTATTATATCTAGTTGAAAGCATTCCTAAAGATTCCACATGGACTGTTGCAGGCATTGGAAGACATGAACTTCCTTTAGCCAATATGGCAATTCTTTTAGGAGGACATGTTAGAGTAGGATTTGAAGATAATATTTATTATAATAAGGGAGAGCTTGCGAAATCAAACGCTCAATTAGTTGAAAGAATAGTAAGACTAGCTAAAGAATTAGGTAGAGAAGTTGCTACACCTGATGAAGCAAGAAAAATACTAAATATTAAATAATCTATTTTAAATGAGGACTTTTCAGTCCTCTTATTTTTTTGAAATTCTTTATTTTATTTTTTAATTTAAAATGAAGAAGGAATTTTTTATAAAGTGAAGAAGTGGTATATAGTAGGGAGGTGCTGAGGTGTTAATTAATACAAATATAGCATTTGCAATAAGATGTGACGTATGTAATAGATTAGAAATTCGAAATATTTCCATATTTGATTTAGCTAAAGGGAAAAGTATTAAATTGAGCTGTACTTGTTGTCACACAAATGCTATAGTAAAGAGTGAAAATAATAAAACATTTAGGATTGAAGTCCCTTGTTTTGCTTGTCAAGACACCCACGTCTTTACTTATAATGTTAAACAGTTTTTCAAGGGAAATATAGTTGCTAGATGTATAGAAACAGGAATGGAAATAGGATTTATAGGAAAATATAAGGATATACAAAGAATAATTGCTGAATACGAAACCAATTCTTTTGATGCCATAAATGAGCTTGGATTCTTTGACTATTTCGATAACTGTGATATAGTTATGAAAGCAATAAATAAAATAAGAGAGCTTGAGTTGGAGGATAAAGTTTATTGTGATTGTGATATGGGCAATGTTAAAATAGACTTATTTCCTGATAGAATAGAGCTTACTTGTATAAATTGTAATAGTGTTCAAATGATATATGCTCAAAATGAAGACGATTTAAAGAATTTATTAGGTAAAGAAAGAATTGTTTTACATAATAATTCTCTTAGATGTATTGATGCAATAAATTTGAATAATGACAATTATAATAAATAAAACAACCAGTATTTATAATATAATAAAACGAGAGTTGTTTATTAAATAAAAATGTATTTATGTACAAAAGGAGGATAAAGAAAATGTTAGTAACAGGTAAACAAATATTAGATCATGCTAATGAAAATGGATATGCAGTAGGTGCATTCAATGTAAATAATATGGAGATAGTACAGGCTATAATAAATGCTGCTGAGGAAACTCAATCACCAGTTATATTACAAGCAAGTCAAGGAGCTCTTAAATATGCAGGTGTAGAATATATATCTGCAATGGTAAAGGTAGCAGCTGATAATGCATCAGTACCAGTAGCTCTACACCTTGACCATGGTACAGACTTTAAACAAATCATGCTTTGCTTAAGAAATGGATTTACTTCTGTTATGATTGATGCTTCAAAGCATTCTCTAGATGAAAATATCAAAATAACAAAGGATATTGTTGATATCGCCCATGCAGTTGGAGTTTCAGTGGAAGCTGAGCTTGGTAAAATTGGTGGAACTGAAGATGATATAACTGTAGCTGAAAAAGATGCTACTATGACAGATCCAGATGAAGCTGCTAAGTTTGTAGAGTCAACAGGATTAGATTATTTGGCTATAGCAGTAGGAACTGCCCATGGACCATATAAAGGTGAACCAAAGCTAGATTTTGATAGAATTAAGACAATTAAAGAGAGACTTAATATTCCATTAGTTCTTCATGGATCTTCAGGAGTGCCAGAAGAAAGTATCAAGAAAGCAGTTGCTAATGGAATAAACAAAATCAATATAGATACTGATATAAGAATGTCATTTAACAAAGGTGTAAGAGACTTTGCTAATGAAAATCCAGATGTTTATGACCCAAGAAAGCTTTTAGGACCAGGAAGAGAAGCTGCACAGGCAGTTATAGCTGAAAAAATGAACATGTTTGGATCTGCTGGAAAGGCATGGAGATAGTTGAAAATAAGACTCTCGCTATTCCGGTTTTTAAGTGATTTAACTTATTAAATAAATGAAAAATCACTTAAAAAAGTCACAGCTCAAGAGTTATTTTCAATTTGGAGTAAGAAGAGTTATTTTGGTTTTGATAGTTTAAAAGGAGGCTTTCATCTATTATGAAGCTATTTATTGATACAGCTAATGTTGATGAAATCAGAGAGATTAATGATTGGGGAGTAATCTGTGGTGTTACAACTAATCCTTCTCTTATAGCAAAGGAAGGAAGAGATTTCAAAGAAGTCGTACAAGAAATCACAGAAATTGTTGATGGTCCCATAAGTGCAGAGGTTATTGATCTTAAAGCTGAAGGTATGGTAAAAGAGGCTGAAGAGCTAGCTAAGATACATGACAATATAGTTATTAAGATACCTATGACGAGTGAAGGCTTGAAGGCTGTAAAAGAGTTATCCAATAAAGGAATCAAAACTAACGTTACATTAGTATTTTCTGCAAATCAAGCTTTGTTAGCAGCAAGAGCAGGAGCATCATACGTAAGTCCATTTATAGGACGAATGGATGATATAGGTAATCCTGGAATGGAAATCGTAGGAGATATAGCTGAAATATTCTCCATTCATGGTATTGAAACAGAAATAATAGCTGCAAGCATAAGACATCCGCAACATGTAATGGATGCAGCAAGAGCTGGGTCCCATATTGCAACGATTCCTTATAAAATATTTAATGCTATGACAAAGCATCCCATGACTGATAAAGGAATAGATAGATTCCTAAAAGATTGGGAAGGTGTAGGAAAATAAAAAAATATATAAAGTTTTAATTAAGTATACTATATTAAAACAAAAGGTGTTTCTTAAGCTTGAGAAACACCTTTTATTTGTATTAAGAATATCACCCGTTGAGCGGGTGACTATAATTTTAGTATCCTGCCCTTGAAATAATTTTTTTCATTTTAATCTTACTTTCTGCAATGATTTTTTCTTCATCTAAAGTAAGAACCTCACGATTTTTCATGACAATCTTACCGTTTATTATGGAATCTGTTACATCGTGACCATCTGCTGCTTCCACGATAGTGTTTACTAAGACTTGAGAAGGAGTTATATGTGGTTGATCAATATTTATTAGAATTAGGTCTGCTTTTTTTCCTACTTCTATTTTACCTAAGATATCTCCATGCTGGATTGCATTAGCTCCGCCTTGAGTAGCCATTTTTAGCAGAGTAGAACAAGTAAGAACAACAGGGTCAAAAACAGTTAGTCCCCAATAAGCCATTGTTCCATAACGCAATACTTTCATTTCATCAAATAGGTTCAAGTTAGATGGAGCTGCACCATCACATCCTAGACCTACTGAAATACCTGATTCTAATATGCGTGGTGTTTTAGGAAAACCATGATTGGCTAAGTTTGCTCTTGGGCAATGAATAACCTTAACTCCTTTTGTTGAAAGTAATGTAATATCATGTTCTGATAACACTACATTATGAGCAGTTAAAAGATTTGGTCCTAATGCACCTAAATCATTTAAGAATTCTGCAGGACGTTTTTTATAGTTTTGAAGACAAAAGCTGACCTCATCTTTATGTTCACACAAATGAGCATGAATTCCTGTATTATATTCCTTTGCTTTTTCAACAACTGTACGTATTAATTTTTCAGAGCAAGTCATTACTTGACGAATTGCAAACCAAACATCTATTCTTCCATCTCCAGAACCCTGATATGATTTGTATAATTCTTCTGTATGAGAGATTGCTTCATTTGCTGTTTCCTTCATCGTACCTATAATGGAGGAACCCATATCCATAGTAGACTTAGCGATAGCAGCTCTCATGCCAGATTCGATTACTGCATCTGCCACCCTATGCATATGTACTCCGCCAGAGTCTGCAAAAGCAGTTGTACCGGATTTTATCATTTCTAAACAAGATAGCTGTGCACTTATGTAAGAATCTTCTGGATTTAAGTTACTTTCAAAAGGTACTAAATATCTAGTCCAAACCATAGGATATTCATCTGAGACTCTTCCCCGTAATAATTGCTGACAAGTATGAGTATGTCCATCAATAAACCCTGGCATTAGCAGTTTTCCTTTGCCTGCAATTATTTCTATTGGTTCATATTTTTGTTCTATTTCTTTGATTTTTCCGATATCAACAATTATAGTATCATTTATTGCTACAGAACAATCAGTAGAGATAGTAAAGTCTGGATTCAAAACTTGACAATTTTTAATTAAAATATCACATTTCATAAATTATCGCCTCGATTTTTAAAAGTTATATAGCTCCAGTAAGCCTTAGTACTACTTGAGCTACTAGCGCAGACCCTAAAAAAGTTCCTGCTATAATAAATATTGTTAAAATTACTAGTTTCCACCCCATCTTTGCAAAACTTTTTATATCTTTTCCTAGAGAAATCCCTGCAAATGCACCTAAAGCAGTGGTAGGTGCTAAAAAAGCAGCTTGAGATGTTGAATTTATAATAAAATCTTTTATCGGTGAGATAGGAGAAGCTAATAATAAGCCTAACAATGAAATATACATCATAGAGGGTAGTTTAACAAATTTGCTCATAAATTTGCTCACAGTAAGTCCAGTTAATGCTATGATACTTAAAATTCCTATACCGATAATGGAATTTTTTATTGTCATATTATAGCCTATGATATTTGTTAGGATAATAATTATGGATACTATAAATAATAGACCAAGTTGCTGAACAAAATATTTTCTTACCAACTAAGCCACCCCCTTTTTCTTTCTAAAATGTTCTAGTTTTGGTTCTAGAATCTTGTACAATTTTGTGGTTATAGGTAATGCGATAAAAGTTCCTATATAGATACCTGTAATACCTGTTAACATATCACTAGCTCCACCTAAAACCAATATCTGATCAGAAAATTCAGGATAAATAGTACCTAAGGTTCCTGCTCCAGCTGACATCATCGATCCACTCCCTATACCAGATGCCATTCCAAGAGCTAATGGATGGAAAATCCCCCAAGAAGCAACTATGTTTACAAAAAGGCTCATAAAGATTGTACCAATTACTGAGCCCACAATGTATACTGCAAATGTTCCCTTTGTTTCAGGCGCATCTGGTCCATAGATATCTGTTGTTAAACCAAGATTTGAGTCTCGATTGATAGAATAACATGCACCGATTGATTCTCTCTTAAGTCCTAGTAAAAGTGCTAATGGTAAAGAAATAACTATAGTAGCTAAATTACCGAATTCTTGGAGAATTAATGCTGGACCAACTTCTACTAGTTTTGATAAATTTGCTCCTGCAGATACCCCCATCTTGGCCATAAATGGTGCTAATGCTACTAAAACAAGGCTTCCTCCTAGTTTTGATTCTTTCAAATCAAATAGTTTTAATGTATCTGGCCCTAATAATCCCCCAACAATTGTTGCAAAAACCATTGGAAGAATGGTGAGTGTTCCTAAACCTATGTTAAAGCTTAATGTTCCAATGGAATCTAGGATAATAGAAATTACTACTGCAACTACGTATACTTTCCAGTATTTTCTTACGACACTTTTTATAAATGTCAATTTTTCCCCCTCCTTAATATAAATTTAGAATAATACTTTTGGAGAACGTTTTCTCCAATCTTGGAATTTTTCTTATTCACCCCCATTGAAAAATTATTTTTGATGAATCTTGGAAATCTTATAGGTAGTTGAAACAATATTTGTATAAACGATATGAATATTTATGTAAAAAATTGTATATATAAAGGATGTGTTTTTTTATGATTAGTTTTTATGATGAGGTATAAACGCTGTTTGTTAATTTAAAGTCATTATAACATAAGTATATTTATTAAAAAACGACAAAAAAAAGATACATACCCATCGATTAAATCGATGGGTATGTATCTTTCAAAATAGCATTTTTAAGAAATAAGTATATTGTTGAAATATACCTGATATTTTGAAATTGCTTTTAGTAATCCAGCCAATATCAACATTAGATTCATCTTGTATTGGTATGGTGAGTATGTCATCGTTAAGGTTATATCCACTTCCAACTAGATAAGCATCTGTGGATTTTATAATTGAATATACAGCTGCACGATCGTTTGCATATATAATTTTTCTCATGTTATGATGATTAGAATTAGACTCTGTAAATATTGTAGTGCTATTAATAGCTTGATCGTAAGTAATAAATGGATATTTTTCTATTTGTTTAATATATACTGAAGTTTTTTCACATAGAGGATGTCCTTTTCTCACATATATATGAGGTTTTTGAAAAGTAATATGATTAAAGCTTAGATTTTTTGTTTTTAGTTCCTGTTCCATAGCACTTTTACTTCTTTCTGTATAGTAAATAACACCTATATCAGAAATACCCTTTTCTACATTTTCCAATACCTCTTGAGTTTTGCATTCCAAAAAACCTAATCTGTAATCCAAGTCTTTTATGATATTAAAAAGCTTTAAGAATGCATCTAGGCTATTAATATGATGTTGAGATGAAACACAAAATCTTTGACTTTTAATATTTTTTCTAGAATATTTTTCTTCGACAAGCTGTGTCTGATACAATATGCGTTCTAAATCAACTAACAGCTCTTCTCCTTCTCTAGTTAAAACAACTCCTTTACTGGTTCGCCGAAAAATAGTAATTCCGTATTCGAACTCTATATTCATGATTGCATTAGATATACTAGACTGGGATACATATGATTCCTTTGCAGCTTTGCTAATAGAGCCTAAATCTGCTACGCTAAGTAAATATCGTATTTGTTGTAGCTTCATATTATACCTCCATTTATCAAAGAAATATTATTTTAAATTAATAGTTGACCTAATTTTATTTTGCCTTAATTCAAGTTATTTTGCAAATAAAAAATAAAACAATGATGCAGAATTAGTATATGTATTTGCAGGAGAGCTCTTGCTTTCAGATTCATTTTTTTATTGTCTAGGAAAATATGAGATTTTTGATATAATAAGTATGGTAATAGCCCTTGAAATAAAAGAACTAAAGTTTAAATGCAAACTTGGACTAGTTAGTAAATGGAAGAGTAACGATTTATTATGAAAGAGATGAAGATAGTAACAGAGTAGAGAAGGAAATGGATGCACTTGAGATTATTTAACAAGGAGAATATGATAGAATTAAGAAGCGGGGATTTCTTTCTCTGCCTTTTCTTGTGAATAAAAGCCAATAAGAAGCAAATTATAAAGGGAGAACACTCTATTATTGACATAGTAGTAAGCTAAAACCATATAAAATATTAGAGTTTTGAAATGAGATTAACAACATAAGTGAACTACTCACCACTTGCTCACGCAGAAGTGGGAGCTTCTAGAATCAAGTGCTAGAACTT
>NZ_JAETGO010000084.1 GCF_016765695.1 Sporosalibacterium faouarense | reverse complement strand
TTAGAAAATTAGAAAAAAATAAGCAATAAAAAAAACAACCTAGTGCCTTCAAGCTAGGTTGTTCTCTTTGGTGCCGAAGGCGGGACTCGAACCCGCACGGTATTGCTACCACCGGATTTTGAATCCGGCGCGTCTGCCAGTTCCACCACTTCGGCTTAACAGCTACGAAAATAATCTTACCATAATATTAATATAAAGTCAAGAAAGTTTTTTGAAATAAAATTAGATACTATAAAAAAATAACATAAAATGGGTTGTCTACTTTGGTTGAAATTGAATATTTTCTTTTTATAGAAAATACAATTATTAGTATAAATCAATCAAGGGGAGGACCGTCATGAAGAAGAAAAAAATTATAGTAATTAGCATTATTTTACTAATGATAGTAACCTATTACAGTAGCACCTATGCAATAGAACCTAAAATAGGAAAGGAGATAATAATTGATATACCATCAAGAAAACTTTTTTTGATGGAAAATAATGAGCTACTAAAGGAATATCCAGTTGCAGTGGGGAAAGCATATACACCAACACCTATAGGACAGTATAGAGTATTAAACAAGCTAGTTGATCCATATTACAGCAAAAAAAACATATCAGGAGGAAGTATATATAATCCTCTGGGATCTAGGTGGATTGGATTTAAGCCTCATTATGGCATTCATGGTAACAGTGATCCTGGTTCCATTAGCACTTTTGCCTCAGAAGGATGTGTCAGGATGTTTGAAAGAGATGTACAGGAGATATATGAATTAGTAGATTACAATACACCAGTTACAGTTCAATATGAACTTCTTAAGGTCTATAATGATATTGATGGTGATAATCCTATTTTATTTGTATATCCAGACTACTACAATTGGGAAGATGATGTAGATATAAAGATAGATGAGAAGTTAAAGGAAATAGGAATATATGATAGAATGCAAAAAGACAGATTAGAGAATTTAAAAGAGCTTTCTAATAAAGAAATAACTATTTTTACTGACCGCTATGCTTATTTTGTTAATGATATCTATATAACTAAGGATATAATACTATTAGGTGATAAATACTATGTAAATAGAAATAAAATTGAAAAATTCTTTAATATAAGATTTACAAGTATATTAGGAAGCGGATATTGCCATATATGGGGAGAAAGGCTAGAAGAAAAAAGAATCGACAATAAAAAATATATATCAATATTAGATTTAGAAAATGTATTAGGTGGTAAGCATACCGCTAAAGTAACTGATAATAAAATCGAGTATAATTTTGATACATTAATTTTACTAAATAATAAGATTTTATTAGGAAATGCAGAGGATTTAATTAATAATACAAAGATACCTGTTGAAGACATTGCTGAATCTCTTGGAATAAAAACAATCTATAAAAATGATACAGTAAAGCTGGAATCAAATGAGGGTGAGATAAAACACTATAATTATGATGATATTTATGTGGAACTTCAAGAGCTACAAAATAAATTTGGTATTGAATATAATATTCATACAAGCAAAAGGTACGTTGAGGTTTTTATAGACCCTACTATAATATATAAAGATAGGAGATACCAAGGTAAGATAGTTAACAGTAGTATATATGTTCCTATAAGTATTTATGAAATTCAGCAAACTGCTCTAGCTGGAACTGTATCACCTGAATCAGTTTGTAAAAAAATAGATTCAATTAAGATAAATGGTAATGATTATGTTAATTTGTATGAGTTTCAGAACATTACAATAGAGAAAAGAGACAAATACAATACAATTATTTATCTAAAAAGAAGGATTTTTTAAACAAATCTTGAATATATGTATTTGAGGTAAAAGGCTTCCAAATGAATAGGAGGCCTTTTATTTGAAAAAATAAAAAAACTGAGGTTAAGGGAAACTTTTTTGAATAATTTACGTCTAAATAAGGAAGGATTAGTTTTGTTAGAAAGGGGTGATACCAAGTGGCTGATAATGAAAGGAAACTTATTAAGAAGTGTGCTAAGGGGGATCTAGATGCCTTTGAAGACCTAATTAGCAAATATGAGAAAAAGGCATATAATATCGCGCTAAAGATATTAAAAAATCCAGAAGATGCAATGGATATTTCTCAAGAGGCATTTATAAAGGTTTACAAATCAATTAAGAAATTTAAGTTTCAATCTTCTTTTTCAACTTGGTTATATAGAATTGTTACTAATACTTGTATGGATTTTTTAAGGAAAAACAAACTACAGGTTTACTCTTTAGATAACCCTATTAAGACAGATGATGGTGAAATTGAAAGGGAAGTCAAAGACAATAGTAATTCTACAGAGGAAATGTATGAGAAAAAAATGACTAAAGAGTTAGTTCATCAATCAATTGATAAACTTGATGAAATACATAGAGTGGCAATAATTCTTAGAGATATAGAGGGATTTAGTTATCAAGAGATATCTGAGATATTAGGTTGTACAATGGGAACTGTAAAATCTAGGATTAGCAGGGCCCGGAGTAGCTTGAAAGAGATTATACTTGAAGAGATGGAACAAAATGATATATCAATCGTCTAACTAGTAAAGAAAGGAGGGATATCATGGATTGTAGAGACTTTGATGAGAAGATTTCTCTTTATATAGATAATCAGCTAGATAATATCGAAAAGAAGGAATTTGAACTTCATTTATTAGAGTGTGATGAATGTAGAAAAGAATATGACGAAATGATAAAAATACTTAAATTTACTGGGGAAACAGAAGAAGAAGAACTTCCAGAGAATTATAAATTAAGTCTGAGAAGTAAACTTGAAAAAGAAAAGAAGAAGGAAAAATCAAAAGTATTGAATTGGAGAGTATTATCAACTGTAGCTGCAGCATTGTTTGTAGTTGTAGTATCCTATGGATTTATAATTAATAATTTTGGAATTAATAATATTAATCAGCAAAGCATGGATGATGCAGCCCCTGAAATTGGAAAAGATTATAGTGGGGATGTTGGAAATAGTCAAGAACAAATGAATAAAAGTATGAAATTCACAGCAAAAGCAAAAGATTCACAAAATATGACACTAACTTCCGATAAGGATTTGGCTAATGGTGAATTTACCGAAAGTCTCAGAAATGGAGACTTAAGTATTGAAAATGCTGGAAAAAAGATAATTAAGAGTGGACAAATTAACTTAGAGTCTACTGAATTTGATGTTACTTATGATAGTATTATTAATAATGTTAAAAATAATAATGGTTATATAGAGAGTTCTGGAACTAGTTTCTATGGACATATTAAAGCTGATGACGGTGAACAACTCAGGAGTGGGAATGTATTCCTTAGAGTTCCAGAAGAAAAATTTTATAGTACTCTGGACTTTATAAAAAGCTTAGGTGAAGTGAAGTCGCAGCAGTTGAACGAAAGAGATATTAGTGAGAGTTACTTGGATACAGAAAATTATATTAAAAATTTAGAAGTTCAAGAAAAGCGGTTAAGAGAAATACTAGAGAAGGCTAATAATGTAGATGAGATATTGAGGGTGGAAAATGAGCTTAGAAGAGTTCGAACTGAAATAGACAATAATAATCAAACATTAAAAAATTGGGATAGTTTAGTAAATTATTCATCTATAACTGTTAATATTTTGGAGGTAAAAGATGAAAATCAAGTAATTAAGCTTGATGATGAAGGCCTTTTATTAAAAGGAAAGAAAGGATTTATATCTACAATAAATAAACTAATTAATTTTGTAGAAAATACTTTGGTATTTTTAATGACTATTGCACCTGTATTGATAATTATAGCCATTATATTGATATTAGCTTTGATATTTATTAGAAGACATTTAAAGCAAAAGCAATAGAAAAAGTTGGAATCTTTAAATAGGGCCTAATTAATTGGCTCTATTTTTATTTTTAATATAGTTTAGTCTTAATGTATTCAGTTGTTTACTCAATAAATGTTTTAATATATACTAAAATAAAGGATTTGATTTTACTATTAAGTAAATAATATAAAATGAACTTTTTTTTGAGGAGCTGATTTTGTTGGATGATAAAAAACTGATATTAATTGATGGGAATAGCTTATTACATAGAGCATTTTATGCATTACCTCCTTTGACAACTAAGGATAATCTTCATACAAATGGAGTGTATGGATTTTTAACTATGCTCTATAAGATTTTAGATGACTATGACCCAGATTATATTGGAGTTGCCTTTGATAGAAAAGGACCTACATTTAGGCATAAAGAATATGAAGAGTATAAGGCTGGTAGGAAAAAAACTCCCGATGAATTAGGAATGCAGTTTTCTGTATTAAAAGAAGTATTAGACAAATTAAATATCTATAGAATAGAATTAGATGGTTTTGAAGCAGATGATTTAGTTGGAACTTTGGCAAAGCATGGTGAAGAAAATGACTTTGAAGTAATATTGGTAACTGGAGATAAGGATTATTTACAGTTAGCTAGTGAGAAAACTAAGGTTTTAATTACTAAAAAAGGTATCACCAATTTAGAAACATATGGTGTAGATGAAATGATTGAAAGGTATGAAGTTACTCCCGAACAGTTTATTGATTTAAAAGGACTCATGGGAGATAAATCTGACAATATCCCTGGGGTTCCAGGGGTAGGAGAGAAAACTGGAATAAAGCTTTTAAAAGAATTTGAATCTATGGAAGGTATATATGATAATATAGAAAAAGTAAGTGGAAAAAAATTAAAAGAAAGATTGGTTGAGAATAGACAACAAGCATTTATGAGTAAGCGTTTAGCTACTATTATTACTAATGTACCTGTTGAAATAGATTTGAATACCTTAAAAATAGAAAAGCCTAATAGTGAAGAGCTATACAAGCTTTATACTGATCTTGAATTTAATAGTTTGTTAAACAAAATAGACAAGGACGATATTAATGAGGATATTCTTAATAATTTAAATGAGGAAGACATCTCAATAGATTCAGATATTCAGATTATTAAGGACTTAAATGAATTGAAAGAGAAAATTGACTTGATAAAGGAAAAGGGAAAGTTCTATTTTAAATTAATAATAGATGGAGAACACCCATTAAAGGATGGAATATTAGGACTAGTTTTCAAAGTCGATAAAGATAATACATATTATGTGGATTTTGAAAGTATTGACGATGATACAAAAACAATTCTAGAATCCTTTAATGAAATATTTAATAGTAATGATATTAAAAAAATTGGACATGGAATGAAAGATGATATATTAGCAATATTTAAGAATGACATTAGCATTAAAGGAATTGATTTTGATAGCATTATAAGTCAATATATTATAGCTCCTTCTCAGAGTGATTATAGTATTAAGAACTTAGCCCAAGAATATTTAGGACTATATATTGAAGGAGAAGATGAAATTCTTGGAACAGGGAAAAAGAAGAAAAGTTTTAGTGAAATAGAATTAGATAAAAGAGTCGATTACTTTAATAAATTCATTAATATTTTATTTAATATTGAAGATAAATTAAGAGATATAATTGAAGAACAAGATATGACTGAGTTATATTATAATATTGAAGTTCCATTGATAGAGGTTTTAGCTTTTATGGAGTATCAGGGTTTTACTGTTCATAAGGATGGATTACTAAAATTAAAAGATGAGTTTGAAGGTAAGATTAATAAACTCACTGAGGACATATATGAATTTGCAGGAGAAGAATTTAATATTAACTCTCCTAAGCAATTGGGAGTTATATTGTTTGATAAATTAGACTTGCCTGTAATAAAAAAGACTAAGACAGGGTATTCCACAAATGCAGAGGTCTTAGAAAAATTGAAAGGTAAGCATCCTATTATAGAGAGAATTCTAGAGTATAGACAAATTGTTAAAATTAATAGTACTTATGTAGATGGATTAATGGCATTGATTGATGAGAAAAGTCATAAGGTTCATTCTAGTTTCAATCAGACTATAACAACTACAGGTAGAATTAGTAGTACTGAACCAAATCTACAGAATATACCTATAAAGACAGATGAAGGTAGGAAAATAAGGAAGGTCTTCACCTCAGCTGAAGATGACTATACTTTAATCGATGCAGACTATTCACAGATAGAATTAAGAGTTTTAGCTCATATTTCTGATGATCCTAAATTAAAAGAAGCATTCTATACTGGAGAGGATATCCATACTAAGACTGCCTCAGAGGTTTTTGATGTACCTAAAGATGAAGTTACTAGTCTGATGAGGAGTAGAGCTAAGGCAGTAAACTTTGGTATTGTTTATGGAATAAGTGATTATGGACTTTCAAGGGATTTAAATATATCGAGAAAAGAAGCGAAGACTTATATTGATAACTATCTTGCAAACTATGAAAAAGTTAAAGTGTATATGGAATCAATTGTAGATCAAGGTAAAAAGCAAGGATATGTAGAAACTATTTTTAATAGAAGAAGATATTTACCCGAATTAAAATCAAAGAACTATAATGTTAGGTCTTTTGGAGAAAGAACAGCTATGAATACACCGATACAGGGAAGTGCTGCTGATATTATTAAGATTGCCATGGTAAAGGTTTATGATGAACTAAAAAATAGAAAATTAAAGTCAAAATTAATTTTACAAGTTCATGATGAGTTAATAATTGAAGCTCATAGGGATGAAGTAGATGAAGTAAAAGAGTTACTTAAGGATTTAATGGAAAATGCTGTGGAATTAAATGTTCCTCTTAAGGTTGATATGGACACAGGAGATAGCTGGTATGATACAAAGTAAGAATCAAGGCAAAGTAATAGGTTTGACTGGAGGGATAGCAACAGGGAAGAGCACAGCATCAAAGTATTTAGTAGAAAAAGGCTATAGTGTAATAGATGCAGATGTATTGGCCAGAGAAGTCGTAGATGTTGGAAGACCAGCTTATGAAGATATATTAAAAGAATTTGGAGATAAAATATTAAATGAAGATTTAACTATTAATAGGACTAAGCTTGGTGGAATAATATTTAATAGTGAGGAATTAAGAAAAAAGTTAAATAGTATTGTTCATCCAAGGGTTACAGATGAAATGAAGATGCAGAAGATAAAAGAACTAAAAGATAATAAATTGGTTTTTTTAGATATTCCATTATTGATTGAAGTTAGGACACATCTCAAAAAGGAAGGTTTGGATTTTGATGAAATATGGCTAGTTTATATAGATGAAGAAACCCAACTTCAACGTCTGATGAAAAGAGATGGAATTGATAGATTACAGGCTTTTAAAAAAATCAAAGCTCAAATGTCTATCAATGAAAAAAAGAAATATGCTGATGTAATTATTGATAATTCAGGTAGTATTAGTGATTTAGAAAAAAAACTAGATAGCCTGTTAGAGAAGTATAAATAGTCCTGGAGGGATATAGTTGCCTTTTACTTTAAATAAAATTAGAAAAAATATAACTATAATCATCATACTTATTGCTATACTTTCCGTAGCTTTCTTCAGTATAAAATGGGTTGCCAATGTGCTATATCCTTTACATTATAAGGAATATATTAATAATTACTCCAGTGAATTTGAAGTTGATCCATTATTGGTTGCATCTATCATTAAGGCTGAGAGTAAATTTTATAAGGACGCTACTTCCAATAAGGGAGCAATTGGACTTATGCAAATAACACCAAGTACAGGAAGCTGGATTGCAAGTCAAATGGGAATTGAAGAGTATAAGGTAGATATACTATATGATCCTGAAACTAATATAATGATGGGATGCTGGTATATAGATAATTTAAACAAACAATTTGGAAATATTGAGCTTGTTCTAGCAGCATATAATGGAGGTAGAGGCAATGTAAAGAAGTGGCTAGGTGATACCCAATATAGCTTGGATGGAGAAAATCTATATGATATTCCATTCAGCGAAACAAAAAAATACGTTGAGAAGGTTAAGCAAAACTATAAGATATATAAAATACTATATGATAAGGATTGATTTAATAAATTGGCTATAATGATATCAAATCTAAGAAGTATCATAATAGCTTTTAGAAATTAATTATTAGGAGTTGATATATTGAGTCAACCATTAATAAGTAATATTATAATCCTTATTTTGCTTGCTTTAGCTATAATAAGCAGAAATAATTATTTAGCTATAGCGACTAGTTTTCTATTACTTGTAAGTTTTATTGGACAATTAGGCAATGATTTTCAAGGCTTTTCAAGAGTATGTCTTGAAAAACTTGATGATTATGGATTAAAGATTGGAATCATCTTCTTAATGATGGGGATTTTATCGCCTTTAGCCCTAGGTAAGGTTGATATAAAAGATTTATACAATTCAATTAAAACAGTAGAGGGTGTAACTGCTATCATTGCGGGGATAATTGTATCTGTTTTAGCTTCTAAAGGAGGATATTTATTAGAAGATGATCCGATAATTATGTTTTCAATAATATTTGGGACAATAATTGGAATAGTAATATTTAAAGGTTATCCTATTGGTCCTTTAGTGGGTTCGGGAATAACTGTAATAATCATTAATGTTATTAATGCTTTGAAATAGCATGAAATACTATAAATAGCAACTAGATAAAACACTACAATGCTTTAAGCATAAGGAGGAATAAACTTGAGAAAAAGAAAAATAATTAGTTTTATATTAATTATGTTTTTAGTAGTTAGCTTTACAGCATGTCAAAAAGATGTAGATGAAGATCAAGGAACACCTAATGATAATGGGAAAGATAACGAGAACCAAGTGCAATACAAACCAGAGTTTGGAGGAACAATGGTAGTTCCAATATCTCATGTAGATACATTGAATCCATTGTTGGATAATAGTTTGAGTCAATATTACTTTAACAAATTGATATTTGAAGGTTTGTTTGAATTTGATGAAAGCTTAGATATAAATCCAGCATTAGCTGAGAGCTATGAAATTAAAGATAATGGACGTAAGATAAGTGTTAAATTAAAGGACAACGTTCTTTGGCATGATGGAGAAAAATTTAATGCTGAAGATGTAAAGTTCACAATTAATGTTATGAAATATGCAGCTACAGATTCGATATATAGCCAATTAATGACAGAAATTTACAAACCAGGAAATCCAGGAGATTTACAGCACATATTAAGTGTTAATGTAATCGATGAATATAATTTAGAAATAGCATTTGATAGAAGCTATAGTAACTCGTTGGAAAGTTTAATATTTCCAATAATTCCTAAGCATCTTTTTGCTGGAGACTCTAGAAATCTAGAAGAAGCATATCAGCTAGCTTTAACTAAAGAAGGGTATAATCCTATTGGTACAGGTCCCTATAAATTTGATAGTTATGATGAATTAAAGCTTATAACATTAAAGTCCAATGAAGATTGGTGGAACGGCAAAACATATATTGAAGAAATTCAAGGGAAAATACTAGAAGATAGAGACCTTGCAATAACTTCTTTTGAATCAAATATAGTAGATATAGCTTTAGCTATAAATGTTGATTGGGAGAAATATGCTCAGAATGGTGATATTAATATATACGATTTTATATCTCAAAAATATTCTTTCTTAGGATTTAATTTCAAAAATGAAGTTTTTCAAGGAGAGAAGGGTAAGGCTTTAAGGCAGGCAATAGCTTATGGTATAGATAGAGACTATATTATTGAACATGTATACTTAGGTCATGGCACAAAAGTTGATGTTCCGATTCATCCAGATTCTTGGCTATTATCAGAGAAAGATAGCAGCACCTATAAATATAATGTTAACAAAGCAAGAGAGAAGATTGAATCAGCTGGATGGAAAGATAGTAATGAAGATGGAATTTATGAAGATGAAAGTGGAAGTAACTTAAGACTGAGGTTATTAACAAATTCATATAATGAGTTAAGGCGACAAACTGCTAATAGTATAGCAGAATATCTAGAAGATATAGGTATTGTTGTAGTAAAAGATTATAATTCAAATAGAAAAGATGAAATTACAGAAGATATGGCAGAGAATCAATGGAATGAAGTTGTTGGTAAAATTAGCTCTGGAGATTTTGATATGACTTTACTTGAATGGGAGTTATCATATATACCAGATTTAGCTTTTGCTTTCCATTCATCAGAAATCGAAGAAGGAACTAATATTATTGGGTATGAAGATGAAACTATGGATAACTTAATTTCTAATGCATTTAAGGCAGGAACTCGAGAAGATAAAAATAATGCTTATAAAGAATTGCAAAACTATCTAATTGAAGAATTGCCATATGTAAGCCTATATTTTGATAATTCAGCTTTATTAGTTAATAATAAAATAAAAGGTGATATTAATCCAAAATCCTTTAATATTTACTATAATATTCAGGATTGGTTTATTGAAGGAGAACCTATAACAGAAGAATAATGGGAAATTATGTCAAGTAGGTTTCGAAGCCTACTTGACATATTCTATAAAATTTTGTATACTATGTTGGTGACCAAAAAATATGCGGATGTGGTGGAACTGGCAGACACGTAGTCTTGAGGGGGCTATGCTTCTATAAGCGTATGGGTTCGAGTCCCATCATCCGCACCAAAAAGAAAAACTGTCCGTTTGGACAGTTTTTTGTTTTTACTTAAGTTTTACTGCTGTTCCATAAACTAATATTTCAGCAGCTCCTTGCATCACAGCTGAAGTTGAGAATCTTATGTTGACTATAGCATCGGCACCTAGAGAGTTTGCATCTTCAACCATTTTAGCAGTTGCAATCTTCCTAGCTTCTTCAATCATTTCACTATACTCTTTAAGTTCTCCACCAACTAATTGTCTAAAACCAGCCATTATATCCTTTCCTATGTGTTTTGCTCTAATTGTACTTCCTTTTACGATTCCCAGAGTTTCTTTTATTTCCTTTTCGGCTATGGTACTAGTATTGGTTAAGATCATCTTGTTCATCCTCCTTATCTTTTATTCTTTCAAAAATTAACATAATAATTAATAGGACTGAGCTAATAATACCTAGAAAGAAGACTAATCCTAGGAAAAAAGGGAAAATTTCTATTGCTATAAAGGGTATTGTAATTGATCCCAAGATGTAAGACGCTATGCAAAAAATAATTGTCCAGGATAATATTTTTTTCATATAAATCCCTCCTACTTTAATTTTAGTCTACAAATAATATTTATACAATATAAACTTTTTTTATGGAAATTTTATAATAAAAATACCAAAAAAAAGAAGGAATTAAATAAATAGAATAGAATAAATTTAAAAGGTACGTTAATCTTTAGTGCAAAGGAGTAATTTTTAATGAAAATAAATAGGCGTAATGTATATGACACTACATTAGGCATCCTTGGTTTATCTTTTTTGCTATATTTAACTTTTATTAGGATTGAAAATGAGCAATTGAATATATCGCTTTTTATTATTTTTACTTTTGTAGGCTTACTTCTTCAAAGAGCCGAGTTGAGGGTTTCGGATTTCACTCTTACCTTTGATATTGCTATAATTATTGCATCCTACTTTATTTTAGGACTTGCTCCTACATTATGGTTAATAGGTATTCTCTTCTTCTTGTATAGAGTTGTAGTTAAGAGGTTAAATAAAAGAGTAGCTTTCTCAAATGCAGGAATGTTAATTCTAATTTTTATATTAATCAATTTTTTTTACAGTAAGTTAGGACTTCAAAATGCTTATTCCAATATAGGAGTAAATGGAGTAATTATTACTGTTTTCTCTTTACTAATTTTTCTTCTTAATTGGGTATTTATTTTCATACATTTTTTTATCGCTGGAGAAAAGTTGCCTCAAAATTGGTTTGAAAGCTTTAAGTGGGATTTATATGGAAATTTAATTATTATACCTATGGCTGTATTATTAATAGAGGGTTATCATTATTATAATTATATTGCTTTAATTATACTTTCATTACTGATAGTTTTTGCCAATATTTTATTTAAATTAGTCAGAAATCTAGTGTTTTTAAATAATGAACTAAGGGTTGTACATGAGGCTTCTGTTTCTATTAGTTCTAATCTTGAGCTTAATGAAACTACTTCTAGTATTATCAATAGTATAAATGAACTTGTTAAAAGTGACTTTTGTTCTATTCTAAAATTTGATAAAGAGAGATTAATTGTTGAAACCATGGATTCTAAATTCTATAACAGTATTCAATTGGATCACCAGGTGGTTGAAAAATTTATTGAAGATAATCTTAAAGTTTTGATAGAGCATAAAAAAGGATTTATAGAAACTAATACAAAAATTGGAAAGACAGTTCTTAATCCTCAGAAATTATCTAAAGAAATTAATTCAGTTATATTTGAACCTCTTATTATTCAAGATGAGTTGATAGGGTGTCTATTTATTTGTAGTACACAATCTAATATGTTTTTTAAGGAACAGCTTGCTGTAATGGATATTTTGGCTAATCAGGCTGCAATAGCCATTGAGAATGCAAGAATGTATAAAGAAACTAAGAATAGAGCTATTAAGGATTCACTCACTGGATTATACAATCAAAGTTATTTTTTTGATGCTTTAGAGAGTATAACAGAAGGTTGTGATTACTGTAAAAGAGAAAGGTGTACTAAGTGCAGATTGACTAGCCTAGTAATATTTGATATAGATTTCTTTAAGAAGGTAAATGATGAGTATGGACATCTAACGGGAGATGTAATATTAAAACAGGTTACAAAAATTATCAAGGATAATGTAAGGAAAAGTGATATTGTATCTAGATATGGCGGAGAAGAATTTACTGTTATTTTACCAAGAACTGATGAAACCACAGCATTTAATATTGCTGATAGAATTAGAAATATTATTGAGAAAACTCTCTTTGCTACTATAGATGAAGATTTGATTAATATTACAGTAAGTGGAGGAGTATCGGAATTTCCTAGACAAGCAGATTCTGGCTCTACTCTTTTAGCCTATGCAGACAGAGCTATGTATATAGGTTCTAAAAGACAAGGAAGAAATAAAATAAGTAGATATGTTAGTTAAATAATAAATCTTAAACCATAACGAATAAAAGAAAGATACTTCTTTTTATTCGTTATGGTTTTTATGATATAATTTTATTATTAGGTTCAACTATGGATATTTCAAACTGAAGAATAGGGAATGTCCCATATTATTGGTTATTTTAAAGATTTAGCTGAATATAATATAATAAGGACTGTGAAAAATACTTTTATAGGGGGGAAATATACCATGAGACGTACTAGAAGAAGTAGTAAAAAAAGTAATGTGAATAAGTGGGCGAATATCTTTGTTTTTTTCGTAGTTGCACCTGCTGTTGCTATACTAATAAGCTTAGGACTTGTTAAATATTTATTGTTGCCTCAATTTATGCCAGATAAGGAAGCAAACTCTGTTATTGATAATGTTTCTAAAGATACGGACCAAAATCAAGATGAGGAAAATTCTGGAAAAAACAATGAAGAGAACAGCGAAAATTCAAACAATAATAACAGTGGAATTGCTACTTACAAGCTTGATGGTATGAATTTATTCAGTATTCAAGTAGGTAGTTTTAGTAGCAATGATAATGCTGAAAAGCTAGTTAATCAATTAAAAGAAAATAATCTTGATGGATATATTGTTGATCAAGAAAGTTATAAGGTTTTTACTGGAACGTTTTTTTCAAAAGAAGAAACCGAAACTTATCTTGAAATTGTAAGGGAGACTTATAATGACGCTTTTATTAAAAGCTTTGATATTAATGGGTCTACAATAAAGTATAATGTTAATAATAAACAGTATATGGATATTGTTGCCATTATAATAAGTGATTTAAATAATGCCTTTGGTCAAGAATCAAGCTTATGGACAGATGCATTGAAAAATGGAGATGTACAGGCAGTTAAGGAAACAATGACAAATAATAATGAAAAGTTAAGCAATCAAATCTTAGGTGTAAAAGATAAGGTTAGTGGTGGAGAATTAGATGAATTAATAAATGAAATTGAAAACAAATTAAATCAAAGAAAAGAAGTAGTTAATAATTTAGAGACTAATAATATTCAGTCGATTAATTCTTCATACGTTAAATTTAACACCATATTATTTGAATACATGAAAGTAATTACAAAACAACAATAACATAATGGGGGGATGAAAGTGAAACTAAAGTCGATTCAAGAAACCTTAAATGCAGAAGTCTTAACTGGAAAAGAATTTCTAGAAAAGGAGGTTAAGGCTGCATTTGGTTGTGATTTAATGAGTGATGTGCTTGCGTTTGTTAAAGAAGATACAATCCTTCTTACCGGACTTGTGAATCCACAGGTAATAAGGACAGCTGAAATGATAGATGTATATGCAATAGTTTTTGTAAGAGGGAAAAAACCAAGTCAACAAGTTCTTGATATGGCTAAGGAAAGAGATATCTTACTAATGACAACAGATCACATCCTATATAATGCTTGTGGAATTCTTTATAGCCATGGGCTCAAGGGATTAGATTTAGAAGAAGGAGCTATAGTATAAATGTCTAAGGATAATATAGGATTGAATCTGGAATATGAAGTGTTGAGAAATGATTTTACTAAAGCCGGGGAAGCATCTAGTAATATTAAGAAGATTTTGACCCAGCTAGGGATAAACTCATCTATAATCAGAAGAATTGCTATAGCAACATATGAAGCTGAAATGAATATAGCAATACATTCCTTAGGTGGCTGTATAACTGTCAATGTTACTCCAAAGGAAATAAATATTGTTGCTTTAGATAATGGTCCAGGTATAGAAGATATTGAGTTAGCTATGCAAGAAGGATATTCTACTGCACCAAATAGTGTTAGAGAGTTGGGTTTCGGTGCTGGTATGGGTTTATCAAATATGAAAAGATGTTCAGATAAATTTAAAATTACATCACAAAAGGGAAAAAACACCAGAGTAAATATGATAATTTATATATAGCCTATCAAAACTATAATAGAGTAGGTGATATTATGAATAAATATTTTCATTCCGTAGTTTTAGAAGAGGAAAAGTGCAATGGCTGCACTAATTGTTTAAGGAGATGTCCTATTGAAGCCATAAGAGTAAAAGATAAAAAGGCTACTATTATAAAAGAGAGATGCATAGATTGTGGTGAATGTATAAGGGTATGTCCCTATCATGCTCAGAAATCTATAACTGATGATTTGGAAATGCTAAATAATTTCGAATTTAATATAGCAATACCATCAATGCCATTATATGGTCAGTTTGATGTTGGAACCGATATGGACAAGGTGTATCAAGGAATTAAGGATTTAGGATTTGACTATATATATGATGAAGCAAGGGCAGCAGATATAGTAGCAGAGGTTTTTAAGGAAATGGTAAAAGATTCATCATTCCAAAGGCCAATTATTTCTGCATTGTGTCCAGCTATAGTAAGACTTATACAAGTGAGATTTCCTTCATTAATAGATAATATTGCTAGGGTTGAATCTCCCATGGAAGTGGCTGCAAGACTAGCTAAAAAGGAAGTAATAGAAAAATTCGGAATTTCTCTACAGAAAATTGGAATATTTTATTTGACTCAATGTCCTGCTAAGGTTACAAGTATCAGAAAACCTATAGGTATATCTGAATCCCATTTAAATGGTGCAATATCTATAACAAAACTATATGGTCACATAATAAAAAATGCAAAGAAAATACAGAATAATGAAACCTTTCAGAAAGGTTCACCATTAGGAGTAGGATGGGCAAGAGTAGGCGGTCAAAGTTATGCCATTGGGGTAGAAAACTATATTGCGGTTGATGGCATTGAAAACGTTATCAATGTTTTGGAAGAGATTGAATTAGGGAAATTGAATAATCTAGATTTTTTTGAAGGCTTAGCTTGTACTGGTGGTTGTGTAGGAGGACCATTAAATGTTGAAAATCCTTTTATTGCTAAAAGTAGAATAAGAAAGCTTTCAAAAATTAAGAGTAAAGCTAAAAAAATAAATAAAAACTATGTTAAAATGCTGCAAGATGAAGGTTATATAGGATGGACCGAGAATATATATCCCAAAGGCATAATGACCTTAGATGATGATATGAAAGTGGCGTTAGAGAAAATAGAAAAAATAAAGGAAATAGCAGGATTATTACCAGGTTTAGATTGTGGGTCCTGTGGCTCTCCAACTTGTACGGCACTTGCAGAAGATATTGTAAGGGGATTTGGTAATTTGGAAGATTGTGTTTTTAGAATGAAGGAAAATATGAAAAAGAGATAAATAATGGAGGTCTATAAATGAAACTTTCAAATATTGTGACAGAATTAGATTTGGAAATAGTAGCTGGATATAATTTGGAAAATGAGAATAATGAACCACAGGGTGTATATATATGTGATTTATTATCCCTTGTAATGGGAAAGGCTAAAGAGCATGATATATGGATAACTATACAGACCCATGTAAATATTGTAGCAGTTGCAAGTTTAGTTGATATTACTGCAATTATCGTGTCAGAAGGTATAGAAATAGATGAAGATACTAAAGCTAAAGCTAGTGAAGTAAATATACCGATATTCAGATCAAATCTTAGCTCATATGATCTTGCTACTAAATTAAATAGCTTAGGTGTTTAATATGAAACTTGCTGTTGATATGCATATACACTCTGTGTTATCTCCATGTGGGGATAAGGATATGACTCCAAATAATATAGTAAATATGTCTTTAATTAAAGGGTTAGATGTTATTTCAGTGACTGATCATAATACTATGGGGAATCTCAAATCTGTATGGGAGATAGGGAAAGAGAAAGGCATATTAGTTGTCCCTGGAATAGAAGTTACAACGAGAGAAGAAGTGCATGTGCTTTGCTATTTTAGTGATTTAAATAATGGATTACAGTTTTCTAAAATAATATATGATTCTCTCCCAATGATTAAAAACAAGCCAAAAGTTTTTGGAGAACAGAGGATATTAGATATCAATGACAATTATGTTGGTGAGCTCGATAAGTTATTACTTAATAGCACACCTTTTTCTATAAAAGATATCTATAAGTTAAGCAAAGAATACAATGGAATAATAGTACCTGCCCATGTAGATAAAAGCACATTTAGCATATTGTCTACTTTGGGATTTATTCCCGAAGACATTAACATATCAGCTTTGGAATTATCTAAAAAGTATGATACAAATAAAAAAAATTATCGTGTAGATTTTGATAAATATACAATAGTAAGAAATTCTGACGCTCATTATTTAAAGGATATTAATGAAAGAGAGTTTTATTTATATCCTAAGAGTAAAACTATAAAGGCCATATTAGCTGAGCTTTCAAAAACGGAGGATTATTAATGAAAGAATTATCCCTTCATATTCTAGATTTGGTTGAAAACTCATTGAAGGCCGAAGCTAGAAATGTTGAAATCATTGTTAAAGAAAATACAAAAGAGGATTTGTTGAAAATAAGCATAATTGACGATGGAAAAGGTATGTCAAAAGAATTCCTTGAAAATGTAACTGACCCGTTTACTACGACTAGAAGAACTAGAAGTGTAGGATTAGGTATTTCCTTAACTAAAGCAGCAGCAGAAAGGTGCAATGGATCTTTTGAAATATCATCACAAATTGATAAAGGAACAGAAGTGGAAATCACCTTTCAACATAGTAATATAGACAGGGCTCCCCTGGGAAATATGGGACAAACGATATCCACAATAATTAATCAATGTGGGGAAACGGAAATTGCATATAACCACACCTATAATGATAAAAAATTCACAATCGATACAAGGGAAATAAAGGAAATACTTGATGGAGTTAGCATAAAATCAACAAATGTGCTACTTTGGATAATAGAATTTGTTAATGAAAATATAAAAAATCTTTATAAATATTAATAATTATTACAAAACAAGCCGTATTTACCTATACATTTTTATTAAAAGATGTTATAATGAAAGAAAATAGGGACCCTTATGCTGGGTGCCTAAATTTTATGTTCTAAATAATAGTCCTATAAAGCAGTATATTTAGGACTTCAATATCTAAATATCAGCTCAATTATTAAACCTGCTTCTTATTTCAATTAAAAGTATTTGGTTTTTTATTATGTTATTTTAGAAAAAGTTTATCAAAATAACATTTTTATTGTCGAAACATTTAATGTTATAATAATGTTGTGTCAAGCATTGTGATAATATTAACTTAAATGTTAATTAATAAAAATATAAAGATAAGAGGTGAGAACTATTATGAAAAGGTTTACCTTTAGGGGTGGAGTTCATCCACCACATTTTAAGAAGGCTACAGAAAAACTTTCTGTAGAGAAAGCTAAAATTCCTCAAGTGGTAACTATTCCACTTCAACAGCATATAGGAGCACCTTGTGAACCTCTTGTTAAAGTAGGTGACAAGGTAAAAATAGGTCAAAAGATAGGACAGGCGAATGCCTTTGTTTCTGCACCTATTCATTCAAGTATTGCTGGAACAGTTAAAAAAATAGCTAGTTTTGATTCTCCAACAGGTTCAAAAGTTCAATGTATAGTTATAGAATCAGATGGTTCTAATGAGGTACATGAGGATGTTAGAGCAAAGGGAGAATTGCACAATTTATCTAAAAAGGAGATATTAGAAATAATAAAAGAAGCAGGTATTACAGGTATGGGAGGAGCAGGATTCCCTACCCATGTAAAATTATCTCCTCCACCAGATAAACCAATCGACACAGTTATTATTAATGGGGCAGAATGTGAACCATTTTTAACTGCTGACCATAGAATGATGCTTGAGCATCCTGAGAAAGTGGTCTTTGGATTAAAAGCTATTATGAAGGTTCTTGATGTAAGAAAAGGGTTTATTGGTATAGAAGATAATAAGCCAGATGCTATTAAAGTTATGGAAGAAGCAGTAATGAATGAGCCAGATATTGATGTTGCACCAGTAAGAACAAAATATCCTCAAGGGGATGAAAAGAGGCTAATAAACGCTATAACTGGTAGAGAAGTTCCATCAGGAGGACTACCTATGGATGTTGGTCTTGTTGTTAACAATGTTGGAACAGCGGCTGCTATCTGTGATGCAATAAAAACAGGTATGCCAGTTATTGAAAGAGTTGTAACTATTAGTGGAAGTGCCATTAATGAACCAAAAAATCTTCTGGTTAGAATAGGTACTTCTTTCAAAGAGGTTATTGAGCAATGTGGTGGATATAAGTCTGACCTAGGAAAACTTATATCTGGTGGTCCTATGATGGGATTCGCTCAATTTACCGATGAAATTCCTGTAATAAAAGGTACTTCAGGTATTCTTGCATTAAATAAAAAGGATGCAAAGATTCCTGACGAGCAACCATGTATAAGATGTGGTAAATGTGTAAGTATTTGTCCAGTTAATTTAGAACCATTATTTATTGCTAAATTTTCTCAAAAAAGACTATATGATGAAGCAGAAAAATACCATGCTTTAGATTGTATTGAGTGTGGATCATGTTCATTCATTTGTCCTTCAAAGAGAAAATTATTGCAATCAATCAGAACTGGAAAAAGGGAGATTATATCTAAAAGAAAAAAAAGCTAGTTGATGGGAGGGAGTAATATGGATAATAACTTAATTGCATCATCATCTCCACACCTTAGATCGAAGCAAACTATAAGTAGTGTGATGTTAGATGTTTTAATAGCACTGCTACCTGCAACTTTAGCCAGTATTTGGTTTTTCAGATTTAGCGCTGTTAAGCTAATTGTACTTGCAGTTGTAACAGCAGTTGTTACAGAAATAATTTGTCAAAAAGCTATGAAGAGACCAGTTACAGTGAAGGACTTAAGTGCAGTTGTAACAGGTTTATTGTTAGCCTTTAATATACCGGCATCTGCCCCTTGGTGGATACCTGTAGTAGGTTCAGCATTCGCAATCATTATTGTTAAGCAATTATTTGGAGGGTTAGGACATAACTTTATGAATCCAGCCCTAGGCGCTAGGGCAATGTTATTGGCTTCATGGCCGGTAATTATGACTAATTGGGTATCACCTGGAGCTGACGCAGTGAGTACTGCAACTCCTCTAGCTATTCTATCTGGTGAAGCTGCCGATGGAACATTACCTCCATTAAGTGATCTTTTACTTGGAAATATCGGAGGTAGTTTAGGAGAGACATCAGCGATTTTACTTATTTTGGGTGGTATATATTTACTTTATAGAGGAGTAATCAATTGGAGAATTCCATTAGCTTATATAGGAACTGTTGCAGTATTAACATTAGCTTTTGGTGTAGGATTTAATGATATGCTTTATCATTTATTTGCAGGTGGACTAATGTTAGGTGCGTTCTATATGGCAACAGACTATTCATCATCACCAGTAACATCATTAGGTCAGATTATATTTGCTGTTGGATGTGGTTTGTTAACAGTAGTTATTAGATTAAAGGGAGGATATCCTGAAGGTGTATCTTACTCTATTCTACTAATGAACTTAGCAGCTCCATTAATAGACAAATATACTCGCCCTAAAGTATTTGGGGAGGTGAAGCAAAGTGCGTGAGGTTATTAAACTAGGATTAATATTATTATTAATAACATCAGTGGCAGCTATTGTATTAGGACTTACAAACTCTGTGACTGAAGATGTTATTCAAGAGGTTGAAGCTGAAGCGAGTAAAGAGGCAAGACTAGAAGCATTACCTCAGGCTGATAGCTTTAAACAAATAGATGAAGATATTTTTAGTAAGATAAAAGAGGAAAATTCTAAAGTGGTAGAAGTATATGTTGGGTACTCTGGAGAAGAAGTTGTTGGATATGCTATTAAGACAGCTACTCCAGGATATGGTGCAAATATAGAAGTAATAACAGGAATTTCTGTTGATAACCAATTAACAGGAATGAAAGTGGGAAGTCACCAAGAAACTCCTGGATTAGGAGCCAATGCAACAAAAGCAGAATTTCAAAATCAGTATAAAGACAAATCTACTGATGAGGAAATAGTTGTTGTTAAAACACCTCCTAGTAAGGATAATGAAATACAAGCATTAACTGGAGCAACTATTTCTTCAAATGCTGTAACAGATGGTGTTAATATAGCTAGAGAAATTTATAATTCAATACTAGCAGAATAGATTATTATTGGAGGTGAAGAGATGGGTATATTTAAGCAATTTAAAAATGGACTTATAAACGAGAATCCCGTTTTTGTACAATTATTAGGTATGTGTCCAACGCTAGCTGTTACTACTACAGTTATCGACGGTATGGGAATGGGTCTTGCTACTACGGCTGTTATGTTGGGATCAAATGTCGTTGTTTCACTACTCAGAAAAGTGATTCCAAACAAGATTCGTATTCCTGCATATGTTGTTGTAATTGCTACTTTTGTTACATTAATAGGTATGTTTTTACATGCATTTTCACTTGACTTATATAGATCGTTAGGATTATTTATTCCTTTAATTATAGTTAACTGCTTAATTTTAGGGCGTGCCGAATCATTTGCATCTAAAAATAAACCATTGATTTCATTTGTAGATGGTTTAGGAATGGGATTAGGCTTTACATGGGCATTAATGGTTCTTGGTGCTGTAAGAGAGATACTTGGAGCAGGCAGTGTATTTGGGATTCAACTATTTGGAGAAGCATTTAAACCTGCAATTATAATGATATTGCCTCCTGGTGCTTTCTTAGCTCTTGGCGTATTAGTAGCAATATTTAATTGGATAAAACTCAGAAGAGTTAAAAATGTATAATAAGGAGGGTAGCAAATGGAAATAGGTGCATTATTTACAATATTTGTTAGTGCTGCTTTGGTAAATAACTTTGTTTTAGCTAGATTCTTAGGTATATGTCCATTCTTGGGGGTCTCAAAGCAGATTGAAACAGCTTTCGGTATGGGTATGGCAGTAACTTTTGTTATGACATTATCATCAATAATTACCTACATTATTCAAGTTACAATACTTGATAATTTAGGATTACAATATTTACAATGGATAGCATTTATTCTTGTTATAGCTTCCCTTGTACAGTTTGTTGAGTTGTTTGTTAAGAAAGCAAGTCCTGGTTTATATCAAGCTCTTGGAGTTTTCTTACCACTTATAACTACTAACTGTGCAGTATTAGGATTAGCTATCTTAAATATTCAAGAAGAATATAATTTAATTCAAACAACTATTCATGCAGTTGGAGCTTCAGTTGGTTTCTTAATAGCAATAGTTTTATTTGCTGGTATTAGAGAGAGAGTAGCTTTAGCAGATGTTCCGGAATTACTAAAAGGATTTCCTATTGCTTTAATTACAGCAGGATTAATGTCAATAGCATTTCTAGGATTCACTGGACTAGTATAGGAGGTGAAAGAATATGTTAGATAGTATTTTAAATCCAGTATTAAGTTTGGGTGGATTAGGACTTCTTTTCGGAGGAGGACTGGCTATTGCTTCAAGAGTATTTGAAGTGAAAGTAGACCCAAAGGTAGAGCAAATACAACAAGCGTTGCCAGGAGCAAACTGTGGAGCTTGTGGGTATCCAGGATGTGCTGCTTTTGCTGAAGCTGTGGCTTCTGAGAAAGCACCAGTAAATGGCTGTCCAGTTGGGGGTTCATCATGTGCAGAATCCTTAGGTGCAATTATGGGAGTAAGTGCTGATGCTGGAGAAAAGCAAGTAGCTAGAGTTATCTGTGGCGGAAAAGACTGTAACGCTCAAGAAAAATTTGAATATAACGGAATCAAGGATTGTAAATCAGCAGCGATGGTACAAGGTGGAAGTAAGTCATGTTCTTATGGATGTTTAGGATTAGGATCATGCGTAGAAGTATGTCCATTTGATGCTATAAAAATCGTTGATGGAATTGCAAATATAGATAAAGAAAAATGTACAGCATGTGAAAAGTGTATTGTCGAATGTCCTAAGAATGTTATAGAAATGGCACCTTATGATCAAAAGGTTGTAGTTGACTGTAATAGTAAGGAATTCGGTAAGGATGTTAAAGTTAAATGTACTGTTGGTTGTATCGGATGTCAGATATGTGTTAAAGCGTGTCCATTTGACGCAATGGAATTTGAGAATAAGTTGGCAAAGATTAACTATGACAAGTGTACTAACTGTATGGTTTGTGCTGAAAAGTGTCCTACTAATTCTATATGGGCAGATTTTGAAAGCAGAAAAACAGCAGAGGTAATCGAAGACAAATGTATCGGTTGTACAATATGTGCTAAGAAATGCCCTGTTGATGCAATAGAAGGTGAATTAAAAGGTATTCACAAGGTGATTGAGGACAAATGTATCGGATGTGGCATTTGCTATGAGAAGTGTCCAAAAGATGCAATAAAAATGAAATAATTGTATTATAAAGAAATAGCGACCTAGGTCGCTATTTTTTTTTGGAGAAAATACCTTCTTCTATTGACTAATCTTTTCTCCTACCTAAAAAACATATAATTAATCAAGCTTATAATGACTGACATTATGAAAACAGATATAGTGATGTGTAACCTTTTAACTTGGTATGAAATGTGCAATAATATTAAATAGATTGAAAGGTTTAGGAGGGAAAGCATGAAAAAGAGTAGGATAAACATTTATGATAAAGAGTTTTGGTTAATAACTTTTTTTATAATAATAATAACAATATTACATTACACAAAGTTTATGATGAGATGGGAATTTCATATATTTTATAGAAGATTGTATTATATACCGATTATTTTAGCTGCATTTAAATATAAGCTAAGAGGTGGATTAGGTTTTTCTCTATTCATTGCTATACTTTATGCACCACATTTAATTCTACTTAAGGAAGGGTTTAATATATCATCCTTGAATCAATATTTCGAAATTATATTATTTATATCTATTGGTGTCATTACTGGAAAGTTAGTTGAATTAGATGTTAATAAACAAAAGTTATTAGAAAAAAAGATACTTGAAATGACAAAGCTTCAAAACTATACAAAGAATATTGTTGATAGCATTGCTGCAAGTGTTATTTCTTTAGATTTAGATTTTAATATAACTTCTGTTAACAAAGAGGGACAACAACTACTAAATATAACAAAGCAATTTGAAGAAAATAAAAACATTGAAAATATCGTAAAAAACAAAAAAGTACTAGAGATACTTAAACAAGTAAAAGTACAGAAAGCAGCTATAAGAGATATCAGATTAGATATAGATATTGATAATGAGAAAATATATTTAGTAATGAGTGTATTTCCCTTATATGATATTTTAGACAGAGTAAGGGGACTTGTACTAGTTATTGAAAATAAATCAAAAGAAAAGAACCTTGAAGCTCAGGCCATAAGAGCAGATAGATTAGCCACAATAGGTGAATTAGCTTCGGGGGTCGCCCATGAAATTAGAAATCCTATGGGAATTATCAAAACTACAAGTCAAGTCTTAATAAATGAAACTGAAGATATGGAATTAAAAGAGGGCTTAGAAATCATTGAACATGAGGTGAATAGGGCAAATAAGGTAATAGAAAACCTATTAAACTTTGCCAAACCACAGGAGTCTTTAATGGAGAATATAGATATTAGTGATTTAATTAGAAATGTTATAGTAATTATTGAAAAATACGCTAGAGACCATAGTGTAGTGATATTTAATCAGATAGAGAATGGTGTCATAGTTTTTGGAGATAAGGAGAAATTAAAACAGGTATTTATAAATATTATTTTTAATGCAGTTCAAGCAATTAAAGAAAATGGACAAATTAAAATCTGTTCAATTATAGAAGATAAATGGGTGAAAATAAGCTTTGTAGACAATGGATGTGGTATAAGGAAAGAAAATTTAAAAAAGATATTTAATCCATTTTTTACAACTAAAGAAGATGGAATCGGATTGGGCATGTCAATCGTAAATAGAATTATACAAGATCATTTAGGTTATATAAATGTTGATAGTGAACATAAAATTGGAACTACCATTAACATATATCTACCTATGAAAAAAGATAAAGGTGATGAATAATATGAAGAAAACTATATTAATTGCTGACGATGAGAAAAATATGATTTGGGCTTTAAAAAAGGCATTAAGCAAAGAGGGGTATAATATTATATCAGCATCAAATGGAGTAGAAGCCCTTGAACTATTTAGTAAAAATGTACCAAGTTTAGTATTATTGGATTTAAAGATGCCTAAATTGAATGGTATTGAAGCTTTAAAAGAAATGAAGAAAAGTAATCCTGAAATTCCTGTAATAATGCTTACAGCCCATGGTAGTGCAAAAACAGCTGTTGAAGCAATGAAAATTGGAGCATTAGATTACCTATCTAAACCATTTGATATTGAAGAATTAAAAATAATAATTAATAAAGCTATTGATTATAAAAATCTAACTGACGAAGTAAGTTATTTAAAAGAGAAATTAAGAGAAACAGATACAAAAATTGTTTATGAAAGTGATGAGATGAATGAATTATTAAAAACTAGTTTACGTGTAGCGCCCACAAAAGCTAATGTCTTAATCTTAGGTGAGAGTGGAACTGGTAAGGAATTAATAGCAAATTTTATTCATAAAAATAGTGAAAGGTCTGAAGGAGAATTAGTAAAAATTAATTGTGGAGCTTTACCAGAGAATCTCTTAGAAAGTGAATTATTTGGATATGAGAAAGGCGCCTTTACTGGAGCTACGAAAAGAAAGCTTGGAAAATTTGATAGAGCAGATAAAGGAACAATTTTTTTAGATGAGATTGGGGAAATTAGCTTAACCATGCAGGTAAAATTACTTAGAGTTTTGCAAGAAAGAGAATTTGAAAGAATTGGTGGAAATGAAACGATTACAGTGGATACAAGAGTCATTGCAGCAACTAATAAAGATTTGAAGAAAATGGTAGAAGAAAATAAGTTTAGAGAGGATTTATTCTATAGGTTAAATGTGATTCCAATAGAAGTGCCTCCTCTTAGAGATAGAAGAGATGATATACCTATACTTGTAAAACATTTTATTCGTAAATATTCGTGTCAAATGGGTAGATTAAATATGAGTATAGAGAATGATGCACTAGAAAGATTGAAAAGATATAATTGGAAGGGAAATATTAGAGAATTAGAGAATGTAATTGAAAGATGTGTCATACTATCTAACTCAGAAAAAATACAATTAGAGAGTTTGCCCCAAGAAATTAAAAATGAAGTTACAAGTGGCTCACATAAATTTCAATTGCCCAGTAAGGGGATTAAACTTGAAGAAGTGGTTAAAAGTATGATAATTCAGGCTCTTGAAAGAACAGACTATAACCAAACAAAAGCAGCAAAGCTTCTAGGTATAACAAGGTATACCTTACTATATAGGATGGATAAATACAATATTTCTAAATAGTGTAATAAAACTATAAATTCATAAGGGTAAAAAACTGAAGACAATAAAATCTTTAGGTTATATATTAATTAAACTTTGAAATTCCTTTTAACATACTTTTAGTGATTAATACCTTTGTTTAACCAAAATAAATTAAATTTAATATGGCATGTATTTTGCAAAGTATAAATATATTAAATGGCTAAGGAGGGTATTATCATGAATTTAACTAATAACATCAAATTAAAACAATATATTGAAATAATATATAAAATTGAAAACCAAAGATATAAGCTTAACACTGCTATTGATCAGAATAAAGACTATAACGAAATTTATGGACTAAGTGTTCAACTAGATGAATTATTAGTTAGCTATTATAGGTTAAGGTAGTGTTTAATACTTCATGTGCTATATACAACAGTTCTATGCATAAACTGTGTTAAATACCCCAGAAGTATTATAAGTTGACATCATTAATAGTTAAGTTTTATATATTAGAGCAGAAAATTAAGGAGGAGTTAGTTATGAAAAAGTGGTTTCAAAAATTAATTAAGAAAATAGAAGAAGCTAATAAAAAAGAATTTGGATCAGGACCTATGGATTGCTGTGATTTAAATAAAAAAGATAATCCAGGAAGTAAGAAGAGTAATTAAAACACTGGAAAAACGATAGGTTTTTATGATATTATTTAGCATATAAACAATGGTTTTTATTGACATCAATTTTTCAAAGGAGTGAGGTAAATATGCTAGAACAGAAGTATAACAAATTAAAAGGCATACTAGAAGACTTGGGAAGTGCTGCTGTTGCATTCTCTGGAGGAGTTGACAGTACTTTTCTTATAAAGGTATGTAAAGACATTTTAGATGATAAAGCTATTGCAATAACTGCCACATCATCAACTTATCCCCAAAGAGAATTTAAAGAAGCATGTGAATTAGTGAAAAATATAGATATACAGCATATAATTATTGAGTCTGAAGAAACTGATATAGATGGATTTGCTAAGAACCCTCCAAATAGATGCTATTTTTGTAAACATGAATTATTCACAAAGGTTCAAGAGGTGGCAAAGTCCCATGGAATGAAATATGTCCTAGATGGGTCTAATTTTGATGATATTGGAGATTTTAGACCGGGAATGAAAGCTGCTAAAGATTTAGAAGTTAGAAGTCCTTTAAAGGAAGCAGAATTAACCAAAGATGATATAAGAGTGTTATCAAAAAGACTAGACCTTCCTACATGGGACAAGCCAGCTTTTGCTTGTTTATCTTCAAGATTTCCTTATGGACAGGAAATAACCCCTGAAAAACTTCTAATGGTAGAAAAGTCTGAAGATTACTTAAGGGAACTTGGATTTAATCAATTTAGAGTTAGACATCACGGGGAAATTGCAAGAATAGAAGTGTACCCAGAAGAAAGGATTAAGTTCTTTAATACTGATATCTTAGATAAAGTTTCAGATTACTTTAAAGGTCTAGGCTTCACTTACGTGACTTTAGATATGAGAGGATATAGAACTGGGAGCATGAATGAGGTATTAAAAAAGCCATATTAATTATTAAAGAGGAGTAGCTAATGGAGAAGCACTTAAAGTTATTTTTATTTTATAAAATGTGAGAAGAAAGGAAAAAAAGTTAAACAAGTAAAGAAAATAATTATAGCTTGTGGTGCTTTAGGAACGAACATCGCTAATAAACTTAGAAAAATAAATTCAGAGATACAATTTGCCAAATTAGTCTATGGGAAATATATTGGAATTTGAAGCTATATAGAAAATTCAAAATAACAGTAAGACTCTCTTTAAGAGAGTCTTACTGTTATTTTTGTGTACATAGAAAGTCATTCAATATTTTTTCTGAATTCAAGAGAGTAATTAAAGTAATATAAAGAATTGGCATATGAATTGCATTAAAAGATAGTTAATTATGAAATAGAAGGAAGTGTTACTATGATCCTTGCTGCATACGTATTTTTTGGAATAATTCTATATTATGTTTTCAAGGGTAAGGAAGAAGAAGGTTTATATATGAAGGAAATTTGTATTAACTGTGGAGAGGAGGTGGATAAAAGTAGTTTACATTGTCCTAACTGCAATGAACAATTGAAGAAGGAATGTAGTAATTGTGGAAAAATAATTGATATTAGTTGGAGAAGTTGTCCATTTTGTGATAGTAATCAATTGTCAAATCAAAAAGAATAGGAGAAATAACATGAAGAAAACAATTGTAGTGCTGACTGTAATAGCATTGTTAGGAACAGCTTTTTACCTAGGATTAGGAGCTAAAAGAGAGAAGAATACTAAAAATCAGATTAAGGATACAAATGAGTATAATCAAGCTTCTATAAATCAAGAAAAACAAGAGAAAAACTTTAATAATAAAAATAGCGATATATATGGAAAGAAAGAGGATGATACTAGTGGTAACATCAATGGGCTAACTGAAGAAGATATAATTAGAATAGATAATCAAGGGGCTGTAGATATTGGGGCTATATTCAATAATCTGATAGAAAAAGATGATGATTATTTAGTATTCAAGCTATATGTGAATACACATTCGGTAGATTTAGAATCAATTGACTTTGCAAAAAAAGCCTCACTTATTTTAGATGGAGAAAAAGTAACAGAAGGTTTCAGTTGGGAAATAGGCGGAGGAAGTGGACATCATCTTAAGGGGTATTTAAAGGTAAATAAAGAATATAATGGCAAACCCATATTTAATAATAGTTCAAAGGAGATTGAGCTTTATTTAGAAAATATAGATGGAATACCTTCTAGAATTTTCAAGTGGAATATATATGAAATTAATGTAGGGGAATCAACATCTAGAGAAACCAATGAGATTTCTGTCATTGACATGAGTACTTATGACATAGTTTCAACAATTAAAGTCTGAGAAGAACCTCATGAAATAGACTTTTTAAAAAAAGATTACAGGAGGAAGAGAATGATGGGAGAGAATAAAAAAAAGAAAAATAATCACTTTAAACATATGTTACTAATGATGATAGGTTGTTTAATTCCAGTTATATTGATTGTAGCTTTGTCAAAAAGTGGAGTAGTTAACTTATCAGGAGGTCTATATTGGATTATTTTTCTAATTTGTCCTATAATGCATATATTTATGATGAAAGGTATGCATCAAAACCATAAAGAAGACTGTGAAGATAAAAGCCTTGATATACAAGAAAGAGAATAGGTGAATATATGAATAAAGATAGAAATATGACATTAATAAAACTACTAGGAATATTTTTGTTAAGTACCTCGCTCTTTGTATATGAGGTACTTGTAACTAGATTATTTTCAACCATATTGTATTATCATTTTGTTTTTTTAACAGTTTCAATAGCTATATTGGGAATAGGATTTGGAGGAATAATTATATATAAATTTAAAAGAAATTACTCTATATCATTACTGAGTTTAATACTGTCATTGACGTATATAATTTGTATTTTAATTATTTATAAACTTCCATTTTTAGATTCTTTCTTATTTTATGCTTTTCTATCAAGTATACCATTTGTAATAGGTGGTGCAATACTGTCTTTATTATTCCTTGACGGAGGCAGTGAAAGTAATAAACTGTATTTTGCTGACTTAATTGGCTCAACATTTGGAAGCATTTTGATAATACCAATGATGGATAGATTAGGATTTATGGTCTCAGTATTTGTAGTATCCTTAATTGCATTGATAGCTGCCTTTTTATTTGCATCATTGAAGCAAGAAAAAAAGTCAAAAACGGTTATATCATTTTTAGTGGTGATTGTTTTAATGTTAATAGTTCAGAAGAATTATCTCAATGAATTAGAGAGAAATTTCACCTCATATATTACTAGTACTGTAACAACAATTGAACATTTGAGAAATGAGAATAAAGATGTTGATATAGTATACAGTAAATGGGATTCCATCTCTAGAACCGACGTAATTGAAGAAGAAAATAATATTAAGACTGTGATTACTGATGGCGGTGCAAGTGCACCAATGATTCAATTTGATGGAAATATTGAATCTATAGAATATTTGAAGGATAGGGTTAACTATTTGCCATTTGCTTTAGGAGATAATCAAGATGTTTTGCTAATCGGACCTGGAGGAGGCAAAGATGTCCTGCTAGCTTTATTGGGAGGCAGTAAAAATATAGATGCTGTTGAGATAAATCCTTCAACAATTGAGGCTGTAAAGGAATTTAGTGAATATAATGGTGATGTTTACAATCTTGAAGGAGTAAATCTAGTAATTGATGATGGTAGGAGCTTTGTTGAAACGACAGAAAAGAAATACAATAATATTTATTTAGGAATGGTTATGACTAATGCTGTAAGCAATGGCGGTATGGGCCTATCTGAAAACTATATATATACTAAAGAGGCTTATAAAGCTTATTTTAATCACTTAAAAAAGGATGGCTATTTAAGTTTAATGCTTCATAGTGCTAATGATACTCTTAGAGCCATAAATACAGGTATAGAAGTCCTTGAAGAAATGGGAATAGCTAGAGGGGAAGTAAAAAAACATTTTGTTGTAATAAATAGTATGACAAATGATATGAGTGAAGAGCATAAAAAAACTATTAGTATGCCAGTACTAATTTTTAAGAAAGAACCTTTTACCAATGAAGAAATAGAAAGTATCTTTATAGAAATTAACAATCAAAATAGAGTTATAGTTAATTTGCCAGATATAAAGTATACAGATATTTATGATGCATATAGTAAAGGGGATATTGAATTAAATGACTTATATGAGCAGTTTCCAGTTAATATTAAGCCAACTATAGATGATAAACCTTTCTTTTATGATACAAGTAAAGGTATACCAGATGTAATTAAAGCTTTATTAATAGGTGTAGCATTTATTATAGCTATTGGAGGTTATTGGGCAATCTCCAGGAATAGACAGATAACTAAGTCAATTATATATTTTAGCTTAATTGGATTTGGATTTATGTTAATAGAAATTCCTTTAATTCAAAAGAGTATATTATTTTTAGGAAATCCAACTAGAGCTTTTAGCTATATACTCTTTGCCCTATTATTAAGCTGCGGCATAGGGAGTTACTTTAGTAATAAAAGGATTGTGAATATTTCTATAAGAGGAAGACAAATAATATTTATTTTAATTCCAGCGTTGACAATTGTATTTCAATTTATTTTATCTACCTTGATAAATGATTTAAGTTCACTTGATCAAGTGGGAAAATTTATTGTATTAACAGCCATACTGTTCCCATTAGGATTTTTTATGGGTATGGCATTTCCTAAAGGGATTAAAAAACTAAATGATAGTGGATTTGATAATCATATACCTCTAATATGGGGAGTAAATGGAGTCATGTCAGTAGCTGGATCCGCTGTGGCATTAGCTCTTTCAATGACCATAGGGTTTACCTTCACTATAATATTTGGAGGGCTAATGTACCTTGCTATATTCGCATTTAAACTAAGCTAGAATGTAATATATATTTAAATGTTAAATTACATGTAATTGAGTTGACTTAAAACTATGATTTCTAATTGTTCTTAAGGTTAAATATATTTGAGGGGGTATCACAATGATTTTAAAATCATTGTGATACCCCCTTTTCCACTTGTATTATTTCTTTCGCCTTTTGTATTAGAGAAATATTGCGTCAATGTAGAAGCTAAATTTACTTATAGAAAATGAACAATTAATATGTGTTAAATAACACACTAAAGGAGTCATTTGACACAATTAACAGTACCATATACATATGATAAATTCAGAATCTTTCAACATATTAATTTTCTGAGAAACATCTTGACATGCACAATCATCTAATATATCATACTGTTAAATACACAAAAACATACTGGAATACTAGGGATTAGGAGGAAGACATGATTGAAATTAGGAATATCCATAAAAGCTATAGCAATATAGAGGTTCTTAAAGATATAAATTTAAAAATTAATCGAGGAGAATTTATATCACTAATAGGACCATCAGGATGTGGAAAATCAACGTTAATAAATATAGTATGTGGTTTAGATAAACCGACAAAAGGTAAGATTTTAATCAATGATAAAGAAATACAAGGAACTGATACAGATAGGATTATGGTATTTCAAAACGCAGCTTTATTTCCTTGGTTAACAGTAAAGGATAATGTGAGTTTTGGATTAAAAAATTTAAATTATTCTTCTAAAGAAATCGAAGATAAGGTTACTAATATTCTAAAGAAGGTGCACCTAAATAAGTTTAAAAATCATTATCCTCATGAGTTATCTGGAGGTATGAAGCAAAGGGTTTCTTTAGCCAGAAGTCTTGTTATGGATCCAGAAATCTTATTAATGGATGAACCTTTTTCTGCCCTAGATGAACAAACTAGATTGTTGCTACATAATGAATTGCAACAAATATGGATGGAAACTAAGAAAACTATTATTTTTGTAACCCATAATATTAGAGAAGCAGTAAAATTATCAGATAAAGTCATTATTATGGGAACAAGACCAAGTAGAATTATCGATGAAATTAATATTGATATATCCCATCCTAGGGCATCGACTAATAGTGATATCTATTATAAGGAGCAACAAGTTTTTAAAAAGCTAAAGAAGGAAATAGAAAAGGTGGCAAGAGAGGAGTTAGGATATGAGTACAAACTTGAAAAGGATAATGTTCCTAGTGAGCGCAATAATACTATGGGAGGTGGTATATAAAATAGGAGTATGGCCAGAATTTATGTTCCCTTCTCCCCTACAAGTATTCAAAACCCTTTGGAGTGGAATTAAAGATGGGACATATACAATAGCATTACTTCATAGCATAAGAAGGCTATTAATAGGCTATTTTATTGCCACAATATTAGGTGCTTCAATTGGTGTTATCCTAGCATCAAATAAGACTTTAGATGAGACCTTTGGTTCTTTAGTTTTATCATTTCAATCAGTTCCAAGTGTAGTTTGGTTGCCACTGGCTATATTGTGGTTTAAGCTAGGAGAACCTTCAATAATTTTCGTTGTTGTAATAGGTGGTATTTGGAATATGATTATTAGCTCATCAACTGGAATAAAGAATGTTTCACCTGAATTTATTAGATGTGCTAAAAACTTAGGATATAAAAATATCAAAATGTTTGCAAAGGTAATTGTACCTGCATCTATACCTCATATTATTACAGGTATGAGACTAGCATGGGCATTTTGTTGGAGAGCTTTAATGGCTGCTGAAATATTAGGAACTGGTAAAGGTTTGGGGCAAATACTAATGTGGGGACGGGATATGGGTAATATGCAAACTGTCTTATCTGTAATGATAATGATAGCTCTTACAGGATTTATAACTGATAATCTAATTTTTAAAAAGCTAGAAGGAAGAGTATTAGAAAGATGGGGATTATTAAATAATTAAGGAGGATTAAAATGAAAAAGAATATAAAGGTGATATCAATTGTATTAGCACTTATACTATTATTAGCAGCATGTGGCACAGAAACTAAAGATGTATCAGAAATTAAAATAGGTTATTTTCCAAGAATATCCCATGGTCCAGCAATGGTAGGTATTGAAAAAGGGTTATTTGCAGAAAAAATGGGAGACTATAAGATTAGCACTAGTACTTTTCCAAATGGATCATTATTTATGGATGCATTGGCTACTGAACAGATAGATATTGGATATGTTGGTCCAGGTCCTGTATTAAATAGATATTTACAGGGTGGAGAGGTAGTAGCTATCTCTAATTCTAGTAAAGGAGAAAATGTTTTAATAGTCCGTAAGGATGCTGGAATACATGATATAAAGGATTTAGGAGGAAAGATAGTGGCTACTCCTTCAACAGGATGCACCCATGACCTTCTTCTTAGAAAGATATTACAAGAAAACAACATGGCAACAGAAGAAAATGGAGGTACAGTTAAGAGAATTACTCAGAAACCTTCAACTATGATTGGTTTATTCCAGCAGAATCAAATTGATGCAGCAATTGTATCAGAGCCATGGGCGTCAGTAATGGAAGCAGAAGGAATAGTAGAAGTGTTAAGAGATTCAGATGAGCTACCATGGGAGGGCAATTTACCTGCAACTATTCTAGTTGTAAGGAAAGATTTTCTAGAGGAAAATACTGAGGCAGTAAATGAGTTTTTAGAAGCCCATGAAGATGCTATTAACTTCATAAACAATAATAAAGAAGAATCAATTAATATCATTGGAAGTAAGATTAAAGAAATAACTAATCAAGATATAGAGCGAAATATTATTAATAACTCATTTAATAGAGTAGCTTTTACGACTGATTTAAATAAAGGCGTTTTACAAGAGTTTGCAGATTTATCTGGATCATTAGGATTTATAAATGGGAGTACAGATATAAGTAATATGTTTGATAATTAGTGGTGTTAGTATAGAATCATGGACATATTTAGTTTAACAATATAAAATATATAATTTCAATAACAAACATAAATCAAACTTATCAATAAATTTAAGAAAAGAAAATAAGTTTAAGAATAAAGAATTACTTTGTAGATAGTAACTCTAATATAACCTTGGAAAAAATATTTTGTTTGTACTATGAGACTTTATGATTCCATAAAATTTCAATCTGTTTTTTAAAATGAATTATGAGAAGAATCCTCATTTAAAAGGTTAAAATATTATTAGAAACTGAATGGAAGGTGATAAGGTGATTGTAAATAATATAACAGAATTGATAGGAAATACACCCATTGTAAAATTGAGTAGATTAACTGACGATAACTCAGCAGATGTGTATATAAAGCTAGAGAGCTTTAATCCAAGTAGTTCAGTAAAGGATAGAGCTGCTTATAATATGATAGCTGAAGGGGAAATTAATGGTTTAATTAAAGAAGGTGGAACAATTATTGAACCAACTTCGGGAAATACTGGAATAGGAATAGCTATGGTTGCAGCTTCAAAAGGATATAGAGCAATTATTATTATGCCTGAAACTGCTACAGCAGAGAGGGTACAACTGCTCAAATCTTATGGCGCAGAAGTGATGCTGACTCCAGGAGAACTATTAATGCAAGGTTGTTTAGACAAAGCCAATGAACTTTTGGAGGAAATTCCTAACAGCTTTATGCCAAATCAATTTACAAATATTGCAAATCCAGAGGTTCATAAGAAATCAACAGCTTTAGAAATCTTAAATGACTTTGATAATGATTTAGATGTGTTTGTTGCCACAGCGGGAACAGGAGGAACCATTAGTGGCACTGGAGAAGTTCTTAGAGAGCATTTACCAAATTTAAAGATATATGTAGTTGAATCTGAAAACTCTCCTGTAATAGCAGGAGGAAAACCAGGGCCACATAAAATTGTAGGAACAGGTCCGGGGTTTATACCAGATACTCTTAATAGAGATATATATAACGAAATTAAGCATGTTAGTGATGAAGATGCAATAAAAACAACTCAGGATTTAGCTAAGAAAGAAGGAATCTTATGTGGCATATCTGCTGGGGCATCTACCTTTGTGGCACTACAGGTGGCTAAAAAACTAGGACCAGGAAAGAAAATATTAGCTATTGCTCCAGATACAGGAGAAAGATACTTAAGTATGAATATAATTTAAGGCTCAGATTTCTGAGTCTTTTTATGTTGGCATTGTTTTTGCATTAATTTATATTATACTAGTTTAGAAATAAAATGCTAATTTTAGAGTAAAGAGTTGCTGACATATTAAGCAAGAAATAAAACAAAGAGGTGATTAATTGAATGAAAGTATTATTTAATATTGGTGGATTTAGCATTTATATGTTCGGTTTTTTTATAGCGTTGGGTATGCTAGCAGGATATTTAGTTGCTATGAAAGAGGCAAAGAGAAGAAATTACAATGTGGATACACTAGTAAACTTTATTTTGTACGCAATAATTTCTGGGGTACTAGGAGCAAGATTATACTATGTACTAGTATTTAATCTAGATTATTATATTAATAATCCAATCAAAATCCTTGCATTTAGAGATGGTGGTTTATCTATCCAAGGAGCTCTAATTGCAGGAATAATAACTACGGTAGTATATGCAAAGGTGAAAAAAATTAATATTTGGAAGATTGCTGATATTGTTGCACCAGGAATAATATTAGGCCAAGGAATAGGAAGAATCGGTTGTGACGTATTTGGTATAGAGATGATAAAAGAATATTTTTGGGGTATAAACTTAAATGGAGTGTTACTACATCCTGCTCAAATATATGAAGCTGTTTTAAACTTTATACTTTTTGGAATTCTTTGGAGTAGGAGAAAATCAATTAGATATGATGGTCAATTATTCTTTACTTATCTAATAGGCTTTTCAATTAATAGATTCATAGTTGAATTTTTTAGAGTGAATCCAATAGTAATTGGTCCATTGACTGTAGCCCATGTTACTAGTATTGTTATCATTATTATTTCTCTTATAATAATGACTAAACTGAAGAGGAAAAGTTTATCACAAGATAAAGAAATAAATAAAAACTATTCATTAAATGCAAGAGAAATTATAGCTATAATTAGTTTGATTATAGTATCCATTTTATCTTATTATTGGATTTGGATTTAGTTAATTGATGAGTGAATTGCATTTTGTAATTTTTAACAAGATTAACTCAAGAATTTTTAAGTAAAACATTATAATAATATTTCTTTTCAAATTGGATATAAAAAGGGAATTTCGCAAAAAATATTTGACAAATGAAGAAATAATATGTTACAGTAAAAACACCCCCTCGCATAAGGGGTGGGGAAAGCAAAGAAAAATGACTTTGAAGGAGGGAGTTTTAATGAAAAAAGAGATATTAAAAATAAATGGAATGACTTGCGCATCCTGTGCTAATGCAGTGGAGCGGAATGTAAATAAAGTCAATGGTGTAAAGGAAGCTAATGTTAACTTTGCCATTGAAAAACTAAATGTAGTGTTTGATGAAAGTCAAACTAGCTTAGAAGAAATAAAAAATTCAGTAAAAGATGCTGGCTATAGTGCTGAAGAAGAAGCAGAGGGTAGAAAAATTATAATACCTATAGGTGGTATGAGTTGTGCATCTTGTGCAAAAGCAGTCGAAAAAGAAATTAAAAAGCTTGAGGGAGTTACCGAGGTCTCGGTAAATTTTGCGACTGAAAAGGCCAGTGTAAACTATAATCCACAAATAACAAAGATTTCTGATATAAAGACTGCAGTTAAAAATGCTGGATATAAGGTATTAGATATTCAAGCTGATGAAAAGGTAGATTCAGAAAAAGAGCGTAGGGAAAAGGAAATGAAAACATTATGGAAAAAGTTTATAACTTCAGCTGTGTTCTCAATTCCTTTACTATATATTGCAATGGGCCATATGTTAGGATTACCACTACCAGGTTTCATAAATCCAGAAGAATATCCTTTAAATTTTGCTCTCGCACAGTTATTACTTACAGCACCTGTTGTAATTGCAGGGTATAAGTTCTATACAATTGGATTTAAAACACTATTTAAGAGAAGTCCAAATATGGATTCGCTAATTGCAATAGGTACTCTAGCAGCAATTTCCTATGGGATATATGGAACCATTAAAATAGCACAAGGGGATTTAGAATTTGCAAATGACCTTTATTTTGAAACTGCAGGAGTAATCATTACTTTAATCCTGCTAGGTAAATACTTAGAATCAGTTACAAAAGGAAAAACTTCAGAAGCTATTAAAAAACTTATGGGACTACAGCCTAAAACTGCAATAGTTATTAAGGATGGCAAAGAGACTACAATTCCAATAGAGGAAGTTGAAGTTGAAGATGTTATATTAGTTAAGCCAGGTGAAAAAATTCCAGTTGACGGAATGGTTGTAGAAGGTCATACTTCTGTGGATGAGTCAATGTTAACTGGAGAGAGTATTCCTGTTGAAAAAAATGTTGAAGATAAAGTAATAGGTGCTAGTTTAAATAAAAATGGTACAATTAAATTTAAGGCAACAAAAGTAGGTAAAGATACAGCTTTATCTCAAATAATAAAACTAGTTGAAGAAGCCCAAGGTTCAAAGGCACCAATAGCTAAAATGGCCGATGTAATATCAGGATATTTTGTACCTGTAGTTATTGGTATAGCAATACTTGCGGGTCTAGCATGGTTTATATCTGGATCATCAGGAGTATTTGCATTAACAATATTTATTTCAGTTCTAGTTATTGCTTGCCCATGTGCATTAGGTTTAGCAACCCCAACCGCCATAATGGTAGGTACTGGTAAAGGAGCAGATTATGGTGTGCTAATTAAAGGAGGTATTCCTCTTGAAACAGCACATAAAATTCAGACTATTGTATTCGATAAGACAGGAACAATAACTGAAGGCAAACCAAAAGTAACTGATGTAGTAATTTCAAATGAATATAATAAAGATGAAGTTTTAGAAATAGCTGCTTCTGCGGAAAAGGGATCTGAACACCCATTAGGTGAAGCAATAGTTAGAGAAGCAGAAGAAAAAAATCTTGAATTTAAGCAAATAGAAAAATTTGAAGCTATTCCAGGTCATGGTATAGAAGTAACAATTGAAGGAAGAGATATTCTTTTAGGGAACAAAAAATTAATGGATGATAGAAATATTAAATTATCACTACAGGAAGCCTCAGATAGATTGGCAAGTGAAGGAAAGACTCCGATGTTTATTGCTATAAATGGGGTATTGGCAGGAATTATAGCAGTGGCCGATGTAGTGAAAGAAACAAGTGCAAAAGCTATTAAGACACTTCATGAAATGGGAATAGAAGTGGCAATGATAACTGGAGACAATAGAAAGACAGCCGAAGCAATAGCAAAGCAAGTAGGCATAGATATAGTTTTAGCTGAGGTTTTACCAGAGGATAAAGCAAGTGAAGTTAAAAAGTTACAGGATGGAGGTAAAATAGTAGCTATGGTTGGAGATGGTATAAATGATGCTCCTGCTCTTGCACAGGCTGACGTAGGATTAGCTATAGGATCAGGAACAGACGTTGCTATGGAATCAGCAGATATAGTATTAATGAAAAGTGACATCATGGATGTAGTTACTGCAATACAACTAAGTAAAGCAACCATCAGAAACATTAAGCAAAATCTATTTTGGGCATTTGGATACAACACCGCTGGGATTCCGATAGCTGCTGGTTTATTACTATTATTTGGAGGACCAAGGTTAAACCCTATGATAGCAGCTGGTGCTATGTCACTAAGTTCTGTGTCAGTTTTGACTAATGCATTAAGACTAAAAGGATTTAAACCAAGTCATAGAAAATAGAAGGTGATTTTGTGGATAAAATTGGATTTGTTGTTAATACAGATAAAGATAAGGCAAAGGTAATTGTAAGAAGGGTATCAGCTTGTGGAGATAAATGCACAAGTTGTGAAGGATCGTGTAATGTTTCAGGGACAATTGTAAATATAAAAAATAGTGCTAATGCTGAGTCAGGTGATTATGTAGAAATTCAGATGGCAACAAGCTCAGTCTTAAGAACAGCATTTATTGTTTATGTAGTACCTTTAATTCTGATGATTGGAAGTATAACAATTGGATTAAATATTGGAAGTACACTAGGCATTAATAATATTGAGCTTTTAGGAGTGGCATTTGGAGGAGTATCACTATTAATTTCATTCTTTTTACTAAGAGTTATTGATAAATCTATACAAAATAAAAGCAAATCAGGATTTGAGATGGTAAAAATTCTATCAGATCCATTAAGGTAGATATTTGAAGGAGGTGAGATTATGAAGAAAACTTTAATTATTGAAGGTATGTCTTGCGGACATTGCGCAGCTCATACAAAAAAAGCATTAGAGGAAATATGTGGAGTTAAATCAGCGGTTGTTGATGTAGAAACAAAGAAGGCAGAGGTTGAATTAGCCCATGAAGTAGAGGATGCTAAGTTTGAGTCAGCGATAGACGAAATAGGTTATAAGGTTGTTTCAATAAACTAGTTTTTCTGAGGCTTCTGGTTGATAGAAGCCTCTTAAACTATAATTCTTTAAGTATGAAAGATTCTATTTAGTAGGAACTGTATTTTATAAAAGAGTAGTTGGAATAATATATAGGTATATTAAATGAATAATACTTACTAATATTACATTTATGTTATAGTGAGTACATAGGATGCATATTGTATGATATAATCATATAATATCTAGTCATTAAAAAAATAAAATTAAAAAAATGAGGGGGTTCATAAAATGAAAAAGACATTGATAATAGTAGCTGTAGTTATACTTTTAGTAGTTGTATTACCAATAATGATATTTGCAGGAACTTACAACTCTTTAGTTTCATTAGATGAAGAGGTAAACTCAAATTGGGCACAGGTTGAGAATCAATTAAAAAGAAGATCTGATTTGATTCCTAATTTAGTTGAAACTGTAAAAGGTTTTGCTAATCAAGAGCAAGAGGTCTTAACAAAGGTTACTGAAGCAAGAAGTAAGGTTATGGTAGCTAATTCACCACAGGAATTAGCAAATGCAAATGCTAATTTAAGCACTGCACTACAAGGCTTAAATGTTGTAGTAGAAAGATATCCAGAACTAAAGTCTGATAAAAACTTTATTCAGTTACAGGATGAGTTAGCAGGAACTGAAAATAGAATAGCTGTTGCAAGAATGGATTATAATGAGTCAGTTCAAGGGTTAAATAATAAAATTAGAAAATTCCCTACAAACATTATTGCATCTATGTTTAATATTGAAAAAAGAGAATATTTTGAGGTATCTGAAGAGGACCAAGAGAATCCAGAAGTTAAGTTTGATTAGGAGGTGGGGCAGTGAAATTAATGAATTTTAGATTTAAGGCTCCTACTTTTCTAAAATCCATAATATTTATAAGTATAATTCTAGTCTTAGTATTACCATATGGTTTAGTTATAGCTGATGATTTTGATATTCCTAAGCCTAGCATAGAATTCTATGTTTATGATGGTGCTAATATCCTCGATTCAACAACTGAAGATTATATTGTTTCCGTCAATGAGTCCCTTTATGAGAAGACAGAAGCTCAAATTGTTGTGGCAACTGTGAATTCATTGGATGGTAGAAGTGTAGATGAATATGCAGTCACAATGTTTAGAGAATGGGGAATTGGCGGAAGTGAGAAAAACAATGGATTATTAATACTGATAGCTCCTAATGAACAGAGACTAAGAGTTGAAGTAGGATATGGACTAGAAGGAGCTATTCCCGATGGTAAAGTAGGTAGAATAAGTGATCAATACTTAGTACCTGCTTTTCAAGAAGGAGATTATGATACAGGAGTTTATAATGCATTTAATGAATTTATTGGAGAAATAGAAGATGAATACAATGTCAATATAGATAATAAAAGTAGCAATCTTAATGATGACCACTCAACGTCAGACGGCTCTAATGAAGAAGAAGGCCCATTAAATGCTTTCTTTAAGATTATTATTGGGATTGTAGTTGTAATACTTATTATTCTTGATATGATATTTTTCCGTGGATTCTTCACCTTTACAATTCTAAGAATGATTTCTAGAGGAGGAAGAGGTGGAGGAAATGATGGTAACTCTGGCGGCGGAGGCTCTTCTGGCGGCGGAGGAGCTTCAAGAGGATGGTAAACTCCTAGACTACTAGGCTTCGATTATAATAAGTTAGTACGATTTAATATATTCAGTTATGAAATCATAGAGAACTACACCTATACTTTTTATAGCTTCATAATTTCTTCATAAAGTTTTTGTATACTTTAATTAGGATAAAAAAAGGAGGTATTTATATGATGGGATTTGGAATGATGGGCGGAGGATTTATTAGCCTACTGATTATAGGATTAATAATCTATTTATTTGTTAGAGATAGCAATATCAATACAAGAGATAGATACCATCATAGAAGCAATAATGCCCTTGATATTCTTAAGGAAAGATATGCAAAGGGAGAAATAAGTGAAGAAGAGTATGAGAGAAAGAAAAACATACTTAGAGATTAACGGGGAGGTATAGGATATGGGTTGTGGATTTATGTCTTCATACTTTGGATATAATAATCCAAATGCTTGGTGGTGGATGCTAGGAATAGGTTTAGTTAAAGTACTAGTATTTGTAGGTATAATTATATTAGTTTACAAATTAGTCAAAAAAACAAAATCCTCAAACATCACATCAAATAATGCAGCTTCAATTGTAAGAGAAAGATTTGCATTAGGAGAAATAAACGAAGAAGAATATAGAGCAAGAATGAAGCTTCTTAAAAAATAAATATATATAATAATAAGGCACTCATCATATATTTTACAGATGGGTGCCTTTTAGGTAAGAAAATTTCTTATTTAGTTTTTAAGATATAAATTTATCAGATAGCATCATTTATTGCTGATTTAAGCTCTTCTTCTACTTCCTTAGCCACACTAGTCAATTGTTTTTCTTCAAACATACCAATCAATTGGGTAGGCTTAGGCATACCAATAAAGACTTTATCCTCTTTCTCAAAAACAACAAGCTTACATGGAAGAAAGAATCCAATCTCTATGTTTTGTTCAAGGACTTCCTTAGCCTTAGAAGGATTACAAACTTCAAAAATCATGAAGTTGCTAGCAAACTCTAATCCCTTTTCATTAAATTTATCTTTAAAATTCAACTCCCACAATACACCAAAGTTATAATTAGATAGATTTTCTTTTAAACTGGAAACTGCTTCGTTAAAAGACTTTGAAGTAGATACTTTGTAATTAATGTCCATATTTATTCCTCCCTATTTACTTATAATATTTTTAAGCGTCTATTAATAAAAATCATTGTTAAAGTTATTATAAGCATTTTTATTGTAATTATTTTAAAATATACCCTACTAGGGTATGAATTAATCATAAAACTAAATTTTTCATCTTTATATTTTCTTCAATTTTATTGGGTATAATTTAATTATAGGAGGGTGTATATATTATGATATTTAGACGAAAAAAATTAGGATCTAACTTTAGATATGAAACTATAGACAGCAGAGGACTTCAAAAAAGAAAAAAGGAAAGTGACATTAGTATTATTGATATTAGAGAGACTGATGAATATGTAAATGGTCACATACCAGGTGCTATTTCACATCCCCTAAGTAATTTAAAAAATTCAATTGAGGAGCTGGATAAGAAAGAAGAGTACTATTTAGTATGTAGAACTGGAAGACGAGTACAAATGTCAACTAAAATATTTGCTGAAAGTGGATTTGAACACATTATTAAAGTTATACCGGGTATGAGTGAATGGCATGGTGACATTGAGAGTGGAAATTCATAGATTAGTGAAAAAAATAATGATAGATATCTTTTTATCTTCATATTTTCTTCAAACTTCTATACTATAATTTAATTAAGAGATAAGATTACTTATTAATTGAAAACAATAGAGGGAGGCAAAAATTATGAAATTTAAAACTATAACAATGGTAAGTATTGCAATCATTTCATTAGTGTCAATTGGTGGAGTTGTACTTGCAAGTGAATTGGATAATGAGACCAGGATAATTGAAAAAGACACAAAAAACAATATTCAAATAGAAAAAGAAACAAATCAGTCAGGGAATAAAGAGTTAAGTAATACAAACTTCAATATCAATAGTTCTAACAATCCATCAAAAGATGTTTTTCAAGATATGGTCAAAATAATGAGAGATAATGGTTTTAATGATATGGCAAGAAACATGCAAACAGGAAACTATGAAGCTATGGATGAAATAATGAATGATCTAAGTGAAGAAGACTATCAAGAAATGATTAGAATAATGAGAGAAAATGGATATGATAGCATGGCACAAATGATGGAATCAATTGGTAGAGAGGAAATGATTGAGATGCATAATTCAATGGGAGGGGCAGCAGGATGTCATTCAGATAGCGACTATGAAGATAGAAATGGAAATAGATATGGACATGGTAATGGAATGATGGGCAACTTTTGGGGTAACTAGAAGTTAAGTGAGTAGATAAAATAAGCTATGGATTAAATCCATAGCTTATTAAGTTTTTTTCGAAAAATTGTTATTACCAATAAAAAATGAGTATAATGTGAATGAAGACATTATAAAAACAGTCTATTATAATAGGATAAGGTTAATTAATTGAGGTGATAATATGAGTTTAGAAGAACGAAGTATTCTAATTGTAGATGATGAGGAAGAAATAGTAAATGTACTTGAAGCATATTTGCAAAAGGATGAATATAAGGTATTTAAAGCCTTTAATGGAAAAAAAGCTCTTAAAATTTTTGATGAAGAAGATATAGATTTAATCGTACTAGATTTGATGCTTCCAGATTTGTCTGGTGAAGCTGTATGTAAGAAGGTTAGATTGAAATCACAAGTTCCAATATTGATGTTAACAGCTAAGGTAGAAGAAGATGATAGAATAACTGGTTTAGACATTGGAGCCGATGATTATATTACAAAACCATTTAGTCCAAGAGAGTTAATGGCAAGGATTAGAGCAATATTTAGAAGGATATCAGATGATAGAATAAAAGCTAATATATTAGAGTTTAATAAGGGCAAGTTAGTAATTGACAAAGTTAAAAAAGAAGTTATGAAAAATGGTGAAACTGTGGAGGTAACTCCAACAGAATTAAAAATATTATTGTTACTAGGTTCTAATGTAGGTAGAACATTTAGTCGCGAAGATTTAGTTCAGAAAATTTTAGGGTATGACTATGAGGGGTTTGATAGAACCATAGATACACATATTAAGAATCTAAGGAATAAAATTGAAGATAATAATTCTAAATATATAAAGACAGTTTATGGATTAGGTTATAAGTTTATTGGAGGTCAAAATGATAAATAAACTTAGGTCTAGAGTAATTATACTAATGTTAGTAGCGATAGTAGCTTCTATAATATTAGTTAGTGTAATTATGAATGTAACTTTGTTTAATAAGTTCGATGAATATATGGAGAGTGAGCAACAAGATAAAATAAATGAAATAATAGCTCTTATCAAGAAATCATATGATGAAGAAAATGGATGGACTGAAGAAGGATTGCAATATATTGCAAATTCATCTCTTGCAAGGGACTTTGATATTACAATTAGGGATAGTGATGGTAATATTGTATATCAGTCACAAATGACAAACTCTATGATGGAAAATCATATGGACATGATGAATAGAATGGGTCATAATATGATGGGGATGTCTACGGGAGACTATACAGGTAGTAAAGATTATAAGACTGAGAAGTATAATATATCTGCATTGAATAAAAAGGTGGGGACTCTGGAACTAGGATATATGGGACCTTTTACAATCACTGAAAGTGAAATAGAGTTTACTAAAAGCATAAATAATTCAATCATATATTCATCTGTTTTTTCAATAATTATTGCAGTTTTGTTAGGTATTTATTTCTCGAAGATTATATCTAAGCCTGTTTTAAAGATTAATAGGGCTTCAAATGATATACGTAAAGGTAAGCTAAATATAAGAATAAATGAGGACAGTAAAATAATTGAGTTTAAAGAGTTATCCAATTCTATAAATCATTTAGCCTTATCATTACAGGAACAACAAAAATTAAGGAAAAGATTAACAACAGATATATCCCATGAGCTAAGGACTCCGTTGACAGTTCTAAATAGTCATATAGAAGCAATGCTAGATGGTATTTGGGAGCCTTCTAAAGAAAGACTAAGTATTTTTAAGGGAGAGGTCGATAGATTAATTAATTTAGTTGAAGAACTCAAATACTTAGTTGATATTGAAAATCATAAAATAGAGTTACAAAAAAGAGAAGTTGATATTTCGTATATAATAAAAGAAGTTTTAGATAGGTTTAGACTAGAATTTAATAAAAAAGAAATTAATCTGGAGAGTGATTTAGAGACTAATATAACAATCTCAGCTGATCCAGATAAAATCAATCAGATATTAATAAATCTAATATCTAATGCTATTAAATTCACAAGAAAAGGAGATACAATAAGAGTTAAAGCCAATTCAACAAATAGTAATATAATACTAGAGGTCGAAGATACTGGCATTGGAATTAATAAAGAGGACTTACCATATATATTCAAGAGATTGTATAGAGGTGATATGTCAAGAAATAGGGATACTGGTGGCTCAGGAATTGGTCTGACAATTACTGAAAAACTAGTACAAGCGCATAATGGAATAATAGAAGTAATTAGTGAAAAAAATAAAGGAACTAAGTTCATAATTACTCTTCCAAAAGGTAATAATAACCTCGGAGGTGATAATAAATGAGTTTAGTTGGCAACCTAGGTAATGAAAATATGCAAACTTGTTTAGATGAATGCAAGAAATGCTTACAAGCTTGTGAAGAATGTAGAACATTGTGCCTTAGAGAAGAAGATGTAAAAAGTATGGTGAAGTGTATTGAATTACTTAATGACTGTATAGACGTATGTGATATCGCTATGAAGTTTATGTCTAGAGGTAGCGTTCATGCTAAACATGTTTGCAAAGAATGCGCTGAAATCTGTGATTTATGTGCACAAGAGTGTGGAAAAATGCAAACTAATCATTGTAAAAAGTGTGCTGAAATATGTCGTCAATGTGCAGAAGAGTGTAGAAAGATGGCTATGTAATATTGTGGAAATGGAATGTCTTATTAAAAGAAGCATTCCATTTTTTGTTGCTTCATATAATCAATTTTATGATTAAACATTATCATTTAAAATGATATTTTATTGTATATAATAAATTGAAAAAACAAGTGAAAAAAATTCAATGATATTAATAGCTAAAGATAAGATATAATGTAAAAATTGTAACTTGTAAATGGACTGTGGAAATGGTAAACTATGATTGTGGAATTGTATACTTTTAACATATTTAGAGACTATTAAAATACATTAAAAGGATGTTTTATATGACGAAAATGACCAAATGGGACAAGCTACTAATTGTATTTATTATCATCATAAGTATTTCTGGCTTATATATAGTTAAAAGTGGAGCATTCAATAACGGTACAAAGTATGTTATTATTGAGATTGATGGAGAGGAATATAAGAAGGTCTCCCTTGGTCCCAATATGGCTGGAGAGACGTTAGAAATAAACTCTAAGTTCGGTCATAATACTATTGAGTTTGATAAAGATAGAGTTAGAGTTATTGATGCAGATTGTCCCGACAAGCTGGATGTTAAGCAAGGCTGGATATCCAATGCAGGAGAAGTAATAGTATGTTTACCAAATCATTTAGTAATAGAAATTGTTACTGAAGGAAATAACAATACTGACTTTGATTATATAAGTCATTAAAGAAAGTGTGAAATTATGAGTCGAATCAAAAAACTTGTTTTTTTATCGTTATTAGTATCTGTAGGCTTAGCTCTTAGTATAATAGAATCTACAATGCCAGTGCCTTTTCTAGCGCCGGGAGCTAAGTTAGGATTGTCTAATATGGTAGTACTAACTACACTGGTGATTTTTGGATTTAAAGAGGCTTTTGCAGTGGCAGTTATAAGAAGTTTAACCTTTGCTTTGGCAACAGGGGGTTTTTCAGGACTATTTTATAGCCTTGCTGGAGCCATATTAAGTGTAATAGTTATGGGAATAGTGTTTAAATTTTTCAAAAACTTTTTTAGCTTAATTGGAGTAAGTATCTTTGGAGCCATGGCCCATAATATAGCTCAAATAGGTGTAGCTAGTATAATTATGGAGAATATAAAGATATTTTCTTATCTCCCTATAATGTCACTAGTTAGTCTATTCACAGGTTATTTTGTGGGGTTAAGCTCTATAATGATAACTAGAACCTTTGAGAAAAACTTTTCAAAAATCATAAACTATTAGAGCAAGATAAGGAGGAAGAGAATGAGGTCAAGCGGAAGAAATCCATTAGTATTATTGATAGTGTTAGCAGTAGGTTTAGTAATTGGAGGAGTAATAGGAGATATTTTAGGTGATTCTGTAGCATTTTTAGGATATAGCTATCCTATAGGTCTATCAACGCCATTACATCTAGATTTAAATGTATTAGATTTAACATTTGGGTTAATGATAGATGTAAACGTTGCAAGTGCAATAGGATTAGTTTTGGCCTTTTTATTGTATAAAAAACTATAAATTTGTAGGTGGTTTTGTGAAAAAATTAATATTAGCATCTTCATCTCCTAGACGTAAAGATTTAATGTCTAGATTTAACATAGATATTGAGGTGTCTTCAAGTAATATTGAAGAGAAGATAAGAGAAAATGAAATACCAGAACAGATTGTAATGTCATTGGCATTTCAAAAAGCTCAAGATGTAGCAGACAGATATAATAACAATGAAATAATTCTTGCAGCTGATACTATTGTTTATAAAGATAAAGTCTTAGGTAAGCCTGATAATGAAGAAGAAGCAATGGATATGTTAATGTCCTTGAATGGAAAAGAGCATTTAGTATTAACAGGAATATGTTTAATTCAAGTTGGGACGTTAAAAAAAGTAGTTAGCTATAGTAAGACTAGAGTAAAATTTAGAAATCTATCACAGGAAAAACTTAAGAGGTACTTATCAACTGGTGAGTACAAAGACAAGGCAGGAAGTTATGGTATTCAAGGGTATGGATCTATATTAGTGGATTGGATAGAAGGTTCATATTCAAATATAGTAGGACTTCCCATATCAAAGGTAGATTATTTATTAGAAAAGTATTTTGACTTTCCTCTTCTTTGAAAATTATAATATTAGTGAAATAATTCCATATTTTTAATAGGATATAAATTTTAAAGTACAATGGTATTTTAAAAAGGAATATTTCAAAAAATATTATAGTGGAGGAGTTATGATTAAAAATACTGGTTACACAATTAAAGACCTACCAGAGGATGAAAGACCGAGAGAAAAACTTTATAAATATGGTGTTAAAGCATTATCTAATTCTGAACTTTTGGCAATAATTATAAGGACAGGAAATAGAGAAAAAACAGCAATAGAAATATCGCAGGAATTATTGGCTTTAGACAAAAGAGGAATCGCTTATCTGACAGAATTGTCTTTTGAAGAGCTTACCTCAATAAATGGAATAGGAAAGTGTAAGGCATCACAGATTATATCTACATTGGAACTTGTCAAAAGAATATCTGCAGCTACAGGAGAAAGCAAAATTAAAATTACTTCACCTAAGGATGTTATAAATATTCTTATGGAAGAAATGAGATACTTAAAAAAGGAATTTTTCAAGATAATACTACTAGACACTAAAAATCAAATTATTGTTATTAAGGATATTTCAATAGGTAGTCTTAGCTCTTCAATAGTACATCCAAGAGAAGTGTTTAATGTTGCTATCAAAAGAAGTGCAGCATCGATCATCTTAGTTCACAATCATCCAAGTGGAGATCCTTATCCCAGTAAAGAGGATATAAATGTGACAAATAGACTGATTGAATGTGGAGATATTATTGGAATAAAGATCCTTGACCATATTATTATTGGAGATGGTAAATATAGTAGTTTGAAGGAAAAGAATATCATTTAGTGTTCACTGAAATAAATATAATAATCGAAAGATAAGGATAGGAAGGAGTAGAAGGCAATGGGAATATTCGGGTTGTTTTCTAAAGACATGGGAATTGACTTAGGAACAGCAAATACACTTGTTTTTATAAAGGGAAAGGGAATAATTATAAGAGAACCTTCTGTAGTAGCAATACAGACGAATACAAAAGAAGTATTAGCAGTGGGAGAAGAAGCTAAAAGAATGATTGGTAGAACTCCTGGAAATATAGTTGCAATTAGACCACTTAAAGATGGTGTTATTGCAGATTTTGATGTAACGCAGAGTATGTTAAAATATTTTATTAAGAAGGTATATCCAAGAAGGACTTTTGTACAACCTAGAGTTGTAGTCTGTGTTCCATCTGGTGTAACTGAAGTTGAAAAAAGAGCAGTAGAAGAAGCATCTGTTCAAGCTGGAGCTAGAGATAGACATGCGTACCTTATCGAAGAGCCGATGGCTGCTGCTATTGGTGCTGGACTACCCGTAGAAGAACCGACAGGGAGCATGGTTGTAGATATTGGTGGAGGAACAACTGAGGTTGCTATCATATCCTTAGGCGGAATTGTAACTAGCAAATCTATTAGAATAGCAGGGGATGAACTTGACGAATCAATAGTTCAATATATTAAGAAAGCATATAGTTTGATGATAGGGGAAAGAACAGCTGAAGAAGTTAAAATTACAATAGGATCAGCTGATACAAATGGCAAAGAAGAGAGTATGCAGATTAGAGGTAGAGATTTAATATCTGGATTGCCAAAAAATATTACAATTACATCTACAGAAATACACGATGCTATGAAAGAACCAATAATGAATATAATTGATGCCATTAAGTATACCCTTGAAAAGACACCACCAGAGTTGGCTTCTGATATAATGGAGCTAGGAATTATGTTAACAGGTGGAGGAGCTCTATTGAATGGGCTAGACAGATTAATCAAGAAGGAAACAGGAATGCCAGTTAATATAGCTGAAAATCCTTTAGACTGTGTAGCTTTGGGAACTGGTAAAGCTTTAGATAATATTGATACATTAAGAAAGGTTTCACATAATCAAAGAAAGTAAAATTAAGTTGGTGATATTGAATGTCCAAGTTAAAAAAATATGCAAGCAGGATGATAGTAACAAGTGTTACTATCATTCTTATTATCATTATTGGAATTACAGCAAATGGAAGGACTAAAATAACGTTTATTGAGAATACAGTGGGAAAAATAATTACTCCTGTCCAAAAATTTTTTAATAATATAGGAGAAGGGGTTTCAGGTACTATTGAATCTATTGGTAATTTAGGTAATCTTAAAGAAGAAAATGAACTCCTTTCTAAAGAAAACTCACAATTAAAGGAACTGAATAGAAAATATGAAGATATAATTATGAGAACAGATTTCTTAAGAGATGAAGCTGAACTTAAAAAACAAACAGATTTTGTTTTCGTTTCTGCTAAGGTATCTGGAAAAGACCCTGGTAATTGGTTTGACAGATTTATGATTGATAAAGGTACAAATGATGGAATTAAAAAAGGTGATCCAGTTATCCAAGCAGTAAGAATAGAAGAGAATGTTGTTGAAGAAGGTCTGATTGGTAGAATATCAGAGGTTGGAGATAATTGGGCTAAGGTAATGTCAATAATAGATGAGGGTAGTAGCGTAAGTTATAAGATAATTAGAACTCAAGATGGAGGAATGCTTTCAGGTAGCTTAGATGGAGAGATGAAGGGATATCTTTTTGATAGTGAAGCTAATGTAATTGATGGAGACAAGCTATTAACTTCTGGTCTTGGAGGAATTTTTGTAGAAGGATTATATATAGGTAAGATTGTTAAGTTTGAAAAGAAGCAAGAGGACTTGATTGAAAGTATATATGTTGAGCCAGTTATAGATTTCAAAAATATTCATAATGTTTACGTGGTTACTGGAACTAAAAAATAAAGGGGTTAGGCAATTGAGTTTTTTCTATTATTTTGTATTGATTATTTCAAATTTTTTATTGCAGACGACTATACTTCAACATTTCAGGATTGCAGGTGTAGTTCCAAATACCACCCTAATAATTATAGTTATTATTGCCTTACTAAAAGGTAAAAAAGTAGGGGGTATTATGGGTATATCTATGGGACTTTTACAAGATTTAATGTTTAATGAAGTAATAGGAATATATGCACTTATTTACTTTATTATCGGATATACCATTGGTCTAATTGATAATAAAGTATATAAGGAAAACTCCTTAATAGCCTTAATTTTCACATTTGGAGCTACAATATGCTTTTATATTCTATTTTACTTCTTAATGTTCTTTCTATCGGTAGATATAAGCTTCAATAAGGTCTTTAAAGAGATAGTTTTCTTGGAAATGATATATAATCTCATTTTAGCATTTCCAATCTATAAACTTATAACTCATATATTTAGGAAACCAGAATTTAGCTTTAGAAAGTAGAGAGGGTGTTAAGTTTGAAGCTATTAAAACAATTAAAAAATAGATATAATATTTTATCTATTATTTTAGTATCTATGCTCCTAGTTCTCTTTTTCAAACTTGCAACCCTTACCGTTGTTCGAGGGGACGAGCTAAGGGAAAAATCAGATGATAAAAGATTGAGGGAGCTTTCTATAACTGCACCAAGAGGAGAGATTAGGGATAGATATGGAAGACTTCTAGCTGGCAATAAGCCAAGCTTTACAGTTCAGATATTAAAGGATGAGCTAAACAGTAAAAGTGTTAATAGAAACGATATTATTCTTAATTTAGTGAGAATACTTGAAAAAGAGGGAGAAAGTTATATAGATGAATTCCCTATCAAATTCAATGAATTTCAGTTTAACGAAGATTATGAAGATTCATATAATGTAGATAGTGCCGAGGAATTAATTATAGATACGATTGTTAATCAAGGGTTTATAGGTGAATTTCTAGAAATCCACTATGAAGAGTTAAGTAAAGATAAGATTTTTTCTTTTATAATTGGTGAGAAAGCAAGACTGGTATTAAGAAAAGAAGGTATAGACGCTCCTATATTAGTTAGTTTGGATAAAGAAGGAGAGGTTGAGTTTCAATTTGATACTAAGAAAGATATTGAAAAGTGGAAAAGGGAAAATAATATTGAACAACATTTAACAGCAAAAAACACTCTAATAAGTCTTATTAACGATAATGAGAATATACTAAGAAAGATATTAAGCAATTCAGTGGCTAGGAAGTTATCCTATGAATTGTTAGAAAGCAAGGGCATGACCTTTGGGATTGATTTAATTCCTTATTCTTTAAATTATGATAGAGATTATAACACAATAAAAAGAAGTCTAGCATCAGAATTTAGCAATATAACTATGGACTCTGACGCTAAAGAGGATTTTATTAGTATTGCAAAAGAAACACTGGGTGTAGAGCTATTAAATCAAATATTTGAAAAAGACGAAAACAAAATAATTGTAGCCGATATGTTAAGATCTAAACTGGAAGAAGATGGGGTTAATGCTCCGGTAAAGATAACAGCAAATGAAGAGTCAGGCGAAGTTATTATTGAATATATTAGTGATGAAGCAAAGGATGAGTTTAACTCCTTAGGGGATGAAGAACTTCCAGATGAGTTGAGTGCTAAAGAAGCATTATTCCATTTAAGTGATAAATATGGTGTTTTGGATGAGGTAATAACCAATGATGATATTAAATATCAAGTTCAAAAACTAATTTTAGAAAAAGGTGTAAATCCGCAAATAACTGTATCTAATTGGGAGTATGTACCCTATAAGAATAAGGTGGATTGGCTTAAAAAATATAATGTTTCTGTAGATAGCAGTATAGAAGAAGTATTCCAAAAATTAAGAGATGATTATGATATAAACGAAGAATTAACTAAATATGAGGCTAGATATATATTAGTTATTATTGAACAGCTAAATAAACAAGGATATAAGGCATATGAACCAATAAATATTGCATATGGTATTGAGAATAAAACTATTGCTGAAATTGAAGAAAACAATGTAGAAATGAAGGGCGTAGAGATATCTGTTGAGCCAGTTAGATATTATCCAAATGGACAATTGGCAGCCCATACATTAGGATATATGGGGAAAATATCTCAGTCTTATGAAATACAAGAGTTTTTAGTGGATCGTGATGATTATTCCCCCAACGACATTATAGGTAAAATAGGTATTGAAAAAAAATACGAAAAATTACTCAATGGAGTCGATGGTGCAAAAAGAGTTGAAGTTGATGCCTTTGGTAATACAATAAAAGTAATTGAAGAAACAAAAGCTATTCCAGGAGACAATATTTATTTAACTATGGACTCAAAGCTACAGAAAGTAGCAGAGGATTCATTGAAGCAAGCATTAGAGCAGATACGAATAGGTGGAGAATTTGAGAGTGAATGGGGAAACTATAATTATAGCAGGGCCTATAAATTTGCAAATCAAGGAGCAGTAGTAGCAATAGATGTAAAAACAGGAGAGGTTTTAGCAATGGCTAACTATCCATCCTACGACCCTAATTTATTTGCTACTGGGATATCTAATGCTGACTGGGAAAGTTTAAAGCCTGAATATGAAGAAGATGGACTGCCATTGTTTAATGTAGCTATAAAAACAGCCGTACAGCCAGGTTCTACATTTAAAATGCTTACTGCATTAGCAGGATTAGAGTTAGGACTTGATCCTGAATATGAGATTAATGATAGAGGTTATGTAGAAATTGGTAACACTAGATTTGGATGCTGGTATTGGAATGATTATGGTGGAACTCACGGATACGAGAATTTATATGATGCAATAAAGGATTCATGTAACTATTATTTCTTCAGTCTTGCTTTAGGTGAAAACCAAAGAACTGGGAAAAAATTAAATGTCAAGGTAGAAATTGATGATATTATTCGACTTGGCAAGGAGTTCGGCTTAAATGATAAGACAGGTATAGAAATAGATGGTGAAGCTTCTGGTAGAGTTCCAAATCCAATAGATAAGGTCGAGCAAAGTAAAAGAAGTTTAAAGTCATATTTAAAGAATAATCTTCACTTTTATATAAAAGATGATTTAACATTTACAAAGCAGGAATTAGATGAGAAAATAGACCAAATATCAAATTGGGTTGAACTTGAGGAAATATTGACTAGAGGTCAGGTAGTAAGCAGATTAGATGAACTAGGATTTGATGGATTGAGAAGGATAGATGGCATAGGAGTAAATCTTGTAGATATGATAAAATACACTTATTTAAATTATGCAGGATGGAAAATTGGTGATACTCTAAATGTTACTATTGGACAAGGGGATAATAAGTATACACCTATTCAAATGGCTAACTATATAGCGACTATAGCTAATGGTGGATATAGACATAACGTTAGTATAATAGATAAGGTTCTTGGTTATGACAATGATGAGGTTAAAGAATTAGGTAAGAGGGAGACTACGAGGGTTAATCTCAATGATTATAATAATCTAACTCATGTACAAAAAGGTATGGCTGAGGTTACTAAATCTTCAAGTGCTGGTTTCGTAGGGTTTCCTGTTAAAGTAGCGGCGAAGACAGGAACTGCTGAAAGGGATGGGAATAATCCTGATGGTGGTAACTATAATGGAGAAGAATATGATAATTATGCTTGGTATGTGGCTTATGCACCTTATGATGACCCTCAAATTGCGGTGGCAACTGTTATATTCCAAGGTGGTTCAGGAGGATATGCATCCCCTGTGGCCAAGGAAATAATTGCCCAATATTTAGGGTTAAACAATAAAAATGAGGAAAAACCTAGCTTTGAAAATAAATTGGTGAGGTAATTAAAACCTTACCAATTTATTTTTTATGGAAAATAGGAAGGAATTAAATAAAGAATGAAGAATTAATAATTAGACAGCAATATTAGTACCAGTATCATTGGAGGTAGTCAGATGAATGAAAATCTAGTGGCTTTTAAAGGTAATAAAGAGGGAATTTATATACATATAAAAGATGGAAACTTCAAAGCAATAAAAGAGCAACTTGAATTAAAGCTTAAAGAAACCAAAGATTTTTTTGCTGGTTCAGATCGTATTAATTTTGTCGGCAAAAATCTAACTATAAACGAAAAAGAAGAATTGAAAATAATAATTGAGCAAAAATATGGTATTGCTGTTAACGATAAGAAATCATTAGAAATTAAAGGACGGATAGATCCAAAATCATCTATACAAGATGGTTTCTTTTCAGGGATCGAAGAAGGCGAGACTAGGTTTATTAGGTCTACAGTTAGGTCAGGACAATATATTGAATATGAAGGTAACCTTATAGTAATTGGTGATATTAACCCTGGAGGACAAGTTGTTGCTAAAGGCAATATCGTAGTAATGGGATCACTAAGAGGAATTGCCCATGCAGGTAGTGATGGAAACCGTAAGGCCATTGTAGCGGCTTTTAATCTTCAACCAACTCAGTTGAGAATAGCTGAGATTATTGCAAGAAGACCTGATTCAGAGAATTATGTTAATGCTTCAAAGTGGCCTGAAGTCGCAAGAATAGAAGGAAATGCCGTATTGATTGAACCCTATTCAACTAAAAAATAAGAGTATAGGAGGTAGTATATATGGGTGAGGTAATAGTTATTACTTCAGGTAAAGGTGGTGTAGGTAAAACTACTACTACAGCAAATATAGGTGCAGGTTTGGCTAGTTTAGGTAAAAAAGTTGTTGTTGTGGATGCTGATATAGGATTAAGAAATTTAGATGTTGTTTTAGGACTAGAAAATAGAATAGTTTATGATATTGTAGATGTTGTTGATAAAGTTTGTAGACTGAAACAAGGTCTTATAAGGGATAAGAGATACGAAGGATTATATTTATTACCAGCTGCTCAGACGAAAGACAAAACAGCAGTATCCCCTAGGCAAATGCAAGAACTATGTGAAGAATTAAAAGAGCATTTTGACTTTATTATTATTGATTGCCCTGCTGGTATAGAACAAGGTTTTCAAAATGCAATAGCAGGAGCACAGAAGGCAATTGTCGTTACCACCCCAGAAATTTCAGCAGTTAGAGATGCTGATAGAATTATTGGACTTTTAGAATCTAAAGGATTACACAATCCTTTACTTATAATAAATAGAATTAAACAGGAAATGGTTGCAAGAGGAGATATGATGAATATAGATGATATGATTGACATATTGGCAATCGATTTATTAGGTGTGGTGCCAGATGACGAAGCAATCGTTATATCTACAAATAAAGGAGAGCCAGTAGTTTCTGATGATAAAGCCTTCGCAGGACAAGCTTACAGAAATATTGCTAATAGGATTCTAGGTGAAGAAGTACCACTAATGGACTTAGAAGTTGATGAAGGTTTAGTAGGTAAGCTTAGGAAATTGATTTTTGGGAAATAATAAAGGAGGAATAAAGTTGGATTTTTTTAAGAAACTTAGTAAAAATGACAGCAATAGTAAAAGTGTAGCAAAGGAAAGATTAAAACTTGTACTTATCCACGACAGAGCTAATGTTTCTCCTCGCTTTCTAGATATGGTAAAAGGTGATATAATAAGGGTAATATCAGATTATATGGAAATTGATGAAGAAGGACTTGATGTTAAATTTACAAAGACCCGGAGAGAGTCTGATAATGCACCAATTCCTGCACTAATTGCAAATATACCTATTTTGAAAATGAAGGATAAAATGAAAGATTAGAAAAAAGTACTTATTTTAATTATTGGAGGCAGTATATGAAGATTGCATTGATTGCCCATGATAAAAAGAAGCAGAGTTTAATTAATTTCTCTTTAGCATATAAGAATATTTTAGAACAGAATGATCTTTTTGCTACAGGTACAACTGGAAAGAAAATTTCGGAAGCAACTGGCTTAAAGATACATAGGTTTTTGTCAGGTCCTTTAGGGGGAGATCAGCAAATAGGTGCAAAAATTGCTACAAATGAAATGGATTTAATATTTTTTATTAGAGACCCATTGACAGCACAGCCCCATGAACCTGATATATTAGCTTTAATGAGATTATGTGATGTTCACAATATTCCATTGGCAACAAATATCGGCACCGCTGAGCTATTAATTAAAGGATTAGCAAGAGGCGATTTAAGTTGGAGAGAAGTTATACATGAAAATGGACATAAAAAATAGCGCCTAGGCGCTATTTTTTTATGTTATATTTTTTTGACTGGTCTAAACGGATTCAGCCTTATACCACGATTGTCTGCAAAATATCTCCATTGTTGTTCAGCGTAAGGAATGATATAAGCGTCTAATCCGAAAGCTCTTCCTGAACCACTCATACAAGAAATTGAAGCGAATATGAACCAGTATTGGTCAACTGAAATTCCAGTTGATATTGCAAAGTTTATCATCATTACTGTAGAAATGATACCTGCTATAAAAGTAAATGCTCCGAAAAGGAAAGCTAATCCTAATCCTAATTCTATTATTACAACCATCTTTTGGAAGAACATAGGAGCGTTATAAACTGTTAGATTTGTAAACCATTCATACCATCCTGGTGTATGATCTCCAATAAGGTTCATTAAAGAAGCTCCTGAAGTTACATCAGCTGGTGGGTTAGGAACTTGGATTGCAAGAGTATTCCACCAGTTTGCTAACCATGAGTCCTTAGCGAACCAAATAAAACCATTATCTCCAGCGCGTAGGAAGTTGTAACCTAACTTATGAAGACCTTCCCTTAACCACATAACACCTAAGAACATTCTAACTGCTGGTAAGAAGAAAGCATATGTCTTAGCTCCAGCGTGTCTAACAAGTTCTTTTTCGAATAGGTTTGTTTGGTAGTTCTTTTCGATGAAATGGTGAATCATATATTCGAAAACTACTCCAAATCCAGCTATTTCAAATAAATAATGAAGGTTAATCATATGCTTAAATAAAATAGCTATTATACCTGATGTTCTAAGTCCCATTGTGTCAGCAACACCATATTTACTTCCTATTGAAACCATAACACCATGTAGATTTAATTCCATTTCTTTCTTTTCTTTAGATTTAATATCATTATATATGTTTTCAGCTGCACATTTACCAGTTTGCATAGCAGTTTCAACAAGTGCAGGTAGTGATTCTTTTCCTTCATCTCTGAAGTCAGCATTATCACCTATTGCATATACATTTTCAAAATTAGTTTGAAGGTAGTCGTTTACTAAGATTCTACCTTTTCTATTTACATCAAGACCAATTTGCTTAGCGAAATCATTAGCTTTAACTCCACCAGTCCAGATTAAGGTATTAGTTTCAACTGAGCTACCATCTTTAAAATCAACCTTGCTATCAGATACGCCAGTAATCATTGTGCTAGTAAGAACCTCAACGTTTTTCTTCTCAAGGAATCTAGTAGCTTTTTTAACTAATGAATCTGGAAGAACAGGTAATATCTTGTCCATGGCCTCTACAACTTTAAGTTGAATCTCATTAGGATCAATATCATATTCTTTAGCAAGTACTTTAGTCCATTGAACTAGTTCTCCAAGAACCTCGATTCCTGTAAAACCACCACCACCAACAACGAATGTTAGAAGTGACTTTCTTTTTTCAGAACTACTTTCTTTACTTGCTTTTTCAAACATTTTAAGTACTTGAGTCCTAATTTTTGATGCATCTTTCATTGACCATAAAGTGAATGCATGATCTTGCATTCCTGGGATGTTGAAGTAAGCTGGCTCACTACCAACTCCTAAAACAAGATAGTCAAAGTCATAAATCTCTTTGCTAGATTTAAGTTCCTTTCCTTCTAAATCTACATCTGTTATCTTATCTTGGACAACATTAACTTTAGTAGATTTAAAAACTCTCTTTAAGTCAATTAAAAGACTTGTTGGTGTTACTCTGTTACCGGCAACCTCATGTAACTCAGTTAATAACGTATGATGTGGATTTTGGTCAATAAGCGTAATTTGCACATTATCATCTTTCTTAAACTTCTTATGAAGTTTTTTCGCAGCGCTTATTCCACCATATCCGCCGCCTAGAATTACTATTTTTTTCAAAAGTTTAACCCCCTTAAAAAATTTTTTTATATTTTTGATATATAGTTAACATTCCCTTATACTGAAATCCTTATTAGAATTAATTGACTAGAATACTACAAATAAGACAAACATCTATTAATCCATTATAATAGGTAAATAGGCAAAAAAATAAGTTTAAATATTATATAAAATTGTATGTTTACCTATTTAGTATTTTGAAGCATTTAGACCATCAAATAAGAACAGTATAAAGGTATATATTAAGATAATATATTATTAACTCTTTCATTATAGCAAAAAAGGTGTGATATTACAACATTTGTATAACATAATCGACTAAAATAAATTAAAGTTGTTATAAAAGTAACAAAAAATACTTGATTGTTTATAAGTTTTGCTCTAAAATATAGTTAAGTATATTTTTTAACAAACATTTTTAGAAGGGGGATATTAATTATGAAGAAAAGTTTAGCATTATTATTAGTGTTAATGTTGGCATTTTCATTAGTAGCAGTTGGTTGTGGAGGAACTGAGGATGTAGACAATGCAGATTCAGCTGACGATACTAACAACGATGAAAACATTGACAACAATGACAACAACACAGAAGACGAAGATACAGGTAATGAAGATGTAAATGTGGAAGAATTAGAAGATGGTATTTATTTTGCAACACAAGATGAATTCCACAATGGTTGGAAATATGTTGCAACATTAGAAGTAAAAGATGGTAAAATTGTTTCAGCAGATTGGGAAGGCGTTAGCGAAAACGCTGGTAAAACAAAGAGTCAAGCATCAGAAGATGGTGAATATGGTATGGTAGAAAATGGTGGAGCAATTGCACCTTGGTATGAGCAAGCAGAAGTTGCTGCGAAGTACTTAGTTGACAACCAAAACTTTGACGCAATAGAGTTTGATGCAGAAGGACACACAGATGCAATTTCAGGAGCAACAATTGGAGTTAAAGAATTTGCTGATTTAGCAAATAAGGCTTTAGCTCAAGGACCTAAAGGTAAAGGACAATATAAAGATGGTCATTACTATGCTGAAATGGATGAGTTTAGTAATGGTTGGAAATACTATGCTAGTATCACAGTTGTTAATGGATATATAGTAGCAGCTGATTGGGATGGTATAGGTGAAGATACTGATAAGTCTAAAGATCAAGCATCAGCAGATGGAGACTATGGTATGGTAGAAAATGGTGGAGCTCAATCAACATGGGTTGAACAAGCATCAGCAGCAGAAGCTTATTTAATAGAAACACAAGACCCAACAGATATAGAGTACACAAGTGAAGAAGGACATACAGATGCAATTTCAGGAGCTACTATCCATGTTAAAGAGTTCTTTGATCTTGCAGAACAGGCATTAGCTGACGCAAAATAAATATCTCTTAAATAGTAAATTTAAAAGATTATTACAGCTATTAAAGCCCCAACTTTTCGTTGGGGCTTTAAAATATTTTTATCTTTTTTTGTAGAAATATGATAAACTATATAGTGGTGTATTATTTGAGAAAGAGGTGTTGATAATGTATAAAAGAAAAATAATATATTTTTTAATTTTTGCAATAATAATAACTACTGCTTTATCAGGGTGTACAGATAATCAACAACCAACTGAAACATTATCTAAAGATAGTTTTATGCTTGGAACCTTCGTTGTAGTTACCCTTTATGATCATCAAAATGAAGAAATCATTGATAAGGTTTTTAATCGATTTGATGAAATTGAAAATAGAATGAGTATAAACATCGAGACGAGTGATGTAAGTAAAATTAATGATAATGCGGGCATAAAGCCAGTAAAAGTTCACGATGATGTATATTATGTTCTAAAGAAAGCAAAAGAATTTGCGCAAATCAGTCATGGAGCCTTTGAACCTACTATAGGTCCATTGGTAAAGCTTTGGGGCATAGGTACTGAGCATGAAAGAATACCATCAGAAGGGGAGATAGAAGAAAATCTTCTAAAGATAGACTATAATAAATTAGAGTTAATGGAAGATAATATGGTTTATTTAAGTGAGCCTGGAATGGTATTGGACTTAGGTGGTATAGCTAAAGGATATGCTGCTGATGAAGCAAAAAAAATACTTTTAGAAAATAAGGTTGAAAGTGCAATAATTGATTTGGGTGGTAATATTTTTGCGGTAGGCTCAAAGCCAAATGGAGATGCTTGGAGAATCGGAATTCAAGATCCATATAGAGTTAGACAGAAGCATGTAGGAATTGTACAGGACGAAGACATTTCAGTAGTTACCTCTGGAAATTATGAAAGATATTTTGAAAAAGATGGAGTAAGGTATCATCATATAATTGATTCAAAAACAGGATATCCAGCCAGAAATAATGTTGCAGGAATTTCAGTATTATCTGATACTTCTATACAAGGAGATGGATTATCTACAGCTTTTTATGTACTAGGAGTAGAAGAAGGTCTTAAATTAGCTAATAGCTTAGATGAAATAGAAATTATTTATATTACTAAAGATAAAAAACTATATCTATCAAAAGGTGTAAAAGATAAATTTGAACAAACAAATGAAGAATTTCAAATAGTAACACCTTAGAAGGGAGATTTAAATGAACCTGTATACACAAGAAATTTTAAATGAATTAAAAAAGGTTGAAGAAAGCTTAATAAAAAGCGTTAAAAGCAAGAACTCTATTCTAGAAGAAGAATGTAGAAGACTAATAAACGCAGGAGGTAAGCGTTTGAGACCTGCATTACTAATTAATAGTGCTAAGTTTGGAAACTATGATGGAAAAGCAGCAATTAATTTATCAGCTTCTGTAGAGCTTTTACATTTAGCAACTTTAGTGCATGATGATGTAATTGATGAAGCCGAATTGAGAAGAAGTAAGCCAGCTACTCATAAATTACATGGAAATAAAATAGCCATCTTCACAGGAGACTTTTTAGTTACAAAGTCCTTATTATTAACTTCTAAATATTTAGATGGAGATTCTAAACTAAAGAATTCATCTCATATAGCAAAGATTCTTAAAAGTATCTGTGAAGGTGAAGTTGAACAATATAAATCAAGAAACGATTTAAATGTGAGTACAACAAAATATTTAAAACGTATTAAATATAAGACGGCACTATTATTCGGTCTATCGTGTCAAATCGGAGCAGAAACAGCTGAATGTGATAAAAATACTATAAAATACCTTAGAAAATTTGGCATGACTCTAGGAACTGTTTTTCAATTACAGGATGATATCTTAGACTTCGAAGGGACTATGGACAAGCTGGGAAAGCCTGTGTTGCATGACATAACAGTTGGTATATATACCCTACCCGTTATATATGCTTTGAATAGTAAAAAGTACAAAAATCAGCTTAAGGATTTACTCCAAGGAGATATTGATGAGAATTCTTTATCTGAGATAAGTGATATTGTTAAATCATCAGGGGGAATAGAGTATACTAAGAAATTATTAGATAGATATATAGAAAAAGCTAAAATATATTTAGAAAAGCTACCAGATAATAAATATAGAAAATATTTATATGATTTAACAGAAAAACTCCTTGGTAGAGAAATATAATTAAATAAGAGTAATTCTAAAAGCACTATTTAAGTTATCGTTATTGGATAATTTAAATGGTGCTTTTTTGTAATAAAAGAGGAGATTTTAAAATAATATTATAATAAAACTAAGGAAAGTTGGAGTAGTGATAAAATATGAAAAAAAATAATTTTTTGAATAAGTCTTTACATAACTTAAGAAGAAAAAGAGGATATAATGTAAAAAACTCTAATAAATTTTTTTACAGAAGCCAGTTTAGAAATTTAATTATTTGTATACTTATAGTATTGGCAATTTTAGTGATTAAACAAATCGATACTGAGCCAACTGAAAAGGCGATAGAAATAGTTAAAAAGACACTCAATCATGATACTGATATTTTAAAGGGTAGCAAAGATGTAGTTAATTATGTTAAAGGGGTTATAGAGGGGACAAATGAAGCTATTCCTGTCTTCAATTCTGATGAAGAATACAATGAAGAATATAATGAGGATTTTAATACAGGTTACGCTATTCCTGTATCTGGCTCAATTTATCGTCCATTTGGAGAAGAGAAAAAAACTAATAATATATCTGTTTTTCATAAGGGAGTTGAAATACAGACTAATGAAGACTATGTAAAGAGTATTGAAAGTGGAGTTGTCAAAGAGGTAAAGTCTGACGAGTTATTTGGAAAGCAAGTAATAATTGACTATGGTGAAATACAGGTAGTTTATGGTAGGTTAGATGAAGTTTCTGTAGCTTTGGGAACATCGGTGAAAAAAGGAGAAAAAATAGGCACTCTTGAGATATCAGAAAATGGATTAAAATATTTATACTTTGAGGTAAGAGAAGATGATATTCCAATAAACCCTTTGGATATAATGAGTTTCACAACAAAGAATTTAGTATCAAAATAATAGGGATGTGCTAATATGTCTTTTTTAAAGGGAATAAAAGGAGTTAAGATAAAAATAAACTTTCTTTTACTAATGTTAATAGGATTTTATTTATACCTTGGTTATGGGCAGGAAATAATAATTGGAATTGGATCGGTATTATGTCATGAAATGATACATGTAGTAACTTCAATCAGATTAGGAATTCAAATGGATGAAATCGAGCTTTTTCCATTTGGGGGCATAGCTAAAGCAGATGGAATATTTTGGTTTAGTATAACTGAAGAAATAATAGTGGCAGTAGTAGGACCAGCTACTAATTTCGTAATTGCCTTGCTATTTTATTTGTTAAAAGAAGTAGGTATAAATAATAGTGTAATCAATTTAATTATAAGATCTAATATTATCATAGGAAGCTTCAATTTGTTACCTGTTTTTCCTTTAGATGGAGGAAAGATAGTAAGAGCACTCTTTTCAAATAGAGTTGGATTTAAAGCTTGTACTAGAATGATGACAAAAGCAACTTATTTTATTTGTATTTTTGTAATTATTATTGGTGTAGTAAATTTCGTCTTGTATCAAGAAGGGCTATACCTTATACTTATATCTATATTTGTTTTATTAGCTGCCAGAAAAGAAAATAAAATGGCAGCTTTTCTCTTCATTTATGAAATATTAAAAAAACGGGGAGAATTAAAAAAGAAAAGAATTATGGGAACTCATTTATTAGTGGGAATTAAGACTGTAAGTGCCAAAGAGATAACCAGTTATTTCTTACCTAAAAGATATCATATTATAATAGTAATTGATGACTCAGGTAATTCCATTGGAAGCATCAATGAAAATGACTTATTTGAAGGGATTTTAAAATATGGGATAGATGTTACACTACAAAAACTATTAATTGAAAAAGAAAAATGATAAAATAGTAAATACATGAAAAAATACTAATAATAGAATATATAAAGAAACTTAAGAAGGGTGATAAAAAATGATTAATAAAGAACTATTAGAAGAAATTTTACCAAAAGTTGAAAAGCCAGCTAGATATATCGGTAGTGAAGAAAACTCTATTGTTAAGGAAATTGATAAAATTGAAGTGAGATTTGGATTCGCTTTTCCAGATATATATGAAGTAGGGATGTCCCATTTAGGATTACATATCTTATACAATCTCTTAAATAATGAAGATAGTATCTATTGTGAGAGGGTATTTGCTCCTTGGGTAGATATGGAGGAAAAGATGAAAGAAAATGATATTCCACTGTATACTTTGGAGACTAAGACGCCTATTAATGAACTTGATTTTGTAGGATTTACTTTGCAATATGAGATGAGCTATACAAATATTTTAAATATGCTAGATTTAGGAAATATACCAGTTTTAAGTGAAGATAGGGGTGAAAATGATCCCTTTATTATAGCTGGTGGACCCTGTGTGTATAATCCAGAACCCCTTGCAGACATAGTAGACTTTTTTGTAATAGGTGAAGGTGAAGAACTTACATTAGAAGTTTTAAAGACCTATAAACAGTGGAAAAAGTTAGGTAAAGATAAAAAGGACTTTTTGGATGAGGTTGCGAAATTAGAAGGTATTTATGTGCCATCATTCTATAATATAGAGTATAATGAAGATAATACAATAAAGGGCATGGTACCTAAGAATTCAAAATATCCTAAAACTATTAAAAAAGTCATAATCAAGGATTTAGATAAAACATATTTTCCTGACAAGATAATTGTACCGTATATAGAAACGGTTCATGATAGAATCATACTTGAGATATTTAGAGGATGTACTAGAGGATGTAGGTTTTGTCAAGCAGGAATGATTTACAGACCTGTTAGAGAAAGAAAAGTTGACACCTTAGTCGAGTTGGCTAAAAAGTTAGTTGATGCAACTGGACATGACGAAATTTCCCTTTCATCTTTAAGTACTAGTGACTATTCACAGCTTGAAGAGCTTATTAAAAGATTAATTGAAGAATTTAAAGATAAGAATGTGGGTTTATCCCTGCCTTCTTTAAGACTGGATTCATTTTCACTTGAATTCCTTGATGAAATTCAAGATCTTAGAAAATCTGGACTTACCTTTGCTCCAGAAGCAGGTAGTCAAAGATTGAGAGATGTTATTAATAAAGGTATAGAAGAAAAAGATTTAATAGATTCCGTAGAAGAAGCATTTGGTCTGGGTTGGTCAGGTGTTAAGCTTTATTTTATGATAGGGTTACCAACAGAAGAAAAAGAGGATGTTATGGGCATCAAAGATTTAGCATATAAGGTTAAGGATGTATTCTTTAGCTTGCCAAGGGAAAAGCAAAAAGGTAATCTTCAAATAACTGCTAGTACCTCTTGTTTTGTACCAAAACCCTTTACCCCATTTCAATGGTTTCCTCAGAATAGTATTGATGAATTTTATGATAAAATTCGTTTATTAAAGGGAGAAATAAGAGATAGAAAGGTAAAATATAATTATCACGACCCTAAGCTAAGCTTCCTAGAAGCAATTATTGCTAGGGGAGATAGAAAAGTATCTAAGGCCATAGTAGAAGCTTGGAAAAGTGGTTGTAGATTCGACGGGTGGGCAGACTTATTTGATTTTAATAAATGGATGAAGGCCTTTGAGACTACAGGAATAGATACAGATTTTTATGCCACTAGAAGTAGAAGCTATGATGAAGTTCTGCCATGGGATTTTATTAATACAGGTGTGACAAAGGAATTTTTAATAAAGGAAAATGAAAAGGCTATTAAAGGTGAACTAACCCATGATTGTAGGCAGGGTTGTACAGCATGTGGAATCAACCAAAGCTTTAATGGGGGTGTATGCTAATGATAAAAATAAGAGGTAAATTTACAAAAGAAAATGAAATGATATTTATTGGACATTTAGACCTTATGAGATTATTTCAAAGGTGTTTTAGAAGAGCCGATATACCTGTAAAATATACAGAAGGCTATAACCCTCAACCTAAACTATCTCTAGCAACAGCTCTTCCTTTAGGTGTTACTAGTCATGGTGAATACTTTGATCTAGAGTTAGATAGGCAGATTCCTATAGAGAGTTTTATTGAAATGACAAATAAGTTTTTACCTAAATCAATTAGAATTATTAAATCACAATATACAGATGATAAGAAATCTATCATGTCATTGATAAGATGGTCATCTTATATAATTAAAATTAATCTTGAAAATACAATTGATGAAGATGTTTTACAAAAAGAGTTAGATGATTTCTTAAATAAAGACGAAATTATAATCACAAAGACAAAGAAAAAAAGAGGAAAAATAAAGAAAAGAGATGTTAATATAAGAGAGTTTATAAAGGATTTTGATATTTTTAGCTTCGATAATAATTCGGTTATTTTTAAGGTTATGTTAAAAACAGGTAGTACTGGTAATCTTAAGCCAGAAGATTTGATATGGGCTTTTAATAACTATAGTAATTTGGATATAATAGAAGATAAAACTAAAATTCAAAGATTGGAGTTGTTCATTGAAGAAGAAAATAATATTACTACACCGATATAATAAATTTTTAGGAGAGGTTTTATGAATGAGATAATAATAGATGTAGGTTTTAAACAAGATAGGGTGGCAATTCTTGAAGATGATGATTTAGTAGAGCTTTATATAGAGAGGGAAGATGGTAATAAAATTCTAGGAAATGTATATAAAGGTAGGGTTGTTAACGTTTTACCAGGAATGGAAGCGGCCTTTGTAGATATTGGTTTTGAAAAAAACGCTTTCTTACATATAAAGGATGCCATACCTAAAAGTATGATCTTAAATAAAGATATAGATTTGAAGAATATTTCAATAAAAGATGTGGTTAAAACTGGACTAGAACTAATAGTGCAAGTTATTAAAGAGCCTTTTGGAACAAAGGGAGCTAGAATTACAACCCATATAACTTTGCCAGGTAGGAATTTAGTTCTAATGCCGTACACTAATTATATTGGGATATCAAGAAGAATTACTAATGAAAACGAACGAGATAGACTCAAAGGGATAATGGAAGAGATAAAGCCAGATAATATTGGAGTAATCCTTAGAACAGCTGCAGAAGGAAAAGGCATGGAAGAGTTAAAGGATGATATGAAGTTTTTGCTTAAGTTGTTCAATAAAATAGATAGAGAAAGAAATTTGGGATTTGCACCTAGAACTATTTATAGAGACTTAGACTTAGTACACAGAGTAGTAAGAGATATGTTTACATCAGAATCTAAACGTTTGGTTATAAATGATCGAGATAAATATAAGAGTATTGTTGAATTGGTAGAGCTTATTTCACCTCATTTACAATCTAAAGTAGAGTATTTTGACAATAGTCATGACATATTTGGACATTATGGGATAGAGTCTCAAATAAGTCATGCTTTAGAGAGAAAAGTATGGCTAAAAAGCGGAGGCTACATAGTAATAGATGAGACCGAAGCATTAACTTCAATAGATGTAAATACAGGGAAATATGTTGGCAAAACAAATCTGGAAGATACTGTAGTTAAAACGAATTTAGAAGCAGCTAGAGCCATAGCAAAGCAGTTGAGATTAAGAAATATTGGTGGAATAATAATCATAGATTTCATAGATATGAATAATAAGGATGATGATAATTTAGTTCTTAAAGCCTTAGAAGAATCTCTAAAGAAAGATAGAACAAAGGCAGCAGTATTGGGTATGACTCAATTAGGGTTAGTTGAAATGACAAGGAAGAAGGCCAGAAAAAGGTTAACTACTAAATTGTTAAGAGAATGTCCTTATTGCAGTGGTAAGGGTAAAGTATCTTCAGAGCATGTAGTAATAAACAAGCTTCGTACTGAATTAAAAAGAATAAAGCTACATACAAATTCTGAAGCTGTGCTAGTAGAAGTGAATCCAGAGCTAAATGAAATTTTGCATAAGAATAATAGAGATGTATTGAAGGAATTAGAAGAAAAATTTGAGATTAGTATTTTAGTTAACAGTACAAAAGAGCTTCATTTTAATGACATAAATATAAAGAGTATGGGAAAAACTGAAAACATGAAAAAATTAATGGAAATTAGTTTAAGTAGTTAGTTGACAAAGCATTGCAAATCTGCTAAAATTAGAATCTGTAAGTAGCCGCACAATGTAGGTTTTAAAAGTATGTTACCTCACATTGGCGAGACTGGATTGAGGAGGTGCTGAAATAATGTACGCAGTAATAGAAACTGGTGGAAAACAGTATAGAGTTCAAGAAGGCGATACAGTATTTGTTGAAAAGCTTAATGGTGAAGCTGGAGACAAGATTACCCTTGACAAAGTTCTTTTAATTGCAGGAGATGAAGATTTAAAAGTTGGAAAACCATACTTAGAAGGTGCTGCTGTTGAAGCAGAGGTTGTAGAGCAAGGAAAAGCTAAGAAAATCATCGTTTTCAAGTATAAGTCAAAAAAGGACTACAGAAAGAAACAAGGACATCGTCAACCTTATACAAAACTGAAAATAAGCAACATTAACGGATAGTGTTAATATGACTAGAGTTAGTATTTTTAAGGATAACAATGGAAATGTTCTAAAATACATTGTTGAGGGACATTCTGGATTTGCACAATCTGGAGAAGATATCGTATGTGCTGCTATATCTATATTGGCCCATACAACTTATGCTTCTATTATAAAAGTTTGTAATATTCCAGAAGAAGATGTTTTTATTAAAGTTTGTGATGAAGATGGATACTTTGAACTTAGTATCCCTGATTATATTGATAATGATATGTTGGATAAAGCACAAACTGTATTTCAAGTAATGGAAGTCGGAATGAAGCAATTACTTGAAGTATATCCTAAGTATATTACTCTCGAGTACGGGGAGGTGTAAAGAGATGTTAAAGTTAAATCTACAGTTGTTTGCACATAAAAAAGGTGTTGGTAGTACAAAGAACGGTCGTGACAGTGAATCTAAGAGATTAGGTGTGAAAAGAGCTGACGGACAATTTGTATTAGCAGGTAATATATTAGTTAGACAAAGAGGAACTAAGATCCATCCTGGTCAAAATGTAGGAATAGGTGGAGATGATACTCTATTCGCAAAGGCAGATGGAGTTGTAAAGTTTGAAAGAAAAGGAAAGAATAAAAAACAGGTAAGCATTTATCCTGTAAAAGCTGCAGTGGACGCTGAATAAGCCTATAAAACCTACCTTATCTGGTAGGTTTTTTTATTTACAATAATTTTATATATGGTAAAATATTCAATGAGGGGAAAGATAAGGGGGAGATCTTATTAAGGGGATACTTTATTGGATAAGGGGAAATAAAATTAAAGTATATGCAACTTTGCAGCTTGTTGTCACTATAATGTGTATCATTAATCTTTTAGTAAAAAATCAGTTTAGATTAAATAGTAATTTAATATTTTTATCTATTTTGTTACTTGTTTCGCTATTATCTTTATTTGAAATGTCAAGAATTACTATATGTAAAGGTAAGACTAATTGTGAGGCAATTAGCCTAATAAGCAGTGGATATATAGATAGTTTGAAAAAATTGGCTAGTAATCAACGCCATGATTTTATGAACTTTTTTCAAATTATTTATGGTTATCTCCAGTTACATAAAGAAGATATGGCAATTGAGCATATCAAAAAGGTTACATCAATAAATTCCAGCATGAGTAAAGCTTTTAGAATATCAATTCCATCTATTTCTTTTGTATTAATGAAAATGATCAATGAAGCTGATAATTTAGGAATTCTTATTACATTTAATGTGGAAAAATATATAGATAGCAATTTAAGACAAATAGATAATGAAGATAAGATTGTGTTTGAACTGGAAAAAGTCATTAAAGAACTACTAGATTATCTAAGAGCTAATGGAGAAATGAGCCTACTTACCATTAAAATACAAGAGTATAAAGATAGAATAGAATTTATTCTTTGTGGAGAGGAATTTAAAAACTTAGCTAATAAGATTAAAGGAATTTATAGAAATGTATTATTTAATGATCTAGAGCTATGTATATTTTTTGAATATGATAATGAAAAAACTTTAGATTCAGAGGATAATATTTATTCTAAGCTTTTATATAGCTAAGCAAAAATCAATTATAAAGAATTTATTTTTTGGAATAATATTTGTAGTTGACATCAGCTATAATATAAGTATAATAATATTATTAATTTAAGTCTATACTTAACTTAATATACAGTAAGGATGATATAAATGTTTGTAGATAAGGCTAAAATTTTTGTGCAAGGTGGTAAAGGAGGCAATGGTGCAGTTGCCTTTAGAAGAGAAAAGTATGAGCCATCTGGAGGGCCAGCAGGTGGTGATGGTGGTCATGGTGGCAGTATAGTGCTTAAGGTAGATGAAGGACTTAAAACCTTAATGGACTTTAGGTATAAGCGCCATTTCAAAGCACCTAGTGGTGAAGATGGTAAAAGCAAGAATCAATATGGAAAAAAAGGAGAGGATTTGGTTTTAAGAGTTCCTCCTGGAACTATAATTAGGCTTGAAGAAACAGGCTCGGTAATTGCAGATTTAAAGGATAAAGGACAGACCTTTGTTGTAGCTAAGGGTGGAAAAGGTGGATATGGCAATTCAAGATTTACTACATCTACAAGACAAGCTCCTAGATTCGCTAAACCAGGTGAAAAAGGAGAGGAAAGATGGATAGTTCTTGAGTTAAAGCTATTAGCAGATGTAGGCTTAATAGGATTTCCTAATGTAGGAAAGTCCACTCTATTATCTATAATATCCGATGCAAAGCCTAAGATAGGTAACTACCATTTTACAACTATAACTCCAAATTTAGGTGTGGTTAAAATTGGTGAAGGAGAGAGTTACGTTGTAGCGGATATTCCTGGGCTTATAGAAGGAGCTCACGAGGGTGTAGGATTAGGGCATGAATTTCTCAGACATATTGAAAGAACAAGATTATTAGTTCATTTAGTAGATATCACAGGTCAAGAAGCTAGAGATCCTGTGGATGATTTTAAAAAGATTAATGAAGAACTAAAGAAATATAGTGACAAATTATCGAAGCGTCCTCAAATTGTGGTAGCTAATAAGATGGATTTACCAGGAGCAGAAGAAGGCTTTGAAAAGCTCAAGTCAGTAGTCGAAGGAGTAGGATATGATATATACCCTATTTCAGCAGCAACTAATACTGGTATTAAGAAGTTAAAATTTGATATATGGAATGTGCTTCAAACAATTGAAGAACCTGAACCGCTTTTTGAAGAAGTTGATGAAAATAAACTTTATGAGTTTAAGAAAAAGCAAGAAGATGATATAATTATAAGGAAAGAAGATGGAATGTATGTTGTTGAAGGTTATCCTATGGAGAGGCTAGTTGATTCAACTAACTTTAATGATATAGATTCATTAAGGCATTTCCAAAATGTCATCAGAAAGAGGGGGATAATTGAGGAGCTTAAGGAATTAGGTGTTCAAGAAGAAGATATAGTGAGTATTTGTGGTGTAGAATTTGAATTTTTTGATTAAAATGGAGGTCAAGAAGGAAAATGAACTGTTTACAGTGCAACAATTGTAAAGAGAATCAAGCAACATATTACTGCATTGCAAAGGGAGATTTCGTAATAAACGAAAAATATAACCCCGGTGAAAAAAATAGAAGTGGTTGGAAAAAAGGAAGTAAGAATTATGAAAACCACAGAAGAATTTCTAGAAAAGAAGTAGAAGTATAATTTATTACTAAATAATTTATACAATAGCGTTTAAAGGAGTGTCTTTATTGTTAACTGGTAAGCAAAGAAGCTACTTGAAGAGTTTATCTCATGGAATCGATCCAATTTTTCAATTAGGAAAGAATGGAATAACTGAAAACTTTATTAAGCAAGTTGATGATGCTCTAGAAGCTAGAGAAATCATTAAAGTAAATGTTTTAGATAATAGTTTTATGGATTCCAAGGAGGCTGCTAACGAGGTAGCACAAAAAACTAATGCTGAGTTTGTACAAAGCATAGGTAATAAATTTATTATTTATAGAGAATCTGAAGATAATAAGCAAATTGAATTACCAAAATAAAATATAATACAAATTGCATAATAGGTAAATAATATAAAGAGATTGGTAAATACCAATCTCTTTATATTTTTGAGAAAATTTCACAATAAATGTTTATGGGAAAATATATTTATTTGTAAATAAGCAAATCCATTATTTATAAAATTGAAAGGAGAATATCAATGGATAAAAGAAATTTAGAGAGAGTTAAAAAATTGTATGATAAAGGATTCAAATGTATTAGATATGAAGATGGCGAAAATGGAGAACTAACAGCCTATTTTAAAAATTTTGAAGAAGAATCAATAGATAGTATTCAGTGCATAGATAAGAAAGAAATCAATGAAATTAAGAGCTTCATAGATCAATATTAATATGTAAGAAGTATGGTATTTAATAGCCTCCTGTTAAAAATCAAGTTAAAGAGTTTAAAATATAGTTATGATAATATATAATATGATGTAGTGAAAGTAACTGGAGGTAATCAAATGTCAGACAAAAGCAAAAAATACGGAATTATGGGAGGAACCTTTGATCCTATACATATAGGACATCTAGTAATAGCTGAAGAGGTAAGGAATAAGTTTAACCTTGATAAGGTAATATTTATTCCTTCAGGACAACCTCCTCATAAGAACTTAAGCAACGTAACAGAGCCTGAACATAGGTATCAAATGACATTATTAGCAACAATAAGCAATCCATACTTTGAAGTATCTTCAATTGAGATGGATAGAGCAGGAAAGACATATACTGTTGATACGATTAAAAAATTAAATGAAGTATTCAATGAAGAAGTGGATTTTTATTTTATAACTGGAGCGGATGCTATATTAGATTTACCTACATGGAAAAATGTAAATGAACTACTAACTTTATGTAATTTTGTAGCAGCTACTAGACCAGGATTTGGTTTAGAAAAAATGCAAAAGGGTATCGAAAAGCTTGAAAAAAAATATAATAGAAGTATATACACCCTAATAGTACCTGCTCTTCAGATTTCATCAACTGATATAAGAAATAGAATTAATAACAATCAAAGTATAAAATATCTTTTGCCTGAATCAGTAGAGCATTACATATATAAAAATAACTTGTATAAAAGTAGTGAAAATGGGGGGTTGTTTTGATATATGAGATTTCATTATGAGATACTAGGAGATAAAGAAAAACATAAAGTCTTAAAAGAGGCTATAGGAGAAGCTAGATATGAACATTCTCTGGGAGTTGCAAAAACAGCTATTAAATTAGCTCAGAAGTATAATTGCTCTGAGAGAAAGGCAGCCATCGCAGGACTTTTGCATGATTGCGGCAAACTGCAAAACGCCGATGAAATATTGAAAAAGGCTAAAGATTTTGGTATAATTCAAGATGATGTTATGAAAAATAATAGAGGATTACTCCATGGGCCTGTAGGAGCGGTTTTAGCCAAAATAATATATGAAGTTGAGGATGAAGATATACTTAATGCTATTAACATACATACTACAGGAAAGGCTAATATGACTTTACTAGAGAAGATAATTTATTTAGCTGATTATATTGAGCCCGGAAGGATATTTTCAGGAGTAGATGATATTCGAAGAATAGCATATGTGGATTTGGACAAGGCATTACTTCTAGCCATGGGAAGCACTATTAAGTATGTTATTGATAAAGGTCTTACTATACATATAGATACCATTAAAGCTAGAAACTCAATAATTTTCAATTTAAAAGATAAATAGGAGGTAATTAAGTGTCAGAAATTTTAAATGATGAATTAAAAACTATAGTATCTGCTGCCGACGATAAAAAAGCCTTTGATATAAAAGTATTGAAGATATCTGATTTGACTACTATAGGAGATTATTTTGTGATATTGAGTGGAAACTCAAAAAGACAAGTGTTATCAATATCAGATGAAATCGATGATAAGATGAAGGAAGCAGGGTATGAGCTTTTGAATAAGGAAGGATATGATACTGGCAAATGGGTACTACTAGATTTTGGAGATATAGTGGTCCATGTTTTCCATAAAGAAGATAGAGAGTTTTACAATTTAGAAAGATTATGGATAGATGCTGAAGAAGTGGAGGTAGATGTAGCCAGCTTTTAATATCGAAACCCCCTAGATAATATTATCTAGGGGGTAATTATTATACAAACATTGTTCTTCTTTGTCTTCTGCGTCTTCTTCTTAGCTGTCTAATTTTCAAATTAACAATTACTAATAATAAAAGAATTATTGGCCACGTCCACCATTTTCTTAAAAGAAATTTTTCATTTGCATAATCTAGAGTTGGGGGTAAAGTCTTTTTGGTAACATTAGTAGCAGAAACAATATTTACAGACCCTACCAGTTCATCATCAATCATATAGTCAACTTGTCCTAAAACTTGACCTTCCGTAATGGGAGCTTTTACTTCCCCATTAAGATTAATTAAGCTCTTTATATTATTTACATTGCTACTGGGTACTATTGCCTTCAAATCTTTTTCAATAACAGCAGTAGCAAAGGGAATATTACCCGATTCAACATTAATATTCTCTATAAAGCTGTTTTTATATGCTAAGTTTTCTAGAGTAAAGTTTTTAAATCCATAATTCATTAAATTATGAGTATCTTCATATAGATTTCTACCTACTGCTTTCAACACAACTGTAATGAGTGTATGATTATCCCTTTTGACTGCAGTTACAAGACAGTTTTTAGCTTCAGGGGTATAACCTGTTTTAACTCCTATAGCACCATAGTATTTAGTTGGTATATACTTTCCATCTACACGAATCTCATCGTCGCTATAAAGCATCTTATTACTTGATTTTAAATATCTAGGCTCAGATTTCTTATTAGTTGTATCAATTGTATACAAATATTCCTTAACGATATTTGCAAATACTTTATTTTTCATAGCATATCTAGTTATTAAAGATAAATCGTAGGCGGTTGTGACATGATTATCATCATGTAGACCGTTAGGATTGACAAAATTAGTATCATAGGCTCCTAACTCCTTCGCCTTTTCATTCATTAATTTAGCGAAATCTTCTACAGATCCAGAGATATGTATTGCTATAGCCTTTGCAGCATCGTTAGCTGATTCGATAAGCAATGCATATAAAAGATTTTCCATAGTTAAGACCTCACCAGGCTCTAAAGCAATATGACTTCCTTCGATTCCTAAAGTAGCTTCTCTTGGGATAACTACTTCTTCATCTAGATCACAATTTTCTATAGCTAGTATACCTGTCATTATTTTTGTAGTACTAGCAGGATAAAGAGAAACATGAGAATTTTTTTCAAAAAGAACCTCACCTGTTTCTGCATCAATTAATATGGCTGCTTCACTTGTAACTATTGGAGTATCAGCAAACACATTAATTGAAAAATTTACTAAGAATAATATAATCATAATTACTGCGATACACTTTTTCAATAAATACCACCTCTTCTATTAAATTATATAACTAGTATAACAAATTTTATACTAATTTTTAAATTAGTTATTTGGAGTATTTAAAAGAATATGCAAATAAGATGATGAAAATCAATAAAATTCGACAATATAATCAAATAAAAAAAATAATATTAAAGAATAGTATAAAAAAAGTAAATGAATTCGTATTTAAAAGAGGATTTGCTATGCTTTTAGTAGAATATGGAAATAAAACAATAAATGGGGTGGTTTGATTGATGCGCTTTACAAAACGAGAACAAATAGCTATACTATTACTAGTTGTAGGTATAATAAGTATTATTGGGTATAATGTTATAATAGGGGATGACCTATTAGTAGTAAAAGAAGATAATAATAAGAACTACAGTGGAGAAATTTCAGAAATAGATAAGGATATTGAAGAGAATAGTGATAATGAAGATAATGAGAATAAGGAAGAAAAAAAAGACAACAATATTGTAGTTTATATAATTGGACAAGTACATAATCCTGGAATAGCTATACTTCCTAAAGGGGCGAGACTATATGAAGCTTTTGACAAAGTAGGTGGATTAATAGATGGTAAGGCCGATGTAAACAGAATCAATCCTGCCATGATATTACAGGATGAAAAAGTTATATATGTGCCAGAAATTGGAGAAGAGTTAGATGAAAAAGATATTATTGGGCTTCTAACGGATAATGATTCAGGATATATTAATGGAAAAATAGATTTAAATAGAGCTTCTGTAGAAACCCTTAGTCAATTACCAGGAATAGGAGAGGTAATAGCCGAGAGAATAATTGATTATAGAGAAAAGAGTAGTTTTCAATCTATTGAAGAGCTAAAAAATGTTTCTGGTATTGGCGACAAAAAATATAAATCTATAGAAAATTTAATAACAGTAGAATAAGGAGTGAGAGTATGTCAGAAAAAGAGAGAAGACTCACTGAAATGACAAAGAGCTCAGGCTGAGCAGCTAAAATAGGTCCTGATACCTTGGCACAGGTTCTGTGTCATATACCAAAATCTTATGATGAAAATTTATTAGTTGGAATAGATACTTCTGATGATGCAGCAGTTTATAAAATAGATGATGACAAAGCGCTTATACAAACAGTCGACTTTTTTACACCAGTTGTAGATGACCCTTATGTATACGGTCAGATAGCTGCTACAAACTCTTTAAGTGATATCTATGCCATGGGCGGAGAGCCAAAGCTAGCTATGAATATTATTTGTTTTCCTACTTGTTTATCTCCAGACATAATGACAAAGATATTAAGGGGAGGATTTGATAAAGTACAAGAGGCAGGAGCTCTTCTGGTAGGTGGTCATACAATTGAAGATGATGAGCCTAAATATGGATTATCGGTAAGTGGCTTCGTTCATCCTAAAAATGTGTTGACTAACTGTAATGCTCAAATTGGAGATGTACTGGTTTTAACTAAGCCATTAGGAATAGGAATAATTAATACAGCCATAAAGGCAGATATGGTGGATGAGTTGACCTATGAGGCAGCTGTAAAAATAATGACTACCTTAAATAAAGAAGCAAAGGATGCTATGGTGAAAGCAGGAGCTAATAGCTGCACAGATGTTACTGGCTTTGGATTTTTAGGACACAGTTTAGAGATGGCAGAAGGAAGCAATGTAACTATTAAGATTATTAGTGAGAATATTCCTGTTTTAAATAAGGCCTTAGAATTTGCAAGTATGGGAATAATTCCAGCAGGAGCGTATTCTAATATGTCTTTTATTGGGGATAAAGTAAAATTTAAAGATTCAGTGCCTCAAGAAATGAGAGATGTATTATATGATCCTCAGACTTCTGGTGGGCTTTTAATTTCAGTTAATAAAGATGGGGCAAAGGTTCTCCTAAGGGAACTTGAAAATAGTTCCACAGAGTTTGCAGTTATTGGTGAGGTTATACAAAAACAAGAGTACTCATTAATTATTGAATAAAGTTATTCAGCTAGATTTCAATAAATTAAAAGGATGATGAATATTGAATAAAAAAGCAAATTTGTTTAGTAGATTGCCAAAGGTAGATGATATTATTTCTTTTATAGAACAAGAAATGAATCTTTTGGATGAAGTTCCAAGGGAGGTAGTAGTTGAGTCTATAAGAGAAGAGATAGATAATCTAAGAATCAAGATAGCTAATGGAAGTTTAGATACTGATGGGTTAAATAGTAAAGTGGAAGATTTGCCAATTTTAGTATCTAAAAGGGCTCGAAAAAAAGTTTCTTATAGATTAAAAAGAGTTATAAATGCATCAGGAGTAGTGATTCATACTAATCTAGGAAGATCACTAATAGATAATGAAGTAATGGAGAATATATCAGAAGTAGTATCAAACTATTCTAACTTAGAGTTTGACTTAGATACTGGGAAAAGAGGCTCAAGATATAGCCACTTGATAGATATAATTACTAGGGTAACTGGAGCAGAGGATGCTTTAGTTGTAAATAATAATGCTGCAGCAGTAATGTTAGTATTAAGTAGTTTAGCAAAAGATAAGGAAGTTATAGTATCTAGAGGTGAATTAGTTGAAATTGGAGGGTCATTTAGAGTTCCGGATGTAATGGAACAAAGTGGAGCGAAATTAGTGGATGTAGGTACCACTAATAAGACTCATCTTTGGGACTATGAAAGGGCTTTAAGTGAAGATACTTCAGCATTTTTAAAGGTACATACTAGTAACTATAGAATCCTTGGCTTCACTTCTGAAGTTAAATTGGATGAGTTAGTTGAGTTAGGAAAGAAACACAGTATACCGGTGGTTGAAGATTTAGGTAGTGGTGTTTTAATTGATTTAAGTAAATATGGCTTAGAATATGAACCAACGGTTCAAGATTCCATGAAAGCTGGTGTAGACATTATTACCTTCAGTGGAGATAAACTTTTAGGTGGACCTCAAGCTGGGGTAATAATTGGGAAGAAAAAGCTCATTGATATAATGAAAAAGCATCCACTTAATAGGGCATTTAGAATTGATAAATTTACAATTGCTGCCTTAGAAGCAACACTGAGATTTTATTTAGATGAAGATGAGGCAATAAGAAAAATTCCGACTTTAAGAATGATAACTATGCCATTAGAAGAGTTAGAAAGAAGAGGGAATGAGCTATTAAATCTTCTAAAAGGCAAATTAGATGATTCTTTCTCAGTTGGTCTTGAAGATCAGTATTCTCAAGTAGGAGGAGGTTCAATGCCTTTAGAACAGATTCCTACTAAAACTATTACTATTTCATCTCAAGAAGGAAAGATTACTAAACTTGAAAATAGCTTAAGAGAATATGATATACCTGTGATAGCAAGAATCTATAAAGATAAAATGTATTTGGATTTAAGAACAATCAAAGAGGAAGAATTTAAAACTTTAGTAGGTGCTTTTGAGTATGCAGCAGAAAGGGTCTAAAGGAGTGGTATAGTGAAAAACATAATAATAGGAACTGCTGGGCATATCGACCATGGAAAAACTACACTTATTAAAGCCCTAACAGGAAGAGAGACTGATAGATTAAAACAAGAAAAAGAGAGAGGTATTTCAATTGAGTTAGGTTTTACCTACTTTGACTTGCCTAGTGGTCAAAGAGCTGGAATAATTGATGTGCCTGGTCACGAGAAATTCATTAGAAATATGCTGGCTGGAGTAGTTGGTATGGACATAGTAATACTAGTTATTGCAGCTGATGAAGGAATGATGCCTCAATCAAAAGAACATCTAAATATACTTAATCTTTTAGATATAGAATTAGGATTTGTAGTTTTAACTAAAGTTAATTTAGTAGACGAAGACTGGTTAGAACTTGTTAAAGAGGACATTAAAGAAAGTCTTAAAGGAACTTTTTTAGAAAAAAGCCCAATAATTCCAGCAGATTCTCTTAGTGGTAAAGGGATAGACAAGGTAATCGAAACTATTGAAGATTATTCTAAAAAAATCGAGGAAAGAGATGTGGAAGAGATGCCAAGGCTTCCAGTTGATAGAGTATTCACTATAACTGGATTTGGGACTGTAGTAACTGGGACATTAATTTCTGGAAAATTTGATGAAGGCGATGAGGTTGGTATTTTCCCGGGTAATAAAACAGGGAAAATACGCTCAATTCAAGTCCATGGAGAAGATAGTGAATCTGCATATGCAGGGCAAAGGGTTGCTTTAAACATATCAGGATTAAAAAAATCAGAAATTAATAGAGGTGACATTATTGCGCCTTTAAATTCAATGGAAGAAACCATGATGATAGATGTAAAGCTAAGACTACTAGAAGATTCTCAAAGGATTATTGAAAATAGAACAAGGATTAGACTTTATTTAGGAACTAGAGAAATACTATGCAGGGTAGTATTCTTGGATAGAGACTATCTAACTCCTGGAGAAAACTGCTATGCTCAACTAAGGTTAGAGGAGGAAGTGGTTGCTAAAAGAGGAGACAAGTTTATAATTAGATTTTACTCTCCAATGATCACTATAGGCGGTGGAGAAGTATTAGAACCTAATCCTCCCAAACGAAAAAGATTTGATGAATCCACAATTGAAGAGTTAAAGATTAAAGAAGAAGGAGATACTATAGATGTAATAGAAAAGATAATCAATGATAGGAGTTCTTCTTTTCCTAGTGTAAAGGATTTATCAGTTTTAATAGTTATGCCTGAAGAGAAAGTTTTAGAAAATGTTGAAAAGCTAAAAGAAAAGAGAAAAATTATAACATTAAAGCTATTAAAGGATATTCATGTTATACATAAAGATTATTATAATACTTTTATTGAAAAATTAATCACTGACCTTAATTTATTTCATAATAAAAAGCCTTTAAAAACTGGTATGCTTAAGGAAGAGTTAAGAAGTAAATATCTTGGAACAATAAAGCCAAAGCTGGGAGAAAGCTTTATCAATCTATTGATTGAAAGAAATATAATAAAACAAAACAATGAATGTGTATCCTTAATAGATTTTGAAGTCAAATTTAATGATATACAGAAACAAATTAGGCAAGACATTGAAAATATTTATTTGAAAGAGAAGTTTATAAATCTCCAAACTGAAGATGTTATGAGTAAACTAAACTATGATAAAAGAGATATCGAACAGGTTATAGAAGCCCTTATTGATTTGAATGTATTAATAATGTTAAAAAATGATATTATAATACATAAGGATATATATTTGCGTTCTATAGAGTTGGCCAAAAATTATATTAAAGAAAAGGGGTCAATATCCCTTGGGGAGTTTAGAGATTTATTAAATACAAGCAGAAAATTTGCAGTATCTCTATTGGAAGATTTTGATCAAAAGAGGATTACTAAAAGAACAGGGGACACTAGAATTCTAAATTAATAGAAGATGTAAATATAGATTTTAATAAGATGTACATACCATAGTTGTAAAATAAATTTAAAAATCTAAAAGGATTTTGAAGAAATTTGTAGAAGATAGTTATATTGTTGGACGCTTAGCCTGATGGCAATAATAGCAATAATATATAAGAGGTGATATGATGGACACCAAAATTTTGATAGTAGATGATGAAGCTTTATTGGTGAAAGGATTAAAGTACAGTTTAGAGCAGGATGGATATGATATAGATACTGCATTTGATGGAAATGAAGCTTTAGAAAAGGCACAAAACACAAAGTATGAGTTGATTATACTAGACCTTATGCTCCCTGGCATAGATGGATTAGAAGTATGTCAAAAAATTAGAGAGAATTCACAAGTTCCAATTATTATGTTAACAGCTAAAGGGGAAGATATCAATAAAATACTTGGTTTAGAATATGGTGCTGATGATTATTTAACCAAGCCATTTAATATATTAGAATTGAAGGCTAGAATAAAGGCCATACTTAGGAGAGCTAATACGAAGAGTACTAAGCTTGGTGAACAAATAATACAAGTTGATAATTTTACGATCAACACACTTGGAAGGAAAGTTACAATTGATGGAAGAGATGTAAATCTTACTGCAAAAGAATTTGATTTACTATTACTTTTGGCATCGAATCCTGGTAAAGTGTTTACAAGAGAAGAGTTACTTGAGATTATTTGGGGCTATGAATACTTTGGAGATTTAAGAACTGTTGATGTACATATACGAAGATTAAGGGAAAAAATTGAAAAAGATTCTGGTCAAGCAGAGTACATTTTAACCAAATGGGGAGTTGGTTACTATTTTAGGAAGAAATAAAAATAATAGGCGTTTTATTAGTGTTAGGTGGAAGCTTGTTTCCACCTATTTATTATTAATAGTAGTTTCTTTAATAATAATAAACGTTTTTATTAGTCAGACCATATTGAATATATACTTAAATCAAGAAAAATTAGAGTATTTAACTGAGGCTAATACATTATCTAATAGACTAAAATATTATATGATGCCTAGTAAAACTTTAAATTTAGTAGACTATATAGGGCCAATCATTGAACCTCGAAGTCAAAAGATTGATTCACGGATTATTGTAGTAGATAAAAATAATATTGTAATTGAGGATTCAAACTCAGCACATATTGGACAAGAGTTTAAACATTCAGAAATAAATGATGCTTTGAAAGGAAAAAATGTTCATGGATTATATAATTTTAAGAAGCTTGGACACGTGTTATATACAGCAGTTCCAATAAAATTAGATAATGAAATTGTTGGGGCAGTACTTATTTCAGCATCAATTAATAGCGTATATGAAGAGTTGGCTCAGATAAATAATAAGCTAATTCTCATATCGGTGACAAGTATAATTTTTATCGCTTTATTGAGCTTTATTTTTGCTAGCTATCTGTCCAGTCCAATAGAACGTTTCACTAGAATAATCAGTCAAATATCTCAAGATAAATTGAATCAAAGAATAAAGATGGATACAAATGATGAATTTAAGAAAATGGCAGATTCTTTTAATATAATGCTTAATAAATTGGATCAAGTAGATAAACAAAGGAAAGATTTCGTTGCAAATGTATCTCATGAATTAAGAACTCCACTTAGCTCAATGAAATTGTTATCTGAGTCTTTAATTCATCAAGAAGAGAGTAATATAGATATTTATAAGGAATTCTTAAAGGACATAAATTCAGAAGTGAACAGGTTGAATAATATTATTGACGATCTTTTATATCTAGTAGATTTAGATAAAGAGAAGTTAACATTAAACTATGGCACAACTTACATAAACTTTTTATTAGAAAGAATAGTGACAAGGTTACAACCTTTGGCAAAAGAGAAATCAATTGATTTGGAGCTAAAATTAAAAGAAAAAGTTCAGATAAGTATTGATTCTGATAAAATTCAGCAATCAATAATAAATATAATTCATAATGCTATTAAGTATACTCCAAAAGAAGGTCAAGTTAAAGTAAGCTTATATACCAAGGGTAAAAATGCTATAATAGAGATTAAGGATAATGGTATCGGAATTGACAAGGAGTCTTTAAGTCATGTCTTTGATAGGTTCTATAGAGTAGATAAAGCTCGGGCAAGGAATACAGGAGGGACTGGATTAGGGCTTTCCATAGCGTATCAAATAGTTTCTCTCCATCAAGGAACTATTAAAGTTGAAAGTGAGGTTGGTGAAGGTAGTACTTTCTACATTATGTTACCAACTGACATAGGAATAGATTGATTATTACTTTATTTGGAGGAGTTTTTATGTTACGAAGGCTATGTTACATTTACCTTTTAGTTATATTAATGATTACAGGATGTACTACTTATGATAGTTTTGATGAAGAAAGTAATAACTATCCACCGATAGATCCTACACCTAGTGAGGAATATGCTAAGTTAGTATTATACTTTCCAAATTATGAACTTACTAGACTAAGTCAAGAAGTTAGATTAGTAAAGATGAAAAGGCAAAACGAACAAGAAGCTGTTATTGATGAGCTATTAAAAGGACCAAATGATTCTCAATCTCTTAACCTAATACCATCAGGTACAAAGCTTTTGTCAATTGATGTAATGGAAGGGACTGCCTATGTTAATTTTTCTAAAGATTTTATTGAGAAAAATTATAGTGAAAGAGAAGAAGTTTTGACGATATATTCAATAGTTAATAGTTTAACTCAGCTTGAGGATATTATAAATGTTCAGATTTTAATCAATGGACAAATAAAAGATGTTTTACACACACATTTAAGCTTAGCAAATTCAAAGGAGTTCTCTTCTTTTGTTGTTAATTATGATTATGTAAGTCCTTCAAATACAATAGTAGAATTTTATGATAGCATAATAACTTCTGATTATGCTCGGGCAATGAATTTGTTTACTAATGATAAGAAAGAAACCTATAAAAAAGGTATTTTATCTCCATATTTTGATGAAATATATAGCAATACAGATGAAATTATAGTGACAGACTATATTATTAATGAATATGGTAGAGGGGCAAATGGAAGGACAAATTTGTGGGTTAATGTTGTAATGTACAATGGAAGTTTTGGAAGAACAGAAAAATTTGAGGAATATGACCTTATTTATCAAAACGGGAAATTTAGAATTTCTGAAGTAGAAGAGGATACCGACGAAAGATAGGAAAAAGAGTAGGATTTCTACGAGATAGAAAAACTTTAATAATTCTATCTTAAATAAAGGGAATTTTTAGATTTTATTGAATATATAATATGTTAGAATGTATTATAGGGTCCTAATATTAATGAATAAGGAAGTGATATACATGGAGAGTAAACCAAGGCTAAACATTGAAGGGTCATTAAAGCTTTTTGAGGAAGGAAAGAAAATTTCTCCAGGAGGAGTAATGGGTATTAGACGTCCATACAACTTTGTTCCAGGTGAGTATCCTATATATATTGAAAAAGGATATGGTGGACATATAGTTGATGTAGACGGAAACGATTACATTGATATGCTTTGTGCATATGGTCCTATTATTCTCGGTTATAATGAGCCTGAGATAAATCAAGCAGTAATTGAACAAATGGAGAAAGGATTCTGTTTTTCATTGGTACAGGAAGTACAAAACGAATTACAGAAAAAATTAATTGAATTGATACCTTCAGCAGAAATGGTAGTGTTAGGCAAGACAGGTTCTGATGCAACTGGTATAGCGGTACGTATTGCTAGAGGTTATAAAGATAAGCCTAAGATTCTTCGTTGTGGTTATCATGGTTGGCATGATTGGTGTGTAGAAGTTCCTGGCGGTGTTCCTAAGCAAGTTACTGAGCTTACTATTGAATTTAAATATGCAGATTTAGATGACTTAGAACAAAAATTAATAGAAAACAAGGATGAAGTTGCAGCTATTATAATTACGCCTGTAGGTCATCCATTAGCAAAACCTGTAATGGCTCCACCAGAAGGCTATCTTGAGGGAGTTAGAGCATTAGCTGACAAATATGATGTTGTCCTTATTTTTGATGAAATACGTACTGGATTTAGAGTTGCAATGGGTGGTGCACAAGAAAGATATGGAGTAACACCTGATATGTCAGTGTTTGGTAAAGCTATGGCAAATGGCTATCCAATTAGTGCCTGTGTAGGTAAAGAAGAAATAATGAAGGTTATGGAGGAAAAAGTTTTCATAAGCTCAACATTCTTCCCGAACAGTTTAGAAATGGTAGCTGCATTAAAGTGTATTGAAATCTTAGAGCGCGATAATATACTAGAAGATATTTGGACTAGAGGATCCGAATTCTTAGAAAAATTAACAAACATAGTTGAAAAATCAGGTGTTCCAGCTACTGTGTCTGGAATCCCACCGATGCCATACATAACATTTGATAAAGCTGATGATAAGTATAAGGAGAGAAGAACATGTTTCTATACTGAAACTATTCGTAGAAATCTATTCATTCAGCCATATCATCATGGGTATATTTGCTATAGGCATACCGATGAAGATTTAAATAATGCCTTGAAAGCCATTGAAGAGGCTTTAGAGGTTGCTAAAGAAAAATATCCTGTAGAATAAAGTAGTTAGTGAAAAGACCCCAATTAGTTTTTAGTTGGAGGTCTTTTTTTTAGTTCCTTGTCAATAATTGGGATGAGTATTCTTTGGAATACTTGTCCTTATATTGTTTTGAGATATTTTCACCTACAAAATAATATAAGTCAAGAATTTATTAAATTTCAATATATTTGACATAAGCATATATCAGATGATAAAATAAATAAAATTACAAAAAAGTAAACAATTAATTACAAAAACGTAATAACATTATTGTTTCTATTTGAAAGGAGGACAGCAATGATATCTTTTAGTATTGAAGTTTTAATTGTGTTTATAGTTTATTTATTATTTATGCTACTTATAGGTGTATTCTTTTATAAACGGAATGATAATTTACCAGACTATATTCTAGGAGGAAGAGGATTAAATAGTTGGGTTACAGCTATGAGTGCACAGGCTTCAGATATGAGTGGGTGGTTATTACTTGGGTTACCTGGTTATGCCTATGCTTCTGGAATGGAATCCATATGGATAGCAATAGGACTAGGCTTAGGTACTTATCTGAATTGGAAATTTATAGCTAAAAGACTGCGAAAATACACCCAGATTTCAGGAGATTCCATTACTTTATCAGTATACTTTGAGAACAGATTTAGGGATAAATCAAAGATATTAAGAACGGTATCTGCTTTTTTTATAATTTTATTTTTCCTATTTTATACTTCATCAGGTTTAGTTGCAGGAGGAAAATTATTCAATGTTGTATTTGGGATGAATTATACTGTTGCATTAACCTTAGGAGCATTAGTAATAATAGCATATACATTCTTTGGTGGATTCATGGCAGTAAGTTGGACAGATTTCTTTCAGGGATTACTAATGTTTATCACAATAATCATAGTTCCTGCAGTGGCCATAACCAATGTAGGTGGATTGGGATCGACATTAGATAGCTTGAGAAGTATAAATGTTGAATTATTGAATCCTTTTACTGGGACAGATGGTAACCAATTAACTTTTATTTCAATTTTTTCACTGTTTGCATGGTTTTTTGGATATTTTGGACAACCTCATATCTTAGCTCGTTTTATGGCAATAAAATCTTCCTCAATGATAAAAAAGGCGAGAAATATAGCTATGATATGGGTTGTAATAAGCCTAAGTATGGCTATACTAGTTGGTATAACTGGACGTGTGTTTTTAGATATTGATTTAGTAGATCCAGAATATGTTTTCATGGCAATGGTAAGCACTATTTTTCCAGCTATAATAGCTGGCATAATGTTAGCAGCCATACTAGCAGCAATTATGAGTACCGCTGATTCTCAACTTTTAGTATCAGCATCTGCTTTAACAGAAGATTTTTATAGAGTATTTTTCAAAAGAAATGCATCAGAGAAACAATTAGTTTGGGTTAGTAGGATGGCAGTTATAGGTGTAGCAATAGTAGCATATATACTAGCATTGAATGCTGAGGAATCTGTATTGGAGTTAGTTTCTTACGCATGGGGAGGGTTTGGTGCAGCCTTTGGACCTGTGGTTATATTCTCCTTATTTTGGAAGCGTATGACTAGGTTAAGTGCAATTGCAGGCATGATAACTGGTGGTTTAACTGTAGTCATTTGGAAGCAACTGACAGGTGGGATATTTGATATTTATGAAATTGCCCCTGGATTTATTTTAGCCAGTATAGTAATAGTGGGTGTTAGTCTCCTAGGCAAGAAACCTTCTGAAGAGATATTAAATGAGTTTGAAAAAGTTAGAAGTAGTGAAATATAAGTGATAAATTTAGTACATTTAGGGTAAAAATAAATTAAATAGAAAATATTTTTTTGTAATTTAATCATGAAATCAAGTAAAATTTCATAAGTATTATTAAACTTTATTAGTTATTTTTCTTATAGAAAGAATTTTAAAAGTCTAAATTTAAAGATATAATCATAAAGGAATAACTTAATATGTGCATAAGGGTCAAGGAATTACTAGTGTTTATAGAGTTCCTTGACCATTTTTACAATTATTCTTCAAAATTAAAGAATCAGGTTGATGTTTTTAATGCAAATAATTACTCGAGAAATTGTAAAAATTAGAAAGGGTGATGAAATGCAAAGTGAAAAACAGAGAATAATTGCAATAGTTAATGAACTTGTGACATTTTTACTACATAATAAAGCCACTTCAATACAGATAAATCTAAAAGAGAGTGATGAAGATAGTAGAATTTATGTGTGTTCTAATATTGCCGATAGCAAAGTACTAAGTGATCTGAAAAATAAGATTATGGCAAACAGATCTGAGGAAGTAGAAAGCTTATATTGGAAACTCCTTGGTGATGAAAATACGAAAGATGAATTATATCTAATTGGGAAAATGGTTAATGATTCAAATATTGATTATTCAAACTCAAAATTAGTTATGATTACTCTCGTTAGGAAGAAAAATTAAATATGAAAAAATAGTTTGGGAGGATAAAATGAAGTTAATAAAAGAAAACTATAAACTTTTTGTACTATTATATTTCTTTTGGATAGTATTAACACTAGATTTTCAATTAACCAATCTGATAATAGGATTAGGAATAAGTTCAATAGTTTCTGCTATGACTAAATGGATACTATATGATAAATCTAAATTTAAGATTGATACTCCAATGCTATTAAATGTAATAAAGTTTTTCTTTAGGTTGATGATTGAGATATATAAATCTTCATTTTCTTATATTGTACGAATTATAAAGAAGGATTGTGAACCTATATTTATTGAAATTAATTTAAATACAAAAAATCCTTTAATTATTACTATGATATCCAATGCAATAACGTTGACTCCAGGTACCTTAACAGTTGACACAGATAAGAATAAGTTAATGGTACTATCCATAGATGATCCAACCAAAAAAGGTACTGATTTAAATAAAGAGATTAAAGAAAAGTACGAAGAAATTTTCTAGAGAGAGGGTGAGAAAAAATGTTTTTACTTATAACAATGATTCTGCTAGTTATAGGTATGTTCATAGCAATAATAAGAATGGCTATGGGACCAACAGTTTGGGACAGGTTATTGGCTTTAAATCTTATTTCTGCGAAGACAATCCTCTTATTGGCTATTTATGGTGTATATAAGGATAACATTCTTTTATTAGATATTGCTATATCCTATGGAATAATAGGATTTATTGGTATTACCCTGTTATCTAGATTTATTTTAAGAGGAGGGAGACTTAAGTGATATACAAGGGCATATTAATATTATCTTGGGTATATATTGTGTTTGGAATGATTGGTATATTTAGATTTAAAAATATGTATGCAAGATTACTAACTAGTAGCAAAATAGATACTGTAGCTGCATTAACCATAATAATAGCTATGATTATAAAATCTGGTATTAGTCTTTTATCTTTAAGACTTTTATTAATAATGATTTTTATTATGATAACAAATCCAGTTAATAATCATATTATTGCTAGGTCTGCCTATTTAAATGGAATAAATATAAAGGATGAGATAAAAAAATGAAAATAACTCATTTACTTCAAATATTATTGATATTCTTATCTATTAGTATTATGAAAAGTAAAGATAATCTTAAAGTAATCTTCTTCTTTTCTGCGTTTTCCTTAGTTTCTGCAAGTCTCTATTACTTTTTAAAGTCTCCTGACTTAGCCTTGGCTGAGGCTGCTATAGGGAGCGCTATCATTCCATTAATATATATAATCGCAATTTCTAAGCAAAGACAATTTTTAGTAGTGAGTCATGTTAATAAAAAAGATGGTTTTTTAGACAATAGGGAACTTTTTAAGGGCAAAGGATATGAGATATTGGACAATTTTACTAAACACTATAATCTGAAATTAATTATTAATCATGGAAAGTATGATGAGTTACAAGGAATTTTCCGTAGTAGGAATATAGACTTAGTAGTAGAGAAAAGCAAAGAAAGCGGTAAATACATATTAAAAGGAAAGAAAACTAGTATACTTATGAATAAATTAGAACAATTGACTAAAAATGAAGATGATATTGAAGTTATCAAAATAGAAGAGGGTGAAATGGATGATTAAGAAAGTTATATTAATAGTTATGTTAATAGCTATAATATTTATATTTTCAAATGTAGCCCTAAAATCTGTTGAGAATATTGATTCTGACAGTAAGGATTATTATTTAACTAATACATACAATGATACTGGTTCCAAAAATATAGTTACTGGTATTTATTTGGACTATAGATTATTTGATTCAATATTTGAAGCAAGTATTTTAATTATTTCTGTTTCAGGAATTATTTATATGTCAAAGAAAGATGATGAAGTTCTTTAAGTAGACAAAGAAAGGAAGTGATGAATTGAAAACTTCAGATATATTAATTTGTATAAGTAGATTATTATTTCCTTTTATCCTTTTATATGGTTTCTATATTATAATTAACGGTCATTTGACACCTGGAGGTGGATTTCAGGGCGGTGCAATACTAGCAACTGCTATTCTAATCAGCTATTTTATATATCCTGAGAAAATTAGGGATCTAAACTTATTGATTAAATTGGAAAAATATGTATTTATGGTAATTCTTATAATAGCCTCAATAAGTCTATTTACAAAGGGAGAAATTTTTACTAGCTTTATATCTATTGAAAAGAGTAATAGTTTCAAATCTCTTTTTTTAATAATTTTAAATTTATTTATTGGAATTAAGGTTTCAACAGGTCTTATATTAATTTTTTCGACTTTTATAGAGGAGGGGAAATAATGCGTGTAAGTTTTATACTAGGGTTTATATTACTGTCAATAGGAATCTATGGAGTATGTACTAGTAAAAATATTATAAAATCTATAATATTCTTTAATATTATTCAAGCTTCAATAATAATGTTATTTTTAAATTTTGGCAGTATTGATTCCACAAACATTCCAATAATATCTGAAATGTCACAGGGAACTGAAAACATGGTTGATCCTTTACCACAGGCCCTTATGATAACAACTATAGTAATTGGAGCTGCTATAACAGCTTTGGCTCTTATGCTTAGTATAAAAATATTCCACTATTATGGTACTTTAAATTGGAAAGAATTGATTGAGAGGGAAGGTTAATATGAATTTAATACCTATATATATTATTTTCATTCCAATTATTACTGCAATGTTTGTTTATGTAGTAAATAAAAAGGTATTTAATTATTTAGTATTTTTGGCTCAAGGAGTTATTACCTTCTTATCAATTAGATATTATATGTTATGTGATGGATTTATAGAAAAGCAAATATTAGTATTAGGGGGATGGGAGAAGACTATCTCAATATCTCTTAGGAATGACCGATTATCTATTTCTTTTATTTTTCTTACTATACTTATGTGGTGGCTGATATTAGTATATTGCTGGGAAAAAAGGAAATCTGATTTTAAATTTCTATTTTTTCTATTATTTCTTGAGGGAGCATTTTTAGGACTGATACAAACTAATGATATGTTCAACATGTTTATTTTTATTGAAATAACGACTATTTTATCAACTATACTTATAATATATAAAAAAGATGGTTACTCAGTAAGAGCTGGTTTATACTATCTGCTATTTAACAGTATAGGAATGGTATTTTTCCTATTAGGCCTAATTTTTATATATACTGTTACTGGAAGCTTAAATTTAGATATTATATCGGAAAAGATTAGTTTAATGGGAGAAAACTCAGTTGTAAACCTTTCATATATCTTAATAATTGCAGCAGTAGGAGTTAAATCTGCATTTTTCCCTGTGTACAATTGGTTGCCAAAAGCCCATGGTGCTGCACCAGCATCCATATCTGCTTTACTTTCAGGGTTACTAGTTAAGGGCGGAGTATATGCATTTATTAGATTTAATCAAGTCTTTAATATTGATTCCCTAAAAGAAATATTTTTTATAATAGGATGTATTACAGCAATTTCAGGTGTTCTCTTTGCTCTTAGTCAAAAAGATATAAAACAAATTTTAGCATTTCATACAATATCTCAGATTGGTATTATACTAATGGGATTAAGTAGTATGACTGGCAAATCCTATGTTGGTGGAGTAATGCATATATTTAATCATGCAATTTTTAAATCCTTGTTATTCATGGGAGCGGGATACATAATAAATGTATATGGTACGAGGAAAATTACTGAGATAAGAGGAGTATTCAAGAATATGCCATTTATATCCTGTCTTATGATTATTGGGATGTTGTCTATTACTGGTGCACCTCTATTTAATGGGCTTGTTAGTAAAACAATTATAAAGTATGGATTGAAAGACAATGGAATTAAAACTATAATATTATATATTATTAATTTGGGAACAGGAACTTCATTCATTAAAATGTCCCAGATGTTTTTCGGGTCGTTTAAAGTACAGAAGATTAAAAGTTATAATACTGGAATAGCTATGGTTACCTTAGCTATAATATGCATAATTTTGGGTAATTTTTATTTACCATTTACAAATATATTATTTGGAGATGACTTTTCGACTGTAAAAGTAGTTAGCATATCAAGTCTTTTAAACTATATTATATCAATTGGATTAGGGTACTTAATATATAAATGGATTATTGAGAAGGATTATAAAATAATAAAAAGGTTAAGACATTTAAATATTTCATTTGAAACTACCAATTTTATGCTAATATCTTTTATATTTATAATGATTATTTGGAGCTATTTTTAAGTTGGAAATCTGAATATAATGATTATGTAAAAGCACATAAAAATGAATATAAGAGTTCTTTAAAAGTCATTTGACACTGTAATAATGTCCAATGACTTTTATTTTTTTGATAAATAATGATAATATTTTTGCCATTCGACAAAACTAGACAAAGGGGAAAAAGGAAAATTGTCGAAATTTAAATTATCATGATTATAATATAATCATGATTTACTAATGATATCTAGATAGAAATGAATTGTGACTTGGAGGTGGCTAGACTAAGAAGTGAAATAAGGATTAGTTATCTAGATTTTAATTAATAAAAGTAAAAAGGAGGTAGTATATGAATAAATTTATAGGGAAAATGTCATTTAAATGGAGGATAATTATTATAGTTGTAGTCGTTTTAACTATGGCAATTTCAATTTCTTCCATTTTGTTATTAAGAACAGCTAATGCTAGACTTGAGTCAGAAATAGTTAAAAGTGGAATGCAATTAGCAAGGCAAATAGAAAGGCAAGTGCAAAATAATTATACCATTGAGGGCATTGCTGAAGATATAGTAGATGAAAAGATAATTGCTGCTGCTTCAATGATTAAATACCTAGATATAGAAAAAATAACAAATAATAAAATGGAAGAGATAGTTAACGACTTAAGTATATCAGAAATAAGTATAATAGGAGAGGACAGAATTATAAAGTATTCCAATGTTCCCGCTAATATAGGGTGGAAATATCCTATTGGACATAAAATGGACCCTGTATTTAATGGAGAATCAAATAGTTACTTAGAGGAACCTAGGGAAAACCCATTAGATGGTAAAATATATAAATTTGGTGGAATCAGCTTAGGAAATGGATACTATGTTCAAGCAGGAATGTCATTAGAAAAAATTAGTCAAATTAATAAAGAACTTAATATCGAGGTCCTACTTGATCAGGTAATGGAAGAAAATCAAAACGTTATGTATGCCCTTCAATTAGATAAAACTGGAACAGGAATCGCTGGTTATAATGATTATGTTGGTGAAACCTTTGATAATCAAGCAACTATATCTGCTGCGATAAATGGACAAGAATACTCTGAGCAATGGTATGATGAAGAAAAAGACTTTTACGCTCAAGAGGTTCAGATTCCCTACTATGAAGATGGAGAGCATATAGGATCAATTTGTGTAGGTCTATCTTTGGAGTCTTTAACCAGTGCAAAACAAGATATGATGAACTCTACAATAAAGCTATTAGTAATAATTTTAATTTTGGTAGCTTTAATACTTTATATAATAATAACTGTATCAATGAAACCTTTAAAGGTAGCATCGGATCACATTCAAAAAATTGCTGAAGGAGATTTCACTAAACCGGTTTCAGAAAAAATATTAATTTATAATGATGAGATAGGAAATATTGCAAAATCTATTCAGCAAATGCAAGAACAATTAAAAGTTTTAATCAAAAACATAAAGCAAAGCGCTAATACTATAGTGAATTCTTCTAATGATTTGGCTAGAATAACTGAAGAATCCAATGAGTCTATGAACAATATTTCTTTATCAATTGAACAAATGGCTACAAGTGCATCGGAGCAAGCAAAAGATACGGAATCTGTTGCATCCAGTACAGAAGGACTTGGGAAAAAAATAAACATATCAAATGGTGTTATAAATGAAATAGTTAAATTAACAGACGAAATGAACGAATTAGGAGATCAAGGAAATAGTATTATTTCAGAGCTATATGATAAAACAGAAACTAGTAAAAATAAGAATAATGAAGTGTACACTATTGTAGAAGATGTCAATAAGTCTACTGAAAATGTTGGATCAATTATTGGTTTAATAACACAAATTTCTGAGCAAACCAATTTACTTGCTCTTAATGCAAGCATTGAGGCAGCTAGAGCTGGTGAAGCAGGGAGAGGCTTCGCGGTAGTGGCAGATGAAATAAGGCAATTAGCTGAAAATACAAAGGAAGCTATAATAGATATTCAACAAATCTTAGGAGATATAAAGACAAAATCTATAAATGCCGTTAGTACAATGGATGATGTGAATAAAATATCTCTAAGTCAGAATGAATCAATTAATAGTACAGGTAAGATATTTGAGTTGATAGAGAGTAAACTTAAGGAATTATTATCAAGAACACAGAAAATTGGTGAGGTAAGTAAAGACATTGATGAAAGCAAGGATAATATATTGGCTTCAATTCAAAATATTTCAGCAATAACTGAAGAAAATTCAGCTGGTGCTGAAGAAGTGTCTGCCACTTCAGAGGAACAATTAGCATCAATAGAAGAAATTACTTCACTAGCAAATACTTCTAGGTCATTAGCTAAGGGATTAGAGAATGATATAGAGAAATTTAAAATAGAGTGAACTCGTTCTGCTAAAGCAGAACATTGGGGCTTCAGATGGAGACTCTACTCCACCTGAAGAGAAATCTTCTCTCCCACTTATAGAAGTGGG
>NZ_JAETGO010000062.1 GCF_016765695.1 Sporosalibacterium faouarense | reverse complement strand
AAAAAAATGTATAGAAAATACTAATAATGGTATCAAAAAACTATGGTTTATAGTACTATTATGAAGTAGAAATACGTTCATCTTTTGATAAGCCTCCCACTTATATAAGTGGGAGGGAAGACTTCTCTTCAGGTGGAGTAGAATCCCCATCTGAAGCCCCAACGTTTTGCTTTAGCAGAACGAGTTCATTTTGAGGAGAGATAGTATGAGAATATATATGGATAATGCAGCAACTACATTTCCAAAGGCACCAGGAGTAGGTGAAGCTGTAAAGAGTTATATAGATAATATAGGGGTCAATGTTAAAAGAGGTACATATAGTACTGCATTCTCTGCAGGGGAGACAGTACTTGAGACAAGAGAAATGATATGTAATTTATTTAATTTTCATAATACTGATAATGTAGTATTTACAATGAATATAACTCAAAGTATGAACTTTCTTATAAAAGAAATATTAAAGTCAGGAGATCACTGTATAGTATCATCTATGGAACATAATGCAGTAATGCGTCCTTTGTCACAGTTAGTTAACAAGAAAGTAGAGTTCTCAAGAGTGAAGTGTGATAAATTTGGAAGGCTAGATCCTAAGGATATAAAGAAACATATTAAGTACAATACAAGAGCAGTGATTATGACCCACGCGTCAAATGTATGTGGAACCATACTTCCTTTATATCAAATAGGAAAAGTGTGTAAAGATGAAAATTTGTTATTTATAGTAGATAGTGCACAAACAGCAGGTGTTTGTGATATAGATTTTAATGATATGAATGCTGATGCAATAGCTTTCACAGGGCATAAAGGTCTTTTAGGACCACAAGGCACAGGCGGATTTATTCTAAGTGAAAAGTTGTCAAAGACTATTGAATCTTTAATATGTGGAGGAACAGGAAGTGATTCTAAATCTGAGTATCAACCAGAATATATGCCAGATAAATTTGAACCTGGAACAATGAATCTCCCCGGGATATTTGGATTACATAGGGCGCTTAAATATATTAGTGAAATTGGAATTGAAAATATTAGAAATGAAGAGTTAAGCCTTGCATCTAGATTTCTTGAAGGCGTATTAAACATGAAAAACATTAGCATAGCTGGACTTTCTACAATACAAGGTAGAACAGCTGTAGTTTCCCTTGATTTTGGTAAAAAAGATAATGGAGAAGTATCATATCTTTTAGATAAAGATTATGGAATTATGACGCGATGTGGCTTGCATTGTGCACCGTCAGCCCATAAAACCTTGGGCACTTTTCCCCATGGAACAGTAAGATTTAGCTTTAGTCACTATAACACTGATAAAGAAGTTAATTATGTGTTAGAAAGCATTCATAAAATAAGTAAAAGAAGAGGTATAGAATAGAAGATAGATTAGAATAAATAGATTTAGCAACTCTAGAATTAAATTTAATTTCCTCTGCTTTGATACCTAAATCTCAAATATTGTACTGGTTAAAGTCTTATAGGACTTATATACTCCTTGATACTTTTTTCTTTTTTTGAAGGATTTCCCATGCAACTCGTAGAAATCATATACTGTATTTACATACATTTATAATACAATACCAATGGGGGCTTTGCCATTTGAAATCACTATAAGGAGGCTGAATTATTATGAAAAGAGTTTTAGTTGCAGCACTGCACCATGAGTCTAATTCTTTTAACCCAATAATAACTTGTGAGAAAGATTTTAATGTAATATATGGTGAGGATATTTTTCATAAATTACGAGACAATGATTCTATAACAGGTATTATTAAGACTTTACAGGGAGTTGGATATGAAGTAATTCCAACTGTATCTGCCAGAGCAGTTCCAAACGGAGAAATTGATTATGATTTTTATAATAAAATAAAAAATGAAATTATAAAGAGGGCAAAGATAGCTCAAGAAGAAGCTAAAATAGATGCAATTACTCTTTCATTACATGGATCCATGCGAATTAAAAATCAGGGAGAGGCTGAAGGATATTTTTTAGAAGAATTAAGAGATATTTTCCCTGATATTCCGATTTTTTCTTCATTGGATATGCACACTACCATGACTAAAAGAATGCATAATAGTTGTGATGGTTTTGTTGGTTATAAATGTGCTCCCCATACGGATTGCTTTGAAACAGGTGAGCATGCTGCAAAAATGACAATTGCAGCTCTTGAAAATGGCGCATCGCCAAAATCAGCTTGGGTTAAGGTACCCATTTTGATTGCTGGAGAACAATCATCAACAAATGTTGAGCCTATGATTGAACTTATAAATGAACTGCGTGTCTGTGAAAGAAAAGAAGGAATAATGGCGGCTTCCTATTTGATGGGCTTCCCTTGGGCAGACAATGAAGATAGTTCCATTGCAGTTTATGTTGTAGCAGATGGGAACGTAGAATTGGCCCAAAGAGAGGCAGTGAGATTAGCAGATTTGATTTGGTCGAGAAGAAATAAGTTTTGTTTCCATACAGAAACTTATAATGAAAAAGAAGCTTTGGATGTTGCTTTTGGAGCAATAAAAGATGGACAACTCCCTATTTATATTTCTGATTCTGGAGACAACCCAACTGCTGGAGCGTCTTCTGATTGTACAAATTTCTTGAAATTGATAATGTCAGATAATAGAACAGACAAACTTACAAAACCTGTAATCTATGGTGGCATTTATGATCCAATAGCTACAAATGAGTGCGAAGGAAAGGTGGGTCAAGAAATAACACTTACTTTTGGTGCGAAATTTGATACCGAAACTTCATCGCCTATTACTGCAAAAGGAATTGTAAAGGCATATGTTAAAGATTGGTCTAGGGCAGGAATGCTTAAAGGTGATTTAGCGTTATTTAACAGTAGTGGAGTAGACATTGTAATTTCTCAAACTCATGTGGGATATATTGTTCCAGAGATATTTATAGATTTAGGGGTTAATCCTAAGAATGTAGAAATAGTTGTTTGTAAACTTGGATACCTTACACATCAACAAAGCTTAGTTGCGAAACGTAGCATAATGGCACTTACTAAAGGAAATACAAATGAAGATTTAAAAACACTTAATTATAAAAAAGTCAAAAGACCGATATTTCCACTGGATTATGATTTTGAATATAATGGGATAGATAATTTGATAGGTGAGGAAGGATAAGCATATGATTCTAGAAGTATGTGTAGACTCTTATACATCAATTATAACAGCTAAAAAAGCTGGTGCAGATAGAATTGAATTGTGTTCAGCTCTTAATATAGGAGGATTGACACCAAGTTATGGATTAATGAAAAAAGCAAAAGAGATTAAGGATATAGAAATCTTTGTTATGATAAGACCACGTTCTGGAGACTTCTTATATGATAGCAACGAGTTTGAAACTATGAAACATGATATAGATATTGTAAAACAAATGGGATTTGATGGTATTGTTACTGGTACTTTATTGCCTAATGGTAGTATAGATATAGATCGGATGAAAGAACTGGTTAAGCATGCCTATCCCCTTAAAGTAGTATTTCATAGAGCTTTTGATGATGCTAGAGAACCAATGAAAGACATTACAAAGCTTATTGAAATTGGAGTATGCAGAATTCTTACATCAGGACAAAGAGCAAATGCTCTAGAGGGTGCAGATTATATTGCAAAAATACAAGAAAAATTTGGAGATTCAATAACTATTATGCCTGGTTGTGGTGTAACTTCTGATAATGTAGAAGCAATATATCGACGAACCAAATGTACTAATTATCATATGTCAGGTAAAGTAAATGTTGGTAGTCAAATGAAATACAGAGAGTGTGTCAAACGAATGAATACTCCCAAAGATGAATTTGTGATTGAAATGGCGGATTATAACCTTATCAAAAAAGCAAGAGATATAATTGATAAGATACTCTAAGGAATAACGAATAATTAAGAGTATAGCTTAGTTTAAAATAAAAAAATACAATTGGGTTAATGCTAAAATAAAAATATTTTTTGTCTAGGAAGGGTAGCTACTATATTAGTTATTTTATTGGAGGTAATTTATGAATCAAAATAGTGAAATAGTACAACGAAGAAAAAAACGTACAGAGTGGTTTTTAAAAGATAGATTTGGTATGTTTATTCATTGGGGTCTGTACTCAATTCCTGCGAGGGGAGAATGGATAAGGAGTGTAGAAAGAATAAGTAATGAAGATTATCAAATGTATTTTGAAGAGTTTAATCCTACTGGATATAGACCTAAAGAGTGGGCAAGACTTGCAAAAAAAGCAGGTATGAAATATGCTGTAATGACAGCTAAGCACCATGATGGGTTTTGTTTGTTTGATAGCGAATTGACAGAATATAAGGCGCCAAATACAAAGGCAAGGAGGGACCTTATCAGAGAATATATTGAAGCATTCAGATCTGAAGGACTAAAGGTTGGTTTATATTATTCTTTGATTGATTGGCATCATAAGGATTATCCTATATATAACGATGCAAACCATCCCATGCGGGGGAATGAAAAGTATAAATATGTCAAACAAGATTTTTCAAACTACTTAGATTATATGCACGGACAAGTAAAAGAATTATTAACTAATTATGGTAAGATAGATATTATGTGGTTTGATTTTTCTTATGATGATATGATTGGTGAAAAATGGAGAGCTACAGAGCTTATTAAAATGGTAAGGACATTACAACCAGATATCATTATTGATAATAGGTTGGATGCTAGCGGTCAATATAATGGCAGTATTAAAACAGCTAATCCATTAATGTATTCGGGAGATTTTGCTTCACCAGAACAAATAATACCTCCAGAAGGAGTTATTGATCAAAGTGGAAATTCAATTCCATGGGAATCCTGTGTAACTCTAAACAATAATTGGGGATATTGTTCAAACGACAATATATATAAAACACCTAAAGTAATCATAAGAAAATTAGTTGAGTGTGTAAGTAAGAATGGGAATCTTTTATTAAATGTTGGGCCAGATGCTAATGGGAAAATACCTGAAAAGTCGATAGATATCCTTAAAAAAATTGGGGAATGGATGGAAAAAAATCATGAGAGTATTTATGGTTGTAAAAAGTCCGTTTTTTCAAAGCCTGAATGGGGAAGATACACTCAAAAAGGGAATAAGCTTTATGCACATATATTTGAAGAAAGTATAGGACCAATTAATTTAAATGGATTGAATCAAAAAATAAAGAAAGCACGTCTTCTTTCAGATGGCTCAGAGGTAAAAATCTCAAGCCCTTGGAATGCTGCTGAATATTCTGAAGCCGCATTTATTAACTTTGGGGAGCCATATCACTTTTCATTTTCTCTACCCGATGAAATGGATACAGTGGTTGAACTTGAATTAATATAATATGTATTCTTTTGAGATAAATGAACGGATTATACAATATCACATTGTTAGATGATGTGATATTTTTTTATGATATAATCGAATTAATGATAATATTTATATGTACATATACGAAAAGCTTAGTTAATTAGGAGGCAAAATAGATGAAAGAAAGCTTTAACATAGGAAAAATAAATGAGACGATAGCCAATATAATTGACGATCATATTCTAGTTTGCAATCTTGAAGGGGAAATTATTTTCTCAAATAAGTCTATGCAGTCGTATTTAGGCTACACTCATTTAGAGTTAATACAAAAGGATTTTTTAGATATAATTGGGGAAATTCATACTAATAAAGTCAAATCACTTATTGAAGGTGTATCGGAAAAGCCTTCTAATTGGAAGGAAATTTTATTCATTGGTAAGCACGATTTAATAAAGCTCCATCTGAAGGTTTTTAAAAAGGATAACCTCATATACATTTATGGGAATGAAAAATATGTTGAGTATGAAAGAATGCAAAAAAAATTAGGTAGGGAAATTAAAAATGCTATTAAGATACATAAACGTTCTCTTCCTAAGAGTATTCCTGATACAGAAAATATCTCTTTTGCTTCCTTATATATCCCAGCAGAAGAGCTAGGCGGAGATTTGTACGATGCTTTTAAAGTAGACAATGGATTGCTAAATGATTATTTTGAGCAATATGTATGCTTTGTAGCTGATGTTTCAGGTCATGGATTAGATAGTGCCATGTTAGCTATTTTTGTAAAGGATACAATAAGAAGCTTTTTTAGACTTAAACATATACCAGGACAAGTATTGTCTCCAAAAGAAATCATGCACTTTTTCATTGAGCAATACATAAAGGAAGGCTATCCAGACGAATACCTAGTATGTCTCTTCTTAGCTGTCTTTGATTTGAAGACAAATGAAATGACCTATTGTAATGCAGGTTTTCATAAGTGTCCTGTAATAGTCAAGGGTAATGGGAATGTAATAGAGTTAAATAATGGTGGTCTTCCTATCTCAGCGGCAATAGATGCTGACTTATTAAAGTATGACGACCATTCTCAGAAAATGTTTTCTGAAATGACCTTGTTTATTATGTCTGATGGATTACCTGAGCAAAGGTCTAATGATGAATTTTATGAAAATAGATTGAGAAAATTGGTTTCTGAAATTTACTATCAAGAACCTACTGAAATTGTTAGAGAAATTCATAAAGATTTTAATGATTTTTTAAGATATGAAAAAATTAATGATGATATAACTTTAGTTGTAATGAAACTATCACAGAAATAGAGTTAAATTGATAAGATAAAGGGGGTAATTTGAATGCATCAAATACTAAATTGGATTCAAGAAGCTATTGAAGATGAGATAAAATCTCAGAAACATTACCAAAAACTAGCTGATGAGGTAGATGATCCAAAAGCAAAGAAATTTTTTGAACAATTGAAAATGGATGAAGAAGACCATGAAAGAGTACTGCGTACTCGTTATGAAGCTTTTGAAAAAATGTTAAAATCAGATAAAGAGAAAAATCAATAGTGATGAAATAAAAGACTAAAACGAAAAATTCTCCAGACTTAGGTTTGGGGAATTTTTTTGTAACACTTAGTAACCTACTAAATTTGAATAGAGAATATTTACACTGAAAGAACAGTGGAAGATTGAAGAATAATTTTAGAATTTAAAGATATAATAGTTTGTTTTTATGGGATAATAAACTATTAGAATTAATAAATCATATTATTCTTTTAAGAATATGGAGTAATAGATTATATGAGTATAAGAATATTAGTAAAATTTCACTGGAGGACCATAATGAATAAATTATTATTTGGAATATCTGGATTGCCAATAGGTAGCGGGATAAAAAATATTAACTATGCTACTGGAATCAATTATTTAAAATCAATAGGGTTGGATGCAATGGAGCTTCTTTTTGTTAGAAATGTTAATGTAACAGACAAAAATAAAGATATAATATTAAAAGCTAAGCTAGATAATGATTTTTATCTGTCAGCTCACGGATCTCATTATATAAATTTAAACGCAAATGAAATTGAAAAACAAGAGCAATCAATGGTAAGAATAATAAGGGGAATTGAAGGATTGGCAAAAGTTAAAGGGAGGAGTTTAATATTTCATCCAGGATATTATCTAAAGGACTCAGAAGAAGAAGCCTACAATACTATAAAAGAAAATTTGTTAAAGCTTCCATATAAAGAAATATCCTATAGACTCGAGACAACTGGAAAAGGAACACAGTTTGGCACACTTGAAGAGCTAGTTTCTCTTTGTAAAGAAGTTAAGTCCTGTGAAATATGTATTGATTTTTCACATATACACGCAAGGGGAAATGGGTGTTTAAAAGATTTCGATGATTTCGCGAAGATTCTTCAATTTGTGGAAGATGAGCTTGGAAAATCTGCGTTAGATGATTTACATATTCATATGGGTGGAATAAATTATAATGAGAAAGGTGAGAAAAATCACTTGCCATTATTAGAAAGTGATTTCAATTATGTGGAATGCTTAAATGCTTTAAAATATTTTAATGTAAAAGGTTGTGTCATTTTAGAAGGTCCTCTTGTAGAGAAAGATGCGTTATTATTAAAAAATACTTATAAAACATTATGACTAATGGTTAGAAGTTTTTAAAATTAGAAGATAGAAATTTAAAACCAAGAGATATAGAATCATGAATTTATTTGATCATGATTTTTTGTTATGCTCAAAATATGAAGAATATAAGCGAATTATAGACATATATCATCTTGAATATATGGTGTGCTTGAGACTATTTGTTTATCAATGCTCATATTGAGACTAATACAAAAAATGAGTATATTTCAAAAATAATTATTGACATATGCCAATAACTTGATATAATAAAATTTATAAATGGCATATGTCGAAAACTAAAGGAATGATTCTATACTAAGGGGAGATGAAATTGTTCCTATAGTAATAGAAGGACGCTTCTATTATTTTCTATAAGTGAGGTGAATGAATATGCCTAGGCCAAGAAAATGGAGAAAAGTATGTTGTTTACCTGAAAGTAATAGATTTGGGCCACTTAACGTTCCATTAAGTGGAGACCAATTTATTATCATGACAGTAGATGAATATGAAACTATTAGACTAATTGATTTACAAGACTATACGCAAGAACAGTGTGCAAATCAAATGAAAATTGCACGTACAACTGTACAGGGAATATATAATGAAGCGAGAAAAAAAGTTGCAGAATCTTTAGTGAATGGAAAAGTTCTAAGGATTGAAGGTGGAGAGTACAAACTTTGTGATGGACTTGAAAAATCTTGTGGATGTGGAGGATGTAATAGACATAGATATGAGGAAAGTTTGATGGAAGGTAATCGTGAGAGTTAATAATATTGTCTAAATCTAAGATTATATGCTCATTTAAAGTGATTAATGATTATTATAAAAAATAGAATGGAGGGTTATTATGAAAATATCAATGCCAGTAGACCTTAAGTCTATGGACACAAATCTATGCAGATCTTTTGGTCGTGCGCCATATTTTTTAATTTATGATACAGAATCAAATGAAAGCGTTTATTTGGATAATAGCGCTGTAGCTAGTCAAGGTGGCGCAGGAATCAAGGCAGCACAGACAATTGTAGATAGTGATGTGAATGTTTTACTTACTCCACGATGTGGTGAGAATGCAGCAAGGGTGTTGCAAGCAGCTGATATTAAAATTTATAAGTCACTCAATTCTTCTGCTAAAGATAATATAGATGCTTTTGTAGATAATAAGCTGTCTTTACTGGATGAAATTCATGCTGGATTTCATCATCATGGAGGGAAATAGTATGAAAATTGCTGTACTGAGTGGCAAAGGAGGCACAGGGAAAACGCTAGTATCTGTCAATTTGGCTGCAATAACAAAAAATTCTACATATATTGATTGCGATGTTGAAGAACCAAATGGTCATCTTTTTTTTAAACCTCAAAATATTCAATTAGAAGACATCTCAATTAAGATTCCCACAGTAGATGAAAAGCTATGTACTGGTTGTAGAAAGTGTGTAGAGTTTTGTAAATTTAATGCATTGGCATATATCAAAGATAAAGTCGTTGTCTTTGATGAGGTTTGCCATTCTTGCGGAGGATGTGTGTTGTTTTGCCCTCAGAAGGCAATGTCAGAAAGAGAAAAAAAAATTGGCAGTATTGAAAAAGGAAATTCAGAAAATGTCACAGTAGTTACTGGGATATTAAAACCGGGAGAGGCATCTGGTGTTCCCATTATAAAACAGCTTATAAAAGAAGTAGAAAATAAGGAAGGCTTCACTTTTATTGATTCTCCACCTGGAAGTGCTTGTGTTGTCATGGAGAGTATAAAAGATGCAGATTATTGTATTTTAGTGGCGGAACCTACTTTATTTGGGGTTCATAACCTCCAAATGGTCCATGAATTGGTGAAGTTATTTAAAAAACCTTATGGAGTAGTACTGAATAAATGCTTAAATGAAGAAAATTTAGCTGAAAAATTTTGTATTGAAAATGATATTTCTATTATTGGTAGGATTCCATTTGATCATCAGTTGGGGATGCTAAATTCTAATGGAATGATATCTGTAAGGGAAAATGATAAGTATAGAGATATGTTTTCTGATATTCTTCAGAAAGTGACTAAGGAGGTGCAACGTGAAGCAACTATTAATCCTTAGTGGTAAAGGTGGAACAGGGAAAACAACAATAGCCAGTGCATTTATTAAATTATCAAATGCCAGAGCATATGCAGATTGTGATGTTGATGCACCTAATATGCATTTGCTTATGAATTCCACAGCAATAACCAAAAGTTCTGATTACTATGGACTACCAAAGGCAGAAATTAATACAGATATGTGTATTAATTGTGATAAGTGTAGGAAAAGCTGTAATTTTAATGCAATAAAAGTAGATTCTGAGTACAAGGTAGATTATTATTCTTGTGAAGGTTGCGGCGTGTGTGAAGCAATTTGTCCAGTAGGAGCAGCAGTTTTAAAACCTGCTGTAGCTGGAGAATTGATGCTATATATAGATGATGCAGTGTTTTCAACAGCTCGCCTTAAAATGGGAAGTGGCACATCGGGTAAGTTAGTTAGCGAAGTGAAAAAGCAGATGAAATCATCTGTGAGAAACGCGGATTTAGCTATAATTGATGGGTCACCAGGTATTGGATGTCCAGTAATTGCATCCATGAGTGGGGTTGATATGGTTTTAATTGTAACTGAACCTTCAATTTCAGGTATTAGTGACATGGAACGCATTGTAGAAACAGCTAAAAAATTTCAAACAAAAACAGCAGTGTGTGTTAATAAGTTTGATGTTAATATCGAAAATACTCGAAGGATAGAATTATTTTGTAAAGATAACAATCTGCCCTTTATTGGGAAAATTCCTTTTGATCCATATGCTGTGAAAGCAATTAATAATGGTAAGAGTATTGTTGATATTGAATGTGAATCAGGGAAGGCTACTGAAAATATTTTTAAAGAAACAATTAAATTATTATTTAACAAAGGTTAATCAATTAGTATATCAATAATTATGAACATAAAGGAGAGAGAGAAAATGAGCAATAATCGTAATGAAAGTTGTAGTACTTGTGATGAGGAATGTATTGAAAGAGAAGAGCCAAAACATGATTTTTCTGAAAAGCCACACGAGTTAAGCAATATCAAGAAAGTAATTGGCATTGTAAGTGGTAAAGGCGGAGTAGGTAAATCTCTTATAACCTCTATGTTAGCAGTTGCAATGAATAGAAAAGGGTTTAATACAGCTATTCTTGATGCTGATGTAACAGGACCATCAATACCTAAAGCATTTGGGATAAATGGAAAAGCAATAGGAAGTGAGTTAGGTCTATATCCAATAAAAAGTAAAACAGGAATTAGTATTATGTCGATTAATTTATTACTGGAGAATGTCACAGATCCTGTAGTATGGAGAGGTCCAATTATTGCTGGAACAGTTAAGCAGTTTTGGACGGATGTAATATGGAATGACGTAGATTTTATGTTTATTGATATGCCACCGGGGACGGGTGATGTACCACTTACTGTATTTCAATCCATTGCAGTAGATGGAATTGTTATAGTAACTTCACCTCAGGAATTAGTTTCAATGATAGTATCAAAGGCAGTTAGAATGGCAGAAATGATGAATATTCCTATTATAGGATTAGTAGAGAATATGTCTTATTTTAAATGCGAAGATTGCAATAAAGAATACAAGATATTTGGTGAGAGTCATATTGAAGAAGTAGCAGGAAAGCATAATATTAATGTTTTTGCTAAATTACCAATTGAACCTAAAATTTCTGCTGCATGTGATAAGGGAATGATTGAATCTTTTGATGGTAATTGGATTGATAATATCACTGAATTCTTAGAAAATATGGAGTAAAAAATAGAAACCTAAGTAGCAAGGAATAAAAGAAAACAAAGATAAATTATAAAGTATTGGTGCGAGTTTAATATTTATTTGGTCCAATTATTTATGATTTATAGTATCATAGCTGCATCAAAATACATATTAAGAAATTTTCACTAATAGTAAAAATCATGGCTATATCTACATAAATAATTGGATATCTTTGAAAGATCATAGATAATAAAGGATTTTTTCACAGAATCACATAAAGAACTTTACTAATAGTTTACTACCAACTATAGCACCAAGAAAAAGAAATAGAGCATATACCCAACCGGAAAGGGCTAATGAAGCGATGCCACTATACATTGCTCCAATATTGCAACCAAATCCTATTACCGCTCCATAGCCCATTAATAAACCACCTAAAATAGCACCTATAACTTGCTTCATTTTAATTTTTTTGAATCTAAATTGAGAAGCTAGGAGAGAAGCTAAAAGAGCACCAAAGATTATTCCAATGTTTCTCATAGAACTAGGATCCTTGAAAAAGCCAAGATTTAAAGTAGATTGAGCACTTTCACTACTGAAATAGGCCCAGTTATCTACACTACCACCTAATGCTTTATATAACCACGCTCCCCAATAAGCAAAGGTTCCTGATATCCGCCAAGGACTTCCGGTGGTAGCTAATGTTACTATCTGGAATACTGATAAAAGCACTGCACCAACTATGTATGACCATGAGTTTTTAAACCATAATTTATAAAATTTATTGTTTTCTAATTTCATATTTTCCTCCTAATGATTACCAAGGTTTTTCAACAAACGATTTCCATTTGATTTAGCCTAATAATCTTGCTTTGCTAATGATTAAAAATTTTGTTTTTTACTTCCCCATTTATCAGCTAAAATATATAAGGCTGCTATTAGTAATAGCTGAAGAACAACTGACCCAAACCAACCAAATATGTTAGGTAAGAATACGGGTTTTCCTTTTGTAATAAAATTAGTATTCCACCATCCAAAATTGTGGGCTCCCCAAAGAGAACCAGTGATGAAGAATACTAAAGTTAATATTTGCATTAAGAACCCTTCACCGACTCTCATAAGAGTACCTGATGCACATCCACCTGAAATAACCATTCCTATACCAAACATAAAAGCACCAATAACTGTTGTAATGCTAATAGGAGGAACAGAAATCTGTTGTGAATTAAGTAATCCATTAGAAAATAAACCGAATCTTATTGCTGTGAAACCAATAGTTGTGATTGCAAGAGCTACAAGAACTGCTTTAGTTAACGATGTACTACCTGTTAATGATGGATCTCTCATAGATGCAGTGAAGCAAAATCTTGATTTTTGTAGTATGACTCCGAAGCAAATACCAATCATCCAAAATAATCCTAAATTAGTAGAAACTTTGGATAGTAAGATTCCAATTATTACAATAGCTACTAAAATTACAAATCCTAAAGGAATTTGACTTTTTTTATGTTTCCTATATTTTGACTTTTTAGAAGAATAGGTTTCTTTTATAGTTTGATTTGTATTACTTATTTCGGCCATTAGACCACACAACTCCTTCTCTTAGGCATCAAGATATATTACTAACAAAATTGTAACATAAAAAAGTAGAAAATAGCAATTGAACATGTACTAACTATATGTCAATATTTATATGTAAAAATATGATTTTAGTAGTTTAGAAAGATTATATGTTATAATATTTTTGATAGACAAACTATAAGGTAATTAAGTAAGATAATAAAGGGGTGACTGTTTTGCATATAGAATGCTTTGAATATTTTTATAAAGTGGCCATAGCTAAGAGTATTTCAAGGGTCGCAAATGATGCTCATATTTCTCAGCCAGCTCTCAGTCAACAGATTCAAAAGCTTGAAGAAAGCTTAGGATATGACCTATTAATAAGAAGTAATAAAGGGGTAGAATTGACAGAAAAAGGGTCAATAGTTTTAAAATATGCTGATAATCTTATAAGAACTTATGAAGCTATGATGGAAAACTTAAATGAAGATTCAAAAAATGGTGAAATTATTAAAATTGAAGCATGTTGGCCAATAGCCACTTATGCCTTGCCATGTGTATTATGTAAAATAAAGAAAAAATTTCCTTATCATAATTATGAATTGATATCTAATTCATTTGAAGCCATAGAAGAGAATATTAGGAATAATATTGCTGACATAGGTGTTATTTATGGAAAGCCACATGATAGCTCTTTGGCTTATTATGAAATAGGAACTGACAACCTTGTTTTGGTTGCATCATCTGATTATGAAATAGAGAATGAAGTTAATTTTGAAGATTTGTTAAGACATCCATTTGTTTTGTTGAATGATAAGCTTAATGTTGAAAAATCTTTAAAGGATAGAATGAAAAAGCTAGGGTATGAGTCTAATGAATTAAATGTTCTGTACAAAAGTGATTCAACGGAGTCAGTTAAATCTTCTATATTTAGAGGGTATGGCATTGCATTTCTTCCTTATATTTCTATTAAGAAAGAATTATATGAGGAGAGGTTAAAACTGATAAAAATATCAGATTTTTCCATGGAATATCAGATGTATTTAATAAATGAAAAAAATACACGATTAAGTAAATCTGTTAGTGAATTTATAGAGTATTGTAAAAAGATAGGAAAAGATAGTTTGTGTTAGAGTCTGGTAATTGTTATTTCCCAAACACCATTGATTACTTCATCATAGTCAAATTTAACATCGTAATTTTTGAATAAATCAACAAGAGCTTCAAGTGTGCAGCTGTGGTCTGTTACTACCATAACGGATTCTCCAGACTTCATTTTTTGAAGTTCTTTTTTCGTTTTAATAACAGGAATAGGGCATAAATCACCTAAACAATTAACTTTCTTCATGTTAATTCTCCTTCGTTATAAGCTAGTAAACATTATATCATAATTTGTGTTATAATGTCATTGAAATAAATCAAACTAAATTATACTATGGAGATGTTTAAATGAAAAGATATTTGGTTACTGGTGGTGCAGGGTTTATAGGTTCAAATTTTATAAGGTATATATTTGGAAATAATAAACTTACGGGAAATGAAAATATAAACATTGTAAATATAGATAAATTGACATACGCTGGTAATTTAGAAAATGTTAAGAAATTAGAGAAAAAGTATAACTATACTTTTATTCAAGAAGATATATGTAATAGAAATAGCATAAGGGATATTTTTAACTTTTATAAGCCAGACTATGTTATTAACTTTGCGGCAGAATCCCATGTGGATAGAAGTATTGAAAGCAGTACAGAGTTTATAAAAACAAATGTATTAGGTACACAAGTATTATTAGAATGTTCTTTGAATAGTGAAATAGAAAAGTTTATACAGATTTCAACTGATGAGGTATATGGGTCCATTGAGAATGGCTTTTTTAGTGAAGAATCACCTTTGAAGCCTAATAATCCATATGCTGCTAGCAAAGCTTCAGGAGACCTATTAGTGCAATCCTTCTATAATACCTACGGGTTACCTTCTATAATAACTCGTTCTAGTAATAACTATGGCCCATGTCAGCACAAAGAAAAGCTTATACCGAAGGTTATTACTAATTGTCTAGAAAGAAGAAAAATACCTGTTTACGGTAATGGAATCAATGTTAGAGATTGGATTTATGTTACAGATCATTGTTATGGTATAAATAAAATATTGAATAAAGGAGCTATCGGTGAAGTTTATAATATAAGCAGCAATGATGAAAAGAGAAATATTGATATAGTTAGGATAATTATTAATAAAACAAAAGAAATATTACAAAATAAAGGTTTAGATTCAAATGGTATTAGTGAAGAATTAATTGAATTTGTTGAGGATAGAAAAGGACATGATAAAAGATATGGTATAAAGGCAACTAAGTTAATTGAAACACTAGGATGGAATAATTCAATTGGATTAGAATGGGGCTTAGAAAAAACAATTAATTGGTATATTGATGAAGGATTAGTAGTGGAGTAGAAGACATTTAGGAGGAAGAGGTTATGAAAGGGATTATTTTAGCAGGGGGTAAAGGTACAAGATTGTTTCCTTTAACTAAAAATACAAATAAACATCTATTACCTGTAGGAAAAGAGCCAATGATATATAATCCAATAAAGCAGCTAATAGCATCAGATATTAGAGATATTATGATAATAACAAGCAGAGAAAATATGGGAGATGTAGTTAATGTACTTGGAAGTGGAGAAGAATTTGGATGTGATTTTACCTTTAAAGTGCAAGAAAAACCAAGAGGTATAGCTAATGCTCTTTCATTAGCAGAAAATTTTGCAGCAGGTCATTTGATAACTGTAATATTAGGAGATAATATTGTAACTAGAAGTATCAGACCATATATAGATAAATTTAAAAAGCAAAAAATAGGTGCTAAAGTATTACTAAAAGAAGTTTTGAACCCTCACCACTTTGGAATAGCAATTTTAGATGAGAAAAAACTAATAAGTATAGAAGAAAAACCTACACTACCTAGAAGTAACTATGCAGTAACTGGTATATATATGTATGATAACAACGTTTTTGATATTATAAGGAGTATTCCTACTTCTCCTAAAGGTGAATACGAAATAACTAGTGCTAATAATGTGTATATTGATAAGGGAAAGTTGACTTATGATATTTTGGATGGAGAATGGACGGATGCAGGTACAATAGAATCCTATAGAATAGCAAATGATATGCTTTATAAAATAAATAATCAAATTATTGATGGTGATTATGATGAATATTCCATTTAATAAAATCTATTTAACTGGAAATGAAATAAAATTAATAGAAGAAGCTTTTAATATGGCAAGTGTTAGTGGAGATGGTTATTTTACATCTCGAGTATCTTCTTTACTTGAGGAGAAATTTCACATTCCCAAGGTACTTATGACAACTTCAGCAACCCATGCATTAGATATGTCCATGCAACTTATTGGCTTAGAGACTAATGATGAAGTAATAATGCCTTCTTTTACTTTTCCATCTACAGCAAACGCATCAATACTTCAAGGTGCAACTCCAGTATTTGCTGAAATATCTCAGAACACGTTAAACATTGACCCCGATGATATAGAAAGGAAGATTACTAAAAAAACCAAAGCTATAGTACCAGTTCATTATGGTGGGGTTGGATGTGAGATGGATAGGATTATAAGAATTGCTCAAGAATATAATCTTTATATAATTGAGGATGCAGCTCAAGGAGTTAATTCTAAATATAAAGATAAATTCTTAGGTGCTTGGGGACATTTAGCTTGCTATAGTTTTCATGGAACAAAAAATTACATTAGTGGTGAAGGTGGAGCTCTTTTAATTAATTCAGAAGATGAAGAACTTATTGAAAGAGCTGATATTATAAGACAAAAAGGAACTAATAGAAATAAGTTTTTAAAAGGTGAAGTTGATAAATATACTTGGGTAGATAAAGGTTCTAGTTATACACCTTCAGATATTTTAATGGCAGTATTATATGCTCAATTACAGCATTTAGATATTATAAAAGAAAAGAGAAGGAAGATTGTTTGTCATTATATAGATAATTTGCGTGGATATTTAGAGTCTGGTTTATTAAAAGGTATGACGAGTGTAGAAGATTATCAGGATTCAAACCATCATATTTTCTATATTTTAATAAATAAAGAAGCTTCAAGAAACAAGGTGATTAGTAAGTTAAGAGATTTTGGTATCAATGCTACCACCCACTTTGAACCACTACATAGTTCATCCATGGGTCAATCTTTAGGATATAATCTAGGAGACTTACCAATAACAGAAAGAGTGGGGGAAACCCTTATAAGACTCCCGTTATATACAGATATGACTATTAAAGAAGCAGATTATGTTATACATAAATTAGACAAAATATTAAAGGAGATTTAGATATGTGGAGTAGTGGGTCAATAGTAATTCCAGTTTACAATAGTATAGATTCTTTAGATGAATTACTTGATAGATTATCTAAAGTATTAAAGGAAATATTTATTGAATATGAAATTATTTTAGTAGATGATTATAGTACAGATAATAGTTTTTTAAAGATGAAAGATATGTATAAAAGGAATAAGAATCTTAAGATTATAAGACTTGAGAAAAACTTTGGTCAGCAGAATGCAATTAAGTGTGGATTTGAATTTGCAACTAAGGAATTTATAATTACTATGGACGATGACTTACAACATCAACCAAAAGAAATAATAAAAATCATGGAAAAAATGGATGAAGGATACGACGTAGTTTATGGAATAGCACAAAAAAAAGAACATAATTTTTTAAGGAATGTTGGGTCAAAGATGACTAATTTTCTCTTCAATACTATTTGTCATAAGCCAAAGGATATAAGGGTCAGTAGTTTTCGTTGTATTAAGAAAAATACCCTTGAAGTAATTAAAAAGGATAGGACAAGCTTTGTTTATATAAGCGCTATAATATTTAAAATAACTAGAAATATTGGAAATATCTATGTTGAGCATAGACCTAGGAAATACGGTAAGTCTAATTATAATTTTTCAAAGCTTATTAGCTTGTTTTTAAAGCTATATATTTACTATTCAGACTATAAACTTTTTAATAGGTTTTTAAAAAAACAGTCTCAATTTGAAATAAGTGAAAGTTATCTTTAAGGAGGCTATTAAATGAAACTTTTAATATTAGGCGGCGGAAATAGTCAAATTAATGCCATAAAACGAGGAAATGAAAAAGGGATTACCACCGTCGTTTCAGATTACTATGAAGATGCACCTGGTAAGGAAATTAGTGACTTCGGTGAGTTAGTTAGTACATTTGATGTTGAAGGAAATATAGATGTAGCAAAGAAATATAATATTGATGGAATTATGACTATAGGGACTGATCAACCAATTTATACAGTAGCAAATGTAGCAAATGAATTAAAACTCCCTTCATTTTTGAATGTTTCAACTGCACAAGCTGTCACAAATAAAAGAATAATGAAGGAAATCTTCCAAGAAAATAGAATTCCAACAGTCAACTATGCTTTTATAGATGAAAGCTTTATGGATAATGAATTAGATGATTTGAAATTTCCTATTGTTATAAAGCCTGTTGATAGTCAAGGACAAAGAGGCATTTATAAGTTGAATTCTATAGATGAAATAAGAGAAAAGATTAAAGACACATTAAGCTATTCAAGAGAAGAAGTAGTATTAGTTGAGGAATATTATGAAAGTGAAGAGATTACAGTAAGCGGTTGGGTTCAAGGGGGAAATACTCATATAATTTTAGTTACCGATAGAGTTACATTTAGCAGGAATCAGCATATTGGAATATGTTTAGCCCATGATTTTCCTTCTAAGCATTTATATGATTATTATGAAGATATTGATAATATCACAAGAAAAATAGTTGATGCTTTTGAAATACAAGAGGGACCTATCTATTTTCAAATGCTAATAGGGGATGAGGGTGTTAAGGTTAATGAAGTAGCTTGTAGAATTGGAGGAGCCTATGAGGATAAATTGATACCATTATTGACTGAGATAGATATATTAGATATGGTTATAGATTATTCCCTGGGAAAAGAGATAGATTATACGAAATTAAAGGAGTATGATTTATTAAAAAACCATAAAAAGGCATCAGTTCAGTTGTTTTTTGCTAGACCTGGTAAAATCAAATATTTAAGTCATCTAGAAGAAATAAAAAGATTACAGGGCGTAATAGATGCCAAGTTTAACTTTAAAGTTGGAGATGAACTAAAAGAAATAATAAATGCCACTGCAAGGGCAGGATACATGATTATAGTTGGAGAAGATAATGAATCTCTTGCAAGGAATATAAATAAGGCTTTTATAAATTTAAAAATATATGATAACGATGATAATAATCTTGTTATCCAGTATAAAATGTACTAAATAGGAGATGAGAAGACTTGTGGAAAAATTAACGAAAATCCATAGAATTTGTATAGTATTAATAATATTTGTAATAGTACTTTCATTGAATGGATGTACTCTCAACAATGACACATCCCAAAACAATGAGATAAGAATAGCAGAACAATATGGTCTAGCTTACGCTCCACTTCAAATAATGAAAAATAAAGAAATTTTGAAAAAGAGGTTACCACAAACGCAAATAATATGGAAGCAAATGGGAAATACTGCAGCAATAAGAGAAGGAATGATATCAAATGAAGTAGACATTGGGTTTATGGCTATTCCTCCATTTTTAATTGGGTGGGATAAAGGGATGGACTGGAAAATAGCCAGTGGATTATCTTCTATGCCTATTGGTTTGATAACCTACAAAGATGGTATAAATTCAATAAAAGATTTGACTACTAATGATAGAATTGCTTTGCCACAACCAGGTAGTATTCAACACATATTGTTATCAATGGCTAGTGAAAAAGCTTTTAGTGATTCTCATAAACTTGATAACCAACTGGTAACTATGGCACACCCTGATGGTATGAATGCTCTACTAGCTAAAAAGGATATAAGTGCTCACTTTACTTCACCTCCTTATATTTTTAAAGAGTTAGATAATGAAGGGTTTCACCAGGTTTTAACTGGAGAAGAGGCTATGGGTAAAGATTTTACTTTCATTATTGGGGTAGCAACAAAGGAGTTTCATGATATGAGCTCTGAGACATATGAAGCATTTTTAGATTCATTACACGAGGCAATTGATTTTATAAACGATCATCCACAGGAAGCAGCAAGTATTTTAGCTAAAGAATATGATTTACCTAAGGAAGAAGTATTAAGGTATATAACTGCAGATGGAACAAAATATACATCAAAAGTAAAGGGATTAGAGGATTTCACTGATTTTATGAAGAGAAATAATTATATATCAAATTCATTTCAAAATTTAGAAGAGGTATTATGGGAAGATGTTAATTATGAAAAATAAGTTTATTAATAATAAATATATATTAAGATTATTTTGGATAGTTATACTAGGTATCATATGGCAAGTAGTTGCCCTAAGCCAAGTCTTTAATCCCACTTCATTTCCAAGGATAGAAACAATATTATCTTCTTTAATTCATGACGTAACAAATGGTGATATAATTCTTCAAACGTTATATTCATTAAGTCTTATTTTTAGGGGAGTAGCAGCTGCATTAATAATTGCTATAGTATTATCTGGTCTTTCAGCAATATCACAGACCTTTGAAGGATTTGTTGAAACATTAATAGCTATCGCCCATCCACTGCCAGGGATTGCATTGCTTCCTTTAATAATTCTCTGGATTGGTATAGGAGAAGGTGCTATTATTTTTATAATAATACATTCTGTATTATGGCCATTGATAATTAATTTGCTTACTGGTTTTAAATCAATTCCTAAAATATATAAAAAAATTGGAAAAAACTATGGATTAAATACTATAGGTATTATTCGATATATATTAATTCCAGCAGCACTACCCTATTTTATCACAGGTTTGAAGATTGGATGGGCAAGGGCTTGGAGAGCAGTTATAAGTGCTGAAATGGTTTTCGGAGCAGCTGGAGGGATAGGTGGACTTGGTTGGCTCATTTTTAAAAAGAGAGTATTTATGGATACCCCTGGATTATTTGGAGGATTAATAGTTATCGTATTTATTGGAATATTAGTAGAAGATATATTTTTTGATAGACTTGAAAAAATTACTATTAGAAAATGGGGGATGTCAATATGACATCATTATTAAAAATAAATAACATATCTAAATCTTTTATAAAAGATAGTAAAAAAGTAGATGTACTTAATAAAGTTAGTTTTCATGTCAAAAAGGGAGAATTTTTATCTATAGTTGGACCATCAGGCTGTGGGAAATCAACCCTATTAGGATTAATTGGTGGTTTTGAAGAATATGATGAAGGCAACATTTTTTTTAAAGAGGAAGAAATACTAGGGCCAAGTCCTAATCGTATAATGGTGTTTCAAGAGTTTAATCAACTTTTTCCTTGGCAAACTGTTCTTAAGAATGTTTTATTTCCACTTAATATTAACAAAACAGAGATACAATTAGATAATAGAATAGAATTAGCCAAGCATTATTTGCAAATGGTTAAACTAGAGGGATATGAAAATTATTATCCCCATGAGTTATCTGGAGGGATGAAGCAGAGAACTGCTATTGCAAGGGCTTTGGCTATGAAACCTGAAATTTTATTAATGGATGAGCCCTTTGGCAGTCTAGATATTGAAACTCGTACACAGTTACAAAGTATCTTAATTGAACTGTGGAAGGAGATAAAAGCTACTATCATTTTTGTTACCCACGACATAGAAGAAGCAGTAGTACTATCGGATAGAATTATAGTCATGGGAAAATCACCCACAAGCATTAGAGATACAATAGTTAATAATTTGGATAGACCAAGGGATAGATTAAGTACTGGGTTTATTGAAAAAGTGAAAGAAATTTATGATAAAGTAAAAGAATAGGTTCTGGTGATACTTAGACCTATTCTTTTACTTTATATATTTTTATCCACCAATCTCTGGTGTTAATATACCTTGCTATTCTAATGCCATATATATTGTCTTTGAATTCATGGACAAGGGTACATTTAGAGTCAAAAAAACTTTGCATATCCTCATAATAAAAATATAGATTCCCATATAATCCATTCCATACTGGTCTATTGTTATATATAAAATCCATCTCCTGTGAATACACTATGTATTCAATATCATGATTATATATATAATCTGAAAAACTCATGTTGTTTTCACTTAATAGAGAAAGATTTCTATAATCATATAGCTTTCCATTTTCAAAATAGTATTCACTATTAAGATTAGCTAAAACAGTATCATCCTTCTGGACAAACTTTCCTATTTCACTAAGATAGGTATCATATCTAGTGTTTAGATATGGCAGTATATTACTAATTGTATTAACAATGAGAATAATAGATATCAAAAATGCAAATAAAGATTTCCACTTTTTTAGGTCCATTAGTGTATAAGTTGTTAAGATATAAAGCAGTGGAAATATAAATATTACACTGGTTGCATTAAATCTACCTATTAAAATTATTCCGATATTTATGGCTAAAATGCATAATAGTATAGAGATTAAAGGTGATTTTTTTGAACTATATTTATTTAAAAACAGCTTGATAAAACTTGTAATCAATACTGTACTGAATAAATAAAATTGAAATTTAATCTTTGGAGTATAGTATGTACCACTAATACCGTAATAGAGTTTTAAATAAAAATATTTTATCTGCTCAACTTTAGATATTACTGGGTTAAGTACACCAAATTGATTTCCATAATTTGTGTAATGACTTAAAAAGTTTGGATCAAATTTAAAACTAAGAAAAATAAAGAATAAGGCAAATAAAGAAACTATAGCAACATATAGTGTAAGATTTCTAAACTTTAGATTTTTCGTAATAAAAACATGATATAAATATAGGAATCCAAAGGGAATAGATATTATGAAGCTGTTAGGATGTATACCTATACTCATACCAATTAAAATACCTACTATCACATCTCTACGATAATCATCAGCCTTTGTACTTTTATTAAAAATATATAAACCTAATATAAAAGAGAAAAGTAAAATTATTTCTTGCCTAGCAAAATGGGATGCATATATATATTGAATGTCTATTGATAACAGAAAGGTTGAAAGTAAAGCAAACTTTTTTGATTTGAATAGAAGATAACAAAGTTTATAAAAAAAGATTAATGTTAGTGTTCCAAATATTAAAGATATTAGTCTAAATGTAAAAACACTATAGCCAAATAGCTTTAAGAAGGGCATTTGTATTAAATGAAATAAGCTTTTAATTGCATGGGGATGCCTTTCATATAAATCGAAAAAAGTCTCTGTTACAGAAAAATTTTTTTCCTCTAAAATATTTCTAGTCAAACCACTTAGCCACGGTTCATCAGAATGAACAAATGGGAATTTAGTCAAAAAAGCTAAATTCATTAAAAAATAAATTATTAGAAGTCCTATAGCAATCTTTTTATTTAGATTTAACTTAATTTTAAACATGTTTTTGCCTCCTAGTTTAAATATGACTCTTTATCTATGAGTTGTTAGTGCTTTTTCAATTATAACATTTTTACTATATTATACAATTGCGGAAATTTCATATTAACGAATTAAGTACATTTTTACATAAAACTTTAATATGCAAGGCCCTCATTTAATAATTAAATGCTACATTGGAAATTTCTATGACCAATTGCTTTATATATAAAGTATAATTATAGCTGTATAAAAATTAACAATCTTTTTAAACAGTTTAATAGGGAAAATAAAGAATGGAGGAAAAAAATGAAAAGATTATCTAAGGCATCATTACTTATACTCATAATAGCAATTATGTTCACAAATATTGGATGTAGTTCTTTTAGTGGAGAAGAAGGTACTGAAATCATTGATGCAAATGAAGCAGTAAAATTAATTAATCAAGAAAATGTTGTATTGGTTGATGCACAAGGTTCAGAAGGGTATCTATATAGTCATATTAAAAACTCTGTTAACATTAGCAGGGCAGATATAGTAATCAATGAACCTGTACCCAATATGCTTGCTCCAAAAGATCAAATTGAAGAAGTCGTGAGTACAAAGGGAATTTCTAATGATACTACAGTTGTAATTTACGATAATAATAACAATATGGATTCAGCAAGATTGTGGTGGACTTTAAAGGTTTATGGTCACGAGAATGTTAAAGTAGTAAGTGGTGGAATAAAAGCTTTAAATGCAACTGGTGTTGAATTAACAAAAGAAATACCAGATATTTCACCTACAAAGTATGTAGCTAAAGAAAAAAATGTAAATATGATAGCGACTATTGATGATATGAAATCACAAATCAATGATCCTAAAGAAGATGTAATCTTAATAGATACTCGTTCTCAAGAAGAATATGACGCAGGAACTATTCCAAGTTCTGTATTAATGAACTATGTTGATAATAATAAGAGTGATGGGACTTATAAAACAGTGGGAGATATTCAAGTTATGTATTTAGATGCTGGGCTAATCCCTGATGATACTGCTATTATGTATTGTAAAACCTCAATTAGAGGGGCTCAAACCTACCTTGCACTTTATAATGCAGGATATAGAAATCTAAAATTATATGATGGTGCATGGTCTGAATGGTCCAAAGATACGTCTTTACCAGTACAAATGCCAGAGAATAACAAAGTAGAGATAAACGAGCAAGATAACTCTTGATAAAAGAGTTATTAGATTCTATTAAAAAATTAAAAAAACACTGAAATGGTTAAATAACCATCTCGGTGTTTTTTTTCTCTTAATTTAAACTAATTGAATATTTTGATATTGCTTTTTCTTATTTTGGTATCACTTTTTCTTATCTAGTATTGGTTATTCCGAGGATAGAAATGATTTAATCTGTGTTATAATCATATATGTTAAAATAATAACAATTCGAAAGGGGTCTTGTAACATGTTTAAAAATTTTAAAGGAATATCATTAGTTTTGGTATTTATATTAGCATTAAGTGTAGTGGGGTGTGGTAAGGCTGAAGAATCAGATGTAGATACACAGCCAAATTCGAATATAGAAGGAGCTACAAATGGTGACGATGTTTTAACTCAAGCTGTAAGTGATTATTATACTAATATGGGTAGTGACATCTATAAGATTGCTCAAGATAAATTCGTAGACAAGGTTAATGCAGAAGAAGATATGTTCATATTAGATATAAGACAATCTGATGCATATGCTGAAGGACATATAAAAGGTGCTGTTAATGCTCCTTGGGGAACAGCCATAAGTGAAAGTCTTGACAAACTACCAAGAAGCAAAACAATAATGGTGTACTGCTATTCAGGACAAACAGCAGGTCAAACAGTTGCCCTATTAAACATGGCAGGTTTTGATGCTAAATCTGTTAACTTAGGTTGGAATTATGGTATTTCAAAGGTTGAAGGAGTGGAAGCGATAACTGAAACAACTCCTAATGAATTTGGTCAACCAACAGGAGTTGAAATTGACACAGAAATTAAAGAGGCAATAGATGAATATTATAGTGGTCTTGCAGAAGTAAATGGAACTACATATGCAAACTATAAGATAAGTGAAGATAATGCTAAGAATATGTTAGACCAAGAAGATAGTAGTATAATGTTCTTATCAATAAGAAAAGCAGACGATTTTGCAAAAGGTCATATACAAGGTGCTGAAAATATTCCTTTTGGAAAAGAAATGCATAAAGAATTCAATACATTACCGAAAGATAAAAAAATCATAGTATATTGTTATACAGGTCAAACAGCAGGTCAAACTGTGGCGACTTTAAGAGTATTAGGTTATGATGCTGTATCATTAAATGGTGGTACAGGAATGTCATCAAATGAACCATTAGGATGGGCGAATAAAGGATTTTCATTAGTAAAATAATCAATTTATAAATAAGCAGGAACAATGGTTAAGCAGGTATCTTATAGATACTTGCTTGACCCTTAATAAAATAATGATAAGCGATATCTAACAAGACGCTTCTTTTGAGGGTGAAGGAAGATTTGCTTATAAATTGTGTGAAACCAAAGCTACATTTGGATATTTGACAAAAACTTTTGACATTATATGAAGATATAAGGGGGTAAAAAAATGAAAAAGAATGAAAAAATTCTCGGATTCATAGGAATTTTATTAATATTAGTACTAGGGAACATACTTTTAAAAACTGATATGTTGTTCTTTAGGCTTTTAATTGGTGTAGGATTAGGTTATACATTGATGAGGGCCTATACTGGCTTTGCAGGAAGTATTAATCGTGCCTATGGTACTGGATCAACAAAATTAGTAAGGACTTTAATGTTTATGTTTGGAATTACTGCTTTATTAACTACCGCATTTTTATTTAAGGGTGATCCAGCAAGTTATGGTCTTTGGATAAACCCTATTAATTTTGGACTAATTTTAGGTGGATTACTATTTGGCTTTGGTATGTCATTTTCCGTGTGTTGTGCCTCTGGAGTACTTACAGACTTGGTAACAGGTTTACCTAGAGCTTTTACAACATTAGTGTTCTTTAGTTTAGGCGTATTTCTTGGATTTCCTATGCAAAGGACTGCAGGTTGGGTTAGAAATTCTTGGATTTCTACATCAGTGGGAGAACAATTATCTGGAGGAGTTTTTTTACCAGATATGTTTAAATGGGATGGTTTCGAAGGTTATTTAGGTGCACTTTTGTTAACTGTCTTACTTTGTAGCTTAGTTACTTTCATTGCATTTAATTATGAGAGACGTCGTAAGAAGAACAGTAGTTATACTGGACATCCAATGGAAAAAATTCAGCATGAACAGGAAAGACTAGATGATAAGAACTACGGCTTCTTTAGTGCTGAAAATTATAATCGTATATTTGTTAAACCTTGGACTTTGAAGCAAGGGGCAATAGCTATTAGTATTATATTTGTTTTACTAATGGGCGTAACTAAGTCTGGATGGGGTGCGTCTACACCTTACGGTATCTGGTTTGGTAAGGTTTTAATGCTCTTTGGAGTTTCAACTGATTCAATTGTTTCTTTCACTAAAATGTCATCGAGTGTTTTTGAGCTACCATTCTTTGAGCATCCAATCACAGTACAAAATGTTGGTATCGTATTTGGAACAATGATCTACTTACTAACTGCTGGTAAACTTAAGGAATCATTTATGGAAGAAATAAAAGTTAATAAAAAAGAATTGTTACTATTTGCATTAGGTGGTATTACTATGGGCTTAGGAACTCGATTTGCTAATGGATGTAATGTAGGTGCTTTATATACACCTATAGCTAATTTTTCACTTTCAGGTTGGATATTCCTAATTTTCATGACATTAGGAGGAATTGTTGGAAACGTACTTTCTAAGAAATTTAGTTCTAGTGAATCTACTGCTTCAACGTCTTCAGCTGCTTCATAGATATTGCTAATAATTATTAGTAATAATCAGAAAATCTAGTGCTTAAATTATAGATGTTACGAAATTGATTGATATTTGATAAACATATTAAAATCAGAACTGCAATTTAAAGGTACATGCATATCTGTGCTTATTATACAACAACAAGGTAAGGGGATTTATAACAATTAAAAGGAGGACGGGTTAATATGAGTAAAAGAATTTTAGTTATTGGTGGTGTAGCTGGAGGAGCTTCAGCTGCAGCAAGGGCAAGAAGAATTGATGAATCAGCAGAGGTAATTATGTTTGAAAGAGGACCAAATGTTTCTTTTTCTAATTGTGCATTACCATTTCATTTAAGTGGAATAGTTGAAAAAAGTGAGGACTTAGTTTTAATGTGTCCAGAGCAATTTAAAAAGCAATACAACATTGAAGCTAGAGTTAATAGTGAAGTTACTAAAATAAAAAGAGAAGAAAAAAAATTAGTAGTAAAGAACTTAGAAACTGGAGAAGAATATGAAGAGTCATATGATAAATTGGTATTGTCTCCAGGAGCTAATCCAATACTTCCTAGAAGTATTGATGGTATAACTGGTTCTAATGTATTTACAGTTAGAAATGTTGTTGATATCAAAAAACTTAATGATTACATCGTAAATAATAATATAGATGATATTGCTGTTGTTGGTGGTGGATTCATCGGAGTAGAGGTAGCAGAAAATTTACATCTAGCAGGTAAAAACGTTAGTTTAATAGAAGCACAAAATCAGATAATGGCTCCATTCGATTATGATATGGCACAAATTCTTCATAAAGAAATGATGGATAAAGGCATTAACCTTATACTAAGTGATGCAGTGCAAAAAATCAATGAAGACTCTGTAGAATTGCAATCAGGCAAAAACGTGAAAGCAAAAGCTGTAGTAATGTCAATAGGAGTAAGTCCAGAAACTAGTTTAGCAAAAGACGCTGGACTTGAAATAGGCGAAACAGGTGGAATTAAAGTAGATCATAACTATTTGACTAATGATAAAGATATTTATGCCGTTGGTGATGCTATAGAGGTATATAATCGTCTAACTCACGAAAAAACAAGACTTGCTCTTGCAGGTCCTGCACAAAGGCAAGCTAGAGCTGCATCTGACCACATGTACAATATTCCACATAGAAACAATGGAGTAATAGGCTCATCTGTAGTTCAAGTATTTGACTTAGGAGCAGCTTCTACAGGATTAAATGAAAAAGCTGCTAAAAAAGCAGGTATTTCTTATGATTTTGTATATTTAATTCCTGGGGATAAAGTTGGTTTAATGCCTGAAAGTAATCCAATGCATTTCAAATTAATGTATGAATATCCAACTGGTAAAATACTTGGAGCTCAAGCAATAGGAAAAGGCAATGTAGACAAGAGAATAGATGTTATTGCAACAATGATATTAATGGGCGGAACTTTAGAAGATCTAAAAGAATTAGAGTTATGTTATGCTCCATTATTTGGAACTGCAAAGGATGTAGTTAATCATGCAGCTTTAGTTGCACTAAATATATTAAATGGTCAGTTTAGACAAGTACCTGTAACTAAAGTTAGAGAATTGGTAGAAAATGACGCATTTATTATAGATGTAAGGGAAAAAGATGAATATAAAGCTGGACATCTTAAAAATTCAGTAAATATTCCATTGAGTGAATTCAGAAATAGATTAGATGAAATTCCAAAGGATAAGCCAGTATACCTGCATTGTCGTTCAAGTCAAAGAAGCTATAATGCAGTAATGGCATTACAGAACATGGGATATGATAATTTATATAATATCTCTGGTTCATATTTGGGTATATGCTGCTATGAATATTATCAAGACCAAGTAACTGGAAGAGAAAAAATAGTTACAGAATATAATTTTAACTAAAAAATTCTTAAATTTATTATATTTAAAACTCCTCTAAAAAATTTCTAAAAAATTAAATTAGTAAGGCCATTGAGTTTATACTCGGTGGCTTTGCTATTGTTTTTATATAAAATAAGTTAATTACCTTGCATATGTAAAATTAAATTATGAAAGGAGGGGGTGTAACTTATGGATTTTAAAAATAGGATTAGCGGATTGGAGAAAAGTACTGATTTGCATAAGAAGAAGTCACAACAAAAGAGTAAAAATAAAGTTAAAGGTTGGGGAAAAGCAAATAAAAAGAATATGAACGAAAAAGTTCTGACAGTAGCTACTTGGGTTGTAATTTTAAGCATTTGGTATTTAATAACCAAACTAGAGATATTTTCACCCACCTTAGTACCATCACCATACAAGGTGTGGATTACTTTTCTTAATATTTTAAAAAATGGTTACAACAAAGTCTCTTTATGGGTGCACCTCGGAGCCAGTTTTCAAAGGTTATTCTTTGCTTTAGGGCTCGCTATTGTAACTGCCATTCCCATTGGATTATTAAGTGGATACTTTAGTAAGGTTAAAGCAATAGTCGATTCAGTAGTTGAATTTTATCGTCCATTGCCACCACTGGCTTACTATACACTGCTTATATTATGGCTTGGTATAGATAACACATCAAAGATAACACTATTATTCCTAGCAGGTTTTGCACCAATTTATATTGCCTGTGTATCTGCTGTTAGAAAAATTAATGAAGATTATATATTGAGTGCTAAATCATTAGGTGCTAATTCAAAAAAAATCTTTTTTAAGATAGTATTACCTGCTTGCCTGCCTGAGATTTTTACAGGAATTAGAACAGCTGTTGGAGTATCATATACTACTTTAGTTTCTGCGGAAATGATAGCTGCTACTTCAGGTATAGGATGGATGGTATTAGATGCATCAAATTTCTTGAAAAGTAATGTTATGATTGTAGGAATTCTGATAATGGGAATAACGGGTATATTAATTGACCTTGGATTACGTTTCTTGGAGAAGAAGATTGTGTTCTGGAAGGGACATGTATAAACTTCGAAGATATTTTTTAATATAGGAATTTTATTTAAATAGGAATATAAAACTTGAAACTATGCTAAATATAGAAGGAGGTAAAATATGAAAAAAATATTTAAAAGAATGTTATCAATTATATTAATAGGAATTGTAATGTTATCATTTGTAGCTTGTAATGGCACTTCTGAAAAAAATAATCAATCATCGGAGAATACTTCATCTATACCGAAAGAAATAAATTTCGGGATACTTAGAGTACCTAATGATGAAACCATAGCAATATCCAATGGATTATTTGATAAATACTTTGAAGATAAAGGAATTAAGTGTAACTATATTGTTTTTGATTCAGGTTCTGACGCTAATAAAGCATTGGCATCTGGAAGTATTGATTTTGCTACTATGGGAAATACAAACGCTATAATTGCTTTATCTATGGATCTTGATGTAGAAATGATTTGGATACATGAAGTACTTGGAGAAATAGAAGCTTTAGCAGTAAAAAATAATGGTGAAATTAATAATATGGAAGACCTTGTAGGCGAGAAAGTAGCCACACCTTTTGCATCTACATCCCATTATATTTTACTAAATGCCCTCAAAGATGCTGGAATTGAAGATCGAGTACAACTTCTAGATATGAAAACACCGGAAATAGTTGCAGCATGGGAAAGAGGGGATATCAAAGCTGCTTATACTTGGCAACCATCTCTTGGCGTATTATTAAAAGATGGTAAAATGCTTATTTCAAGTAAAGATATGGCTGAGAAAGGATTTATAACAGCTAATGTTGAAGTTGTAAGAAAAGAATTTGCTGAAAAGTATCCTGATATAGTTTCAGATTTTATATCTTGCTTAACAGAAGCGGCTGATATATATAGAAAAGATCCACAAAAAGCAGCAGATATAATATCTGAGGAACTGGAAATACCAGCAGAAGAGGCATTATTACAGATGCAAGGTTCAACTTGGCATACACCGGGAGAATTGCTGGAAGAAGGATTTTTTGGAACAAAGGGGTCACCTGGGGCTTTTGCAACTATCATGAAAGATACATCAGACTTCTTACAAGATCAAAAATCTATTGATAACTCTCCATCTCAGGAAGAATTTAATGACTATGTAAATCCCATATATATTGAAAAATCTTTAGAGACAGGGATTAATTAAATAAATTGTTCACTCATCACATTGATTTTCTCTTGAGGATGGAGCAAAAAATGTAGAAAGGAACCTAAGTAATGGTAAATAAAGAAAAACAAAAAGTATTAATAGAAATTGAAAATTTAAAATCAGTATACGGTAAAAAAGGGGATTCAATTCTGGCATTGGAAAATATAAATCTTCAAATTAAACGGGGAGAGTTTCTATGCGTTTTAGGGCCATCTGGTTGTGGGAAAAGTACACTATTAAAAACTATTGCTGGTTATATTAAACCTACAAGTGGAGAGTGCCTTATGCAAGGAGAACCCATTACAGGACCTGACTGGCACAGGGGAGTTGTATTCCAGTCTCCAACCTTATATCCATGGATGAGTGTAAAAGACAATGTAGAATTTGGACCAAAAATGAGGGATATCCCTATAAAGGAAATTGAAAAAATAAGAACACATTTTTTAGAGCAAGTAAAGCTAGAGGGATTTGGTGATAAGGCTACTTTTGAACTTTCGGGGGGGATGAAGCAAAGAGTTGCACTAGCAAGAGTCCTGGCAAACTATCCACAGA